>JAEZXC010000114.1 GCA_023442845.1 Actinomycetes bacterium | reverse complement strand
AGATTCACCTTGCCGGAGGCACGGGTGCGTACGCGGCGGCGTGCGAGGCCATCGACCTCCGCAAAGGCGGTCATCGCAGTGCCTTGAGGTGCGGCAGCGCTTCAGCGATACGGGCAAAGTCGGCGATGGCCAATTGCTCACCGCGGGTCAGCGGCTCGATGCCGGCCTGACGTAACGCGGCCTCAGCGGCAGCGCCTGATCCCGCCACCTGGGAGAGCGCCCCGCGCAGTCCCTTGCGACGTTGAGCAAACGCCGCATCGATGACGGCAAACACCGTGTCACGAGGCGCGTCCGTGACAGGTTGCGGCCGACGCTCGAGCAAGAGGAGTGCGGAATCGACACGGGGAACGGGCCAAAAGACCGCGCGGCCCACGTCTCCGGCGCGCCGTACGGAGCAGTACCACGCAGCTTTGGCGCTCGGCACTCCGTAGGTGCGCGAGCCAGGGGGCGCGGCGAGACGATCCGCCACCTCTGCCTGGACCATGACTAGCACTCGCTCAATCGACGGGAAGGTCTCAAGGAAGTGCAGGAGCACTGGTACGGAGACGTTGTAGGGCAAGTTTGCAACAAGGAGGCGAGGCCGCGATTCCAAAGTCTCGACGCGCAAGGCATCGGATTGGACGACGGTGAGTGGGGCGTCGGCGCCCGCGCGCGCAGCGACCGTCGCAGGTAGTGCCGCTGCAAGCGTCGGATCAATCTCAATTGCGGTGACGCGCGCTCCCGCCTCGAGAAGCGCGAGGGTGAGGGATCCCAGGCCCGGACCGATCTCCACGACCTCATCGCCAGGGTTGACTCCGGCGATACGGACGATGCGGCGCACGGTGCCGGAATCGACAACGAAGTTTTGGCCCCACTTCTTGGTGGGCGACGCTCCCAGTGCCTCCGCGAGGGAGCGGACGTCGCTGGGGCCTAGGAGTTCGGCCACGAGCGCCTAGTACCAGTTCTTTTGCGTGAAGTGGCCCCACGCACCGCATGGGGTGCCGTAGCGGCCCGATACGTACGACAGACCCCACTTGATCTGAGTTGCGGGGTTCGACGCCCAGTCAGAGCCGAAGGTCGCCATCTTGTCGCCCGGCAGGGCCTGCGGAATGCCGTACGCACCAGAACTACGGTTGTGAGCGGTGTGCGACCATCCGGATTCACGCGACCACAAATTATCGAGGCACGCCCACTCATCGCCGCTCCAGCCGTACAGATCGGAAGCGAGAGTTTGGCCCAACTCACGGTTGGATCCCTGTTGCACAGGGGTAGCGGGCGGGATCGTCAGGGAGCCAACGGCGACAATCTCGTCCTGGGGCTGTGCGACCACCACGCTGATTCCGGGGGTGCGGCCCACCTCGACGCCGTCGACGCGAGTCACCGTGTAGCTCACCAGCTCCGTGCCCGGCACGCCTTCTTGGATGACCCGTCGCGAGCCGGTGCGCAGATTGAAATCGGGCTGCTCGATTGTGCCGCTGGCGATCGCGTTAGTCGTCGTCTCCGTGGTGACCTCTACCTGGAGGTCTTCGGCGGCGAGCGGTGCCACGCTCTCCACGGGGTCGGTGTCGCGGCTAAACCACTCGGCCGTCACCTCGTCAATACCCGCAGACGAGAAGGAACCCGCCGCGAGAGCGAGCACGATTGCCGTCGTGCCGACCTGCCGATAGGTACGCAAACGCGCGCCTTCTTGCAACCGCCGTTCACGGCGGCCGCCTGGCGTAGGTGGCAGGGTCCTGTAGGTCATACGGTCCTAACGACGGGGGCGCGTTGTTCGCATCTTTGTCTCATATCGGCATGCCGCTTCGCAAACCCAAGGAACCCATGGTAAACGCGATGCGATCGCACTACCAGGGACCGTACAGGGCCTCAGACGTCGCGTCGACCGCACGGCAGAGGCGTTCCAGCTCAATGTCGAGGTGCGCCGCAGCCCATCGCACGGTTGCGGCTGCCTGCGCCGGGGTGTTGACGGCGCCGCGCTGAGGATGAGGCGCAAGAAAGGGGGCATCCGTCTCGATGAGAATGTGATCGAGGGGCGTCACGGCGATCGCGGCATGCAGGTCAGTCGCATTCTTGAACGTGAGCGTGCCAGCAAAACTGAGGTAATAGCCGCGATCCACACACACGCGCGCCATGGCGGCATCACCGGAAAAGCAATGAAACACCGTCCGCTCGGGAGCTCCGTCCCGGGCGAGAACGTCGAGCACATCAGCGTGGGCGTCGCGGTCATGGATCTGCAAGACGAGGTCGAGTTCTCTCGCGAGCGCAATATGGTCGCGGAACGATCGCACCTGCGCGGCCCGGCCGTCGGGCCCAGTGCGGAAGTAGTCGAGACCTGTCTCCCCGACCACCCGGATGCGCGGCGCCCTGGCGAGCTCGGCAATCTCGGCGAAGGCAGCGTCGTAATCGAGGCCCGACTCGTGAGTGCCCATCACATGGCGTGGCGCCTCATTTGGGTGGAGCGCCACTCCCCCCACGAGGCGGTGATCGTCAGCAACAGCCGTGACCGTCCACCGCGCGGAGTCGAGCTCGCAGCCGATCTGGACGGCCCGCGTGACGCCAACCGACT
>JAEZXC010000032.1 GCA_023442845.1 Actinomycetes bacterium | reverse complement strand
TTCTCATCGATCTTTGTCGCCACTCCTCTCGAGGTGGCCTTGCGTCAGCGCGAGCCGAAAATCATCCAGCACAATGCCGAGGTGCAGCGCTTCCGTGAGGGCGGCAAGTCGGATGTTGTGCGCGAGGATGGCACCGTTCGAGTTGGCGCTCTGCAGCCCGGACACCACCAGGGCACGGCTGCGCAACCGCGACGCAAGCGCCGCAAGTAGACTGGTCTTCACCCTTTTTCGAATCGGAGGCCACTGTGACGGATACCAAGGCGCAGACCTCCGCCGGGCGGAAGTTTGCGTTGCGCCGTCACGCGCAAGAGCCGGCTGCGATCTCATCACTGCTTGAGATCTATCGCCGCATGTACCCGCGCGCCAAGACGGGCCTCATCGAGAGAGCTCACGCCGTCGCGGAGCAGGCGCACGAGGGTCAGTTGCGGCAAAGCGGTGAGCGGTACATCACGCACCCGATTGCCGTGGCTGAGATCATCGCGGGCCTTGGTCTCCCGGACACCGTGATCGCGGCCGCCTTGCTTCACGACGTTGTCGAGGACACGAACTTTCCTCTCGATCAGATTCGTGAGGAGTTCGGCGACGAGGTCGCCTCCTTTGTTGACGGCGTCACCAAGCTCGACAAACTGAAGTTTGGTGAAGCGGCTCAAGCGGAGACCGTGCGAAAGCTTGTTGTCGCGATGGCCCGCGATATCCGTGTGTTGTTGCTCAAGCTTGCCGACCGTCTTCACAACGCACGGACCTGGGAGCACGTGAGCCAAGCGTCGGCGCGGCGAAAGGCCCAGGAGACCCTCGAAATCTATGCCCCCCTTGCGCACCGCATGGGACTCAACGCAATCAAGTGGGAACTCGAGGATCTGTCGTTCAAGACGCTGTACCCAAAGATCTACCAAGAGATCGTCGAGGTTGTCGCAGAACGTGCACCCGAGCGCGAGAAGGACCTTGCAGAGGTGCGCTCACGAATCGCGAGCGTCCTCAAGGCGAAGAAGATCAAGGCAGAGATCACTGGGCGGCCGAAGCATTACTACTCGGTCTACCAAAAGATGATCGTCAGAGGCCGCGACCTTAACGACATCTACGACCTCGTCGGGATTCGGATCCTCGTCGAGTCAGTCCGTGACTGCTACGCGGTGCTCGGCGAGATGCACTCGATGTTCCAGCCCGTTCCGGGCCGGTTCAAGGACTACATCGCGATGCCGAAGTTCAACCTCTACCAGTCGCTTCACACGACGGTGATCGGTCCGCAGGGCAAACCGATTGAGCTGCAGATTCGTACGTGGGACATGCACCGACGGGCGGAGTACGGCCTTGCAGCTCACTGGCGGTACAAGGAAAACGCCAAGGGTGAGAAGGTGCCGGCAGTCGCAAGCGACATGGGGTGGCTGCGCCAGATCGCCGACTGGCAGCAAGAGACCGCAGACCCAAGCGACTTCCTCGACTCGCTGCGGGGGGAGATCTCCCGCGCGGAGGTCTATGTCTTCACCCCGCGAGGCAAACTTCTTGCATTGCCTCAGGGTGCGACGCCAGTCGACTTCGCTTACGCGGTCCACACGGAGGTGGGTCACAAGACCGTTGGGGCGAAGGTGAACGGTCGACTCGTCTCGCTCGATTCGACTCTTGAGAATGGGGACACGGTCGAGGTCATCACGACGTCGGACGAGAACGGCCACCCCAAACGCGACTGGCTCGACTTTGTGCAGTCAACACGGGCCCGCAACAAGATTCGCCAATGGTTCACCCGTGAACGGCGTGAAGAATCGATCGAAACCGGGCGTGACATGCTGGCGCGGGCGATTCGCCGACAGCACTTGCCAATGCAGCGCCTCATGTCGAAATCGACGCTTCTCGCTCTCGCCCGTGAGATGCATTACGACGACGTCGACTCGCTCTACGCCGCCATCGGTGAGCACAAGGAACAACCATCCGATGTCGTGGATCGGATGATCGAGGCTGTCGGTGGTCGCGCTGGCGCCGATGAAGACCTTGCGGAGATCACGCGACCAGGCACTCGGCAGACGGCGCGCCGGGGCGACCCCGGAGTCTCGGTTTCCGGCATGACCGACGTGGTCGTCAAACTTGCGAAGTGCTGCACGCCTGTGCCCGGCGACCCCATCCGAGGCTTCGTCACCCGTGGGCAGGGCGTGTCGATTCACCGGTCCGACTGCGAGAACCTGCTGCAACTCGAGCAACAGCCGGAGCGCATGGTTGATGTGCAGTGGACGGGCGCTTCTGACTCGACGTTTATGGTCCAAATCGAGGTAGAGGCGCTCGACCGCAACCGTCTCCTTGCAGATGTTGTTCAGGTGCTGTCCGATCATCACCTCAACATCCTTGGCGCACATGTGTCGACGTCTCGCGATCGCGTTGCCCTCAACACGTTTACATTCGAAATGGCGGATCCCTCGCACCTGGGCGCGGTTCTCAGTGCCGTGCGTCGCATCGATGGTGTGTACGACGCCCGTCGCGTTACGGGCGCCCGGCGTGCTTACGAGGGTGCGTAAGCGCCAGTTCGCGCGTTCCTGATGGCGCGCCAGGCCGACCAGGCCCTGCGGGTCGCAGGGCCTTTGCGCGGCAGCAGCCTCTCAAGGTCGCGTGGAAGCACGCGAAGGACGTCGAGAGCCCACCACGCGGCCGGAATCGCATGATGAAGTGGGTCATGGCCAAGCGCCGCGGCGACAGCAGCCGCGGGGTGAGCGACGGCTGTGCCAGCAATGGACTCGGACCTCGCCACTGAGCTCTCGTGGGTGATTGCGCGCCACGCGACGTGTGTGCCTGCCGGTTCGCTCAGGCGTACGCCGGGCTGAGCTGCGATCGTGATGCCCACCGGAATGGGCCCGTCCGCAGCCCACCCATGCACCCACAGCGCGGCCACGCCTGTCAGTGCACCCCGAGCGGGCACGAGGTGGGCCACTGATAGAGCACGAATATGAGGGCCGGTGCCGATTGCGTGTGGCCCTGCGACGCCTGTGCTGAGTTCCCGCAATGAGCCATCGCGGACGAGCCGCGCGTAGGCACCCACCCCAACAAGGGCCGGTGTGATGATGAACCCCGTGAGCGATGACGGTGTGCGCCGTCGTGCGGACCGCGTGTGTGGGGCGGGGGAGGGAGCGTGCACCATGCGGATACGCTCCCACGCTGACGCGCGGCGACGCGGAGCAGCGGCACAATCTGTGGAGAGCCGCCCCGTGGGCCAGTGCGCTACTTAGCGACCGCCTCGATCTGCTTGAGCCACGCCTTGCGCGCTTCAAGCGCTTCAGTGAGTTCTTTCACCTTGCGCTTGTCGCCGCTCGCAGTAGCGTCGGCGAGACTCTTTTCAAGGTCAGCAATTGCGGCGTGGAGCTGCGCTGCTGCGCCGGTGGCCCGCGCCTCGATCTCAGGGTTGCGCGACGACCACGCCTGTTGATCGGCTTCGCGTACTGCGCGCTCAACGGCCGCCATCCGCTTGCTCAACCGTGCCGCGTCTGCCCGAGGGACCTCGCCGGCCCCGTCGAAGCGGTCCTGAATCTGACGAAGCTCGCGCTTGGCGGCGCGAATGTCGGTGATGGGGAGCAGCGCTTCTGCCGCAGCGACGGCCGCTTCCTTGGCAGGCACGTTGGCGGCCCACGCGACTTCTTGGGCGTCAGCCTCAGCGCGGCGTGCCGTGAAGAATGCCTCCTGGGCCGCTTGGAACCTCTCCCACAGAGCGTCGTCGGTTGCGCGTCGGCCACGACCGGCGTTTCGCCATTGGTCCATCAGCTGCTTGAACTGACGGGCGGTGCGGTCCCAATCGGTTGACGTTGCCAGCGCCTCTGCCTGCGTGACAAGCGACTCCTTAGTCGCAGCAACCGCGGAGTTCTCCTTGTCGAGGTGGGCGAAGTGCGCCTTACGCGCTTTCTCGAAAGCGGAGCGTGCCTTGGTGAATCGCTTCCACAGCTCACGCTCGACGTCCTTGCCAATGCGCGCGCCTGAGCGCTGCGCTTCCTTCCACTCGTCAAGCAACTCGCGCATACGGGCGGTGTCATTCTTCCAATGCACCTGACGCTCAGGTTTCGCGGCAAGCGCTTCGGCCTGGGACACAATCTCTGCGCGAGCGGCCGCAGCCTGCTCACGGGCAACAGCTCGTTCGGCGCGAACGCGCTCCGCAACCTCGGTTGCTTCCGCCTCGACCACGGCGAATCGTGCCCGTAGTGCGGCGATATTGCCGACCACCACAGGCGTTTCGACAGATGCCTTGAGTCCAGCAAGCGCTTCTTCGATGTCCTTCGGGCTCAATTCCGCGCCAACGAGACGCGCATGGAACCGCTCGACCGAAGCGGCGAGCTCAATAAACGCCTTGGCGTACGGCGCGATGGGCTCGTCACCAGTAGCGGGGCCCACCACCGTGCGGTTTGTGCCGTCGACCAGCACCACTGATTCGCCCTCAACCGCCCCGAACTCGGACGCAGCAGCAATTTGTGCCGGGGTGATCTCATCAACCACAGGCACGCGCACTGGGTGGGCGCCGTGTCCGGCCAGTGCGGCGGGCGACGGCGCTTTGGGCCGGGGGATAGGCCGGGGCTTAGCGGGGCTCATGCGGTGGCGACCTTCTTGAGAATGACGGATTGGGCTGGTTGGCCATCAGAGGCACCCGTGATGGTACCGCCTTCGGCCACGTGTCTCACGATATCGAGTCCGGCTACCACTCGACCAACGACTGTGTACCCCCGTCCATCCGCGGCTTCAAGAACCGAGTCCTCGTACACGATAAAGAACTGGCTTCCCATTGAGTAGTCATCGTCACCGCTACGCACCATGACGACGCTACCGGCGGGATAGCGATTGTCAGACGGCGCGTTCTCGACGGGACCGAAACGATAGGGCGGGCCGCCAGTCGCCGTTCCATCAGGCGAACCACATTGCAGGAAGAACGGCTCCTCCGTGCGCACGCGGTGACAATCGGTCGACGCAAAGAACCCCGCTTGATTAAGCGACAGGAGCACAGCGGTGGCCTGAGGAGCTTCATTGCCGTCGAGAACAATCTCGATGTCTCCACGGTTTGTCTCCAGCACCCAGTTCCACTCGTGACCTCGAGCATGGTCGGCAGAAGGTACGAGCGAGGAGTTGGCGCGTGTAGGCGCTGCGGTTACGTCATTGTCTCGGGATTGCACAATTGCGACGATGACAAGGCCGATGAGCAGGCCAAGCAACACGGTAGCGAAGACGAGCGTGCGGCGTTTGTCGGCCCGCACCTGCTGTTCCCGTGGCACCGCGTTGGCGGCTTGCTTAGCTCGCTTCGCCGTAGATGGGCGCTTCTTCTTGCTCATACGCTCCCGCTCCCGCGATCTCTTACCGCCGCGTGTGCGTCAGTCTACGGCGCGAGCGATGGAACAATGGTGGCCATGTCGCGACGTGCGCCCTTGTCCGGATTCCCTGAGTGGTCCCCTGCGGAGCGAGCCGTCGAAGCATCCGTACTGGCAACGCTGCGCACCGTGTTTGAGCTCAACGGCTTTGCGGAGATTGAGACCCGCGCGGTTGAGCCGCTCGACCTTCTCGGCGGTGGATCTGAGGCATCCAAAGAGATCTATGTGCTGACCAGGCGTGGTGGCGACGTGGCCGACGCCGAGTTCGGCCTGCACTTCGATCTCACCGTGCCGTTCGCTCGCTACGTGGAGGAGCGCCAGGGCCACCTGCACTTCCCGTTCCGTCGCTACCAAATTCAAAAGGTATGGCGAGGGGAGCGCCCCCAAGAAGGCCGCTTCCGCGAGTTCTATCAAGCGGACATCGACATCGTCGCGAAGGACTCTCTCCCGGCCCACTTTGAGACCGAGGTTGCCGTTGTGATGGCGCGCGCTCTCGCGGCGTTGCCTGTACCGCGTGCCACCATGCGCATGAACGACCGCAAGTTGGTCGAAGGCTTCTACCGGGGCGTCGGCATTGCCGATGTCGCTGCCGCGCTTCGCAGCGTTGACAAGATCGGAAAGATCGGCCCTGAAGGTGTGGCGAAGGAGTTGGCCGCACAAGACGTGAGTGAGCACGCCGCGCACGCAATCCTTGAGCTCGCCAAGATTCAGTCGACCGATGGTTCTTTCAAAGACGCCGTTCTCGACCTGTGGGAGACGACGCCGACCGTTGACGATGAGGACGCTCAGCGCATCCTTGGGGAGGGCATCGCCGCACTTGTGCGCCTCGTCGAGTCGGTCAACGCAGCCGTGCCGAGCACCGCAGTTGCTGATCTCAGCATTGCGCGAGGTCTCGACTACTACACGGGTGCTGTTTACGAAACGACTCTTGAAGGCCACGAGGACCTCGGTTCCATTTGCTCGGGAGGCCGCTACGACTCTCTCGTTGCTGGCGGCGGGTTCCCCGGCGTCGGCATGTCTATTGGCGTGAGCAGGCTTGTCTCGCGGCTTGTCTCCCACGGCCTGGTGAGCGCAACGCGGTCCGTACCGAGCGTCGTCCTCATCGCCGTTGTCAACGAAGAAAGCAGGGCCACGTCCGACGCGATTGCAGCCAGGCTGCGTTCGCGGGGCATCGCGTGCGAAGTGGCGCCTGCCGCGGCGAAGTTTGGGAAGCAGATTCAGTACGCGGATCGGCGCGGTATCCCGTTCGTGTGGTTTCCCAGCGACGAGGGAGACGGCGAGGTCAAGGACATTCGCTCGGGAGATCAAGCTCCGGCCGACGCCGACGCGTGGGTACCTCCCGCCACCGACCTCAAGGTGCGGATTCAGCGCCGCTAGACTTGCGAGCGTGCTCTGTCACGGGCATCTCACCGTTACGAAAGGCCTTTCACGTGCTTCGCACCCATCTTGCCGGGAATCTCCGTGCTGCCGACGCTGGCACGACCGTTACTCTCGCCGGGTGGGTTGGCCGGCGGCGCGATCACGGCGGTGTCGCCTTTATTGATCTCCGTGACGCTTCCGGTTTGGCCCAGGTGGTTCTCCACGAGGACGTCGCACACTCGCTTCGCACCGAGTTCGTCATCCAGGTGACCGGAGAGGTGCGTTTACGACCAGAAGGTTCGGCGAACCCCAACATGGCGTCCGGCGAGATTGAGGTTGTTGGCACCGACGTTGTTGTGCTCAACGAATCGATTCCCACGCCTTTTCCGATCGATGAGTACGTCACGGTTGGTGAAGAAGCGCGCCTCAAGCACCGTTACCTCGACTTGCGTCGCCCGGCACCGCGATCGGCGATGGTGTTGCGTTCGCAGGCAAATGCCGCAGCACGCCGCGTGCTGGACCGTCATCACTTTCTCGAGATTGAGACGCCCACGCTCACGCGCTCGACGCCGGAGGGTGCCCGCGACTTTGTGGTGCCGGCGCGTCTTGCACCAGGATCCTGGTACGCCCTCCCTCAGTCGCCGCAGTTGTTCAAGCAGCTGCTCATGGTGGCGGGCATGGAGCGCTACTACCAGATTGCTCGCTGTTACCGCGATGAGGACTTCCGCGCTGACCGCCAACCTGAGTTCACTCAGCTCGACATCGAAATGAGCTTCGTCGACCAAGACGACGTGATCGCGCTTGGCGAGGACATCGTGAAGGAACTGTGGGCCCTCATTGGTTATGAGGTATCGACGCCCATTCCGCGTCTTACCTATGCGGATGCGATGGCGCGCTTTGGATCCGATAAGCCGGACCTCCGCTTCGGCCTTGAGTTGACTGAGCTCACTGGCTACTTCAAGGACACGCCGTTCCGCGTGTTCCAGGCGCCGTACGTTGGAGCTGTCGTGATGCCGGGCGGTGCGAGCCAGCCGCGTAAGACACTTGACGCATGGCAGGACTGGGCGAAACAACGCGGCGCCAAAGGTCTCGCGTATGTACTGGTGGCTGAGGACGGCACTCTCGGTGGCCCGGTCGCAAAGAACTTGTCCGAAGCAGAGCTTGCCGGCCTTGCTGACGCCGTGGGGGCAAACCCCGGCGATTGCATCTTCTTCGCAGCTGGCGATGCTGACTCGTCCCGTGCTCTTCTTGGAGCAGCGCGCGTCGAGATTGCGAAACGAGCCGGCCTTATCGATGAGTCGCGTTTTGAGTTTGTGTGGATCGTCGACGCGCCATTGTTCAAGCCAGTGAAGGCCGAAGATGACGATGTCGCGTTAGGGACCTCCGCGTGGACGGCGCTGCACCACGCGTTCACGTCGCCGACGCCGGAGTGGATTGATCGCTTCGAAGAGTCGCCGGGCGAGGCGCTTGCCTATGCGTACGACATCGTGTGCAACGGCAACGAGATCGGTGGCGGTTCGATTCGTATCCACCGCCGGGATGTCCAGGAGCGAGTCTTCAACGTGATGGGCATTGGTCCCGAAGAGGCTCAAGAGAAGTTCGGCTTCTTGCTCGATGCCTTTCAGTACGGCGCGCCGCCGCATGGTGGCATCGCGCTCGGTTGGGACCGCGTCGTCATGCTCCTCGGTGGGTACGAGTCGATTCGTGACGTCATTGCGTTCCCCAAGTCGGGCGGTGGCATGGATCCGCTGACGGGCGCGCCCGCGCCCATTCCGGCTGAACAACGCGCCGAGACGGGTGTCGACTACGTTCCCGAAGAGGAGCCTGCCGACGCGTAGTGTGTCGCTGCGATCGGATCGACGGGCGGGGTGCTCTCGTAGCCGTTGCGCCGCCACCCAAAGAAGGCGAACGCGCCGCACGCCATGACGACGCCAACCGCGATGAACGTCGGCGCAGTTCCGGCACGGTCCGCAAGCCATCCGGCGCTCATGCTGGTCAGCATGCCTGCCCACTGGAGCGCCATCGAGCGCATCGACAGGATGGTGGTGCGGTGCCGGGCAGTGACGGCGTTGTGGGTGAGTTCATCGAGTAGAGGTTCGCCCACTCCGAGCGCCGCGTAGAAGACGAGGTACATTCCACCAGCGGCGACCGTTCCAGGGAGGCCGACGCCGGCAAGAGCGATCGCGGCAACAAGAGTGGTCACCACAAGCGTGACGGAGATGGACCGAAAGCGGCGGGCGAGCAGGGGAGTCGCCCACGCGCCAGCACCGGCAACGAGAAACGCCGCACAGGCGAGGAGTGCGAAGAGTGTCGCGGCTGAGTTCGTGTCTGCAGAGAACTTGCTCACGTGCAAAGGGGTCAACAGCTCGATGCCCGCAAGCGCGGCGCCGATCGCTGCGGTGTAAAGCAGAAGTCGGCGCAGCGGGCCTCGCTGCCGAGCGAGGGAGAAGCCGCTACCGAGGGTCCGTGGGATGTCGCCGAGGATGTCGCTCATTCGTGCCCGCGACGCGGCGGTGACGGGTACCACCCAGAACGCGACGAGGATGCCGTAGAGCGCAAACACCGCGGATGCAGCGAGCGGTGGAACGGCAACTGTCATGACAGTGGCGCTCGCATTGGTTGGCCCGCCCGCATGCGTGATCGCGGCCGTCACAAGCGCACCGATTGCGATCGCGACGGAGGCACTGGCGCTCGCACGAGACAGGCCGAGGCAAACCGGGGCGTTGAGGTCGTGTGCGCGCTCGTGGTTGACGTACCACGACTGCAACGGACCCGAATCAAGTGCACGGGACACGCCAAAGACTGTGTACCCAGCGAGTAGTGCCGGAAATGCCTGTGAGGTGGCAACGATGATCGTCGCGGCGACGGCGAGTGCCGTCGCAGTGAGGAGTACGGGTCGGGCGCCGATGACATCCGCGAGACCACCTGTTGGGAGCTCACACAGGATCGTCGTTGCCGAGTAAGCGCCGAAGAGCACACCAATCTGCACCGGGCTCAAGTCGCGCGCCACAGGCAACAGCACAAGCACCGGCAGAACGAGACCCGTTGGTAGTTGCCTCAACGCTGAAAGGGCGATGAAGCGTCGGCGTGCGGCTGCGCTTGTCATGACCGCTCCCCAGGGAAGCTGTAGGCGAAGAAGCGGATGGCCCGGGCGTCGGCAGGGCGTGTGCTGTCATCGGCCATGCGCTCTGCGAAAGGAGCGATGAGGGCGTAAAGCTGGGACGTGAATGCGGCCAACTCCTCGCCTGTCATCCACATGACGGCGTCCATCGAGCCCGCCAGATCGCGCCACGGTTCCGGTTCCTGAGCGCGGCGCGCCTTGTATCGCTCCCATGCACTAAAGCGATAGTTGTCCACTGCGTCAGTGACGGCCCGGGCAGCTGCCGCCGCACCTGGGCCCGTTTCGTCGAAGGTGATGCCCTCCTCTCGGGCCTGCCAGTACCGTTCTCGCCCGTGACCGCCCGCAGCAGGAACAACATGCCCATATTTGGCGAGTTGGCGTAGGTGATACGAGCAGTTCGCTGGAGTTTCGCCCAGGCGCTCCGCACATTGCGTTGCAGTAAGGGGACCCTCCGCAAGAAGGTCAACGAGTGCGAAGCGCACGGGATGCGCGAGCGCTTTCAGTTCGGCTGGGTTCGTAATGCGGCGGACCGGCCATGGGGTGGAGGGGTGCTCAGACGGGCTCATGGCTCGAAAGTAATCTTTCGAAAGAAATATTGCAAGCACCGTTTCATTGGCGTCGGTCGGCGCGCCTAGAGTGGCCGTGTGGACCTCTTCGACGCGATTGGCACCAGCTCTACTGGGGTGCCTGAGCCGAGCGCGACGTCACCGCTTGCGGTGCGCATGCGCCCGCGCGGCATCGATGACGTCCTCGGTCAAAGCCATTTGTTAGGGGAGGGTTCGCCGCTTCGGCGCCTCATCGGGGATACCGCACCCGCAACGAGTGTCATCTTGTGGGGCCCTCCCGGTACGGGCAAGACAACGCTGGCTTACCTCGTCGCAGGCTCACGGCGTTTCGTCGAACTCAGTGCGGTGACTGCGGGCGTGAAAGACGTGCGCGCCGTCATCGACGACTCGAAGCGACGACTCGCCATGGGAGAGCGCGAGACGGTTGTCTTTATCGACGAGATTCATCGCTTCACCCGCAGTCAGCAAGACATCCTGCTCCCAGCGGTCGAGAACCGCTGGATCACCCTCATTGGTGCAACCACCGAGAATCCGAGCTTCTCGGTCGTGGGGCCGCTGTTGTCGCGCTCACTACTCCTCACGCTCAAGGGGCTCACTGCGGAAGATGTCGCGAACCTTCTTGATCGCGCCATCGCTGATCCACGCGGACTCAACGGCGAAGTGACACTCGAGGACGATGCTCGTGATCACATCGTGCGCGTCGCAGGAGCCGATGCACGCAAGGCACTTACCTTGCTTGAGTCGGTCGCGGACTCGGCAAGTGAAGGCGACGGACGCATTACTGCTGAAATTGTTGAGTCGACGATGGACGCAGCGCTTGTCGCGTACGACAAGTCAGGTGACCAGCACTACGACGTCATCAGCGCGTTTATCAAGTCGGTCCGCGGATCCGACGTTGACGCGGCACTGCATTATTTGGCCCGGATGGTCGTCGCGGGGGAGGATCCACGCTTCATCGCGCGCAGGCTGGTCATTCTTGCCAGCGAAGACATCGGCCTTGCTGACCCGCAAGGGCTTGTCATCGCACAAGCAGCCGCCGACGCCGTCAGTTTCATCGGGATGCCGGAGGGCCGAATCCCGCTTGCGGAAGCGACTGCCTATCTCGCATTGGCGCCCAAGTCGAACCGTGCGTATGTCGCGATCGACACCGCAATTGCGGATGTAAAGGCGGGGAAGGCTGGCGTTGTCCCTGACCACCTGAGGGATGCTCACTACCCGGGAGCGAAAGACCTTGGCCACGGCACGGGTTACGCCTATGCGCACGACGCACCTCACGGCGTCTCTGCCCAGGAATACTTGCCTGACACCCTTCGCAATGAACGTTATTACGAGCCGACGGATCACGGCTTCGAGCGATCGCTCGCGGAACGGCTCCACACCATCCGACGCCTCTTGGGTAGGGATCGGTAGCGGTTGGCTCGGATGGGTGCCGGTGGCGCGCGCTTGTTGCTACACTTGTGAGGCCCTCGCGGACGGTTGGCTGCTGGCGCCGCGAACAAGCACACATCGATTTCATCGTCGCACTTCCGCGTGCCTCGATACACGTAAGGACATCATGACCTCAGTTCAGAAGGCACGTCGCCAGGTTCGCCTGTCGCGTTCGCTTGGCATTGCGCTTACCCCCAAGGCGGTCAAGCACTTCGAGAAGCGTCCGTACCCTCCGGGTGAGCACGGCCGCACGGCGCGCCGCAAGGAAAGCGACTACGCTGTTCGTTTGCGCGAGAAGCAGCGCTTGCGCGCCCAGTACGGGCTCCGTGAGAAGCAGATGACGCGCACGTTCGAAGAAGCACGCAAGGAGCCGGGTCTTACCGGTGAGTCGTTTGTCGAGTTGCTCGAGATGCGTCTCGACGCCCTCGTGCTGCGCGCTGGCTTTGCCCGCACCATCCTTCAGGCGCGCCAGGCCGTTCTTCACCGTCACATCCTTGTGGACGGCAAGATCGTCGACCGTCCCTCGTTCCGTGTGACCCCCGGCCAGACCATTCAGGTCAAGCCCAAGGCCGTCACGATGGAGCCCTACATGGCGGCCGCCGCGGGTGCACACCGCGACGTGCTGCCCGAGCTGCCTGACTACCTTGACGTCCAGCTCGAAAAGCTCACCGCTAAGCTCGTGCGTCGCCCCAAGCGCGCCGAGGTTCCGGTGATCTGCGACGTTCAGCTCGTCGTCGAGTACTACGCGCGCTAACACGCACTAGTCTCGGCAGGAGACCTGACCACAACGGCCGCTGGGCCCCTGGCACATGTCGGGGCCCAGCGGCGTTGTCACGTATGGAGGACCTGATGCGCACCGCCGATATTCGTCAGCGCTGGCTCGATTACTTCGAGCGGCATGGGCACACTGTGGTGCCGTCGGCTTCGCTCGTGTCGCCCGACCCGTCACTGTTGTTCACGGTGGCTGGCATGGTGCCATTCATTCCCTACATGCTCGGCCAGCAGAAGGCGCCATGGCCGCGTGCCACAAGTGTGCAAAAGTGCATTCGCACTCTCGACATCGACGAGGTCGGCAAGACCACCCGCCACGGCACGTTCTTCCAGATGAACGGCAATTTCTCCTTTGGGGATTACTTCAAAGAGGGCGCCATTACCTACGCCTGGGATTTGGTGACCGGTCCCGAGTCAGAGGGCAAATACGGCTTCGATCCTGAGCTCATCTGGGTGACCGTTTACCACGACGATGACGAGGCCGTTCATCTGTGGAAGACCATTGCGGGGCTACCTGACGAGCGCATTCAGCGCCGAGGAATGAAGGACAACTTCTGGTCGACTGGCCAACCGGGGCCCGCAGGCCCGTGCTCCGAGATCTACGTGGACCGCGGCCCTGAGTTCGGCAAAGAAGGTGGTCCCATTGCGGACGAGGATCGCTACATCGAGATCTGGAACCTCGTCTTCATGCAGTACGAGCGCGGGGCGGGCGGTGGCAAGGATGAGTTCCCGATCCTTGGCGAACTAACGCAGAAGAACATCGATACCGGGCTCGGGCTTGAGCGCGTTGCTTTTCTCAAGCAAGGCGTCGCCAACATGTACGAGATCGACGAGGTATTCCCCGTCATCGAGACGGTTCAAGAGTTGACCGGTCGCCGCTATGGAGCCGACCATGACGACGATGTTCGTATGCGCGTCATCGCTGACCACGTCCGTTCGGGCCTCATGTTGATGGACGACGGCGTCGTCCCGGGCAACGAGGGACGCGGATATGTGCTGCGCCGCCTCTTGCGCCGCTCAGTGCGCTCAATGCGCCTGCTCGGTGTTCAGGACCCGTCGCTCGTTTCGCTACTCAACACGAGTTACCAGGCGATGCGTGCGTCGTATCCCTCGCTCGACGAGCGCTTTGCACACATCTCTGGTGTGGCAGGGGCCGAGGAGGACGCGTTCCGGCGCACCCTCACGCAGGGCACGTCGATCTTCGACACCGCTGTCGCAAGCACAAAGAAGTCAGGCGGCTCGGTCATCGGCGGCACCGAGGCGTTTACTCTTCACGACACGTACGGATTCCCGATCGATCTCACCCTTGAGATGGCCGCTGAGCAGGGACTCAGCGTTGATGAAGAGGCGTTCCGCTCGCTCATGCAGGAGCAGAAGGACCGTGCCCGTGCCGATGCGAAGGCAAAGAAGGGCGGTCACGGCGACCTCACCGCTTATCAGCAGGTAGGTGCCGCCACTCCGAGCGTGTTCCGCGGCTATGACGAACTCCACGTGGCAACGAACGTCGTTGCCCTCATCAAGGACGGCGTCAGCATTCCAGTCGCGCAGACCGGAGACACGGTTGAGGTCGTACTGGCAGAAACCCCGTTCTATCCAGAATCGGGTGGGCAAGACGCCGACCTCGGCGTGATCCGGGGTGCGCACGCCTCTCTTGAGGTGCTCGATGTCCAGCGTCCGATCAAGGACGTCATCGTGCACACGGTGCGCGTTGATGAGGGCGAGATTGCCGTCGGGGATGCTGTGTCCGCTGAGGTGGATGCGATCAACCGGCGTCAAGCGTCAAAGGCTCACTCTGCAACGCACCTCATTCACTCGGCACTCCACGAAGTGTTGGGAAACCAGGCGAATCAAGCGGGTTCATACAACAAGCCCGGATACATGCGACTCGACTTCGCGTGGACCCAGGGCGTAAGTGCGATGGCCCGCAGCGAGATCGAAGATGTCGCCAACCGCGCAATCCGTGAGGAACTGCCTGTCAGCACCAAGATCATGGCGCTCGACGAGGCAAAGGCCCTCGGAGCGATGGCCTTGTTCGGAGAGAAGTACGGCGA
>JAEZXC010000055.1 GCA_023442845.1 Actinomycetes bacterium | reverse complement strand
CTTCACGAGCGCACCGCCCCACCCACCATTAACGTCAATAGCCCAGACCCCGAGCTTCAGGTGGACCTCGTGCGGGACACCCCGCGTGCCCTCCCGGCATCCGGCGATCTCGCAGCGATCAACAACGCGTTTGGCTTTGGTGGCCACAACGCGGCGCTACTCTTCACGACGCCGTAACCCAGCGTCGGCCGAGGCCCCCCGTTAGGCGTCTGAGGCGTCGGACGTCGGTGTTCCCTGGTGAAACCGCAAGAGCCACCGCTCGTCTTCGTGCAACCAGATCGAGGTGCGGTGTGCGGCGCCGTGCGGCGAATCAAGGGGAACGGTCGTGTAGCGGGTCAGCACAACGTCGGGAGCGATTTCGACGATTTCAAGGCTTCTGAGCGGGATCTCGACGCGAATCTCGACACTTGGCATCGACAGGACGTCATCTCGCGTAAAGAGCCGTCCGGAACGTCCCACCTCGCTGAACTCGGGGTGGAGGACCGCGTCCATGTACGTGGGGTCGAAACGGCTCTCGGATACCCACATCGACTCCTCAAGCGCCTGCAGCGTGAGGACGGCGATGGGCTCCAAAGCCATGGTGTTCCTAACCGACGCGGTGGAGCCAGCGCACTGGTGCTCCCGCGCCTGCGTAACGGAAGGGTTCGAGCTCTTCATCCCACGCTGTTCCGAGCGCAAGGTCCATGGCGCGCTTGAAGTCAGCAGCAGTGCCGCCTGCCTCGAGCACCGCACGAATTCGGTCCTCAGGCACCACGATGTTGCCGTGCACGTCGGTGACTGCGTGGAAGATACCGAGGGACGGGGTGTGTGACCAGCGGGCACCATCGCATCCGAAGGACGGATCCTCCGTCACCTCGTAGCGCACGTGCTCCCAGCCCCGCAGCGCCGAGGCGAGGCGTGCCCCGGTGCCCTGGTGACCTTGCCACGCGACCTCGGCGCGAAACAGATTTGCGCCTGCGGGCTGGTCCGTCCAGTCAAAGGACGCGCGGGAGCCCAGCACTGACTGCGCAGCCCATTCGATGTGCGGGCACATTGCGCGGGTCGCTGAGTGCACGAAAAGAACACCACGGGTGATGGCGGCCATGACTCCTCCTTTGGTACAGGTGCGTCTTCCCCAACGACCTGTTCCAGGAATCCGGCTCTCCGGGTGTGCAACTATCGTGCCTCACGTATCGCCAAAGCGCCAGCACAGCGGCGGTGTGGCGGCCGATTGCACGGCGACGAGGTAGTCGACAGGCATCCGGAGGCGCGGCGTTGACACTGCGCGTGCACGACCTTCGTGGCACAGTGGAGAGGTGACGACTCATGCAATCGACGAGTCCCGGACCACTCACTCCGGGCCGCTGACGGTTGCGCAGATCCGCGAACTTGAGCGGCGCACCATGGAGTCCGTACCTGAGTCCACGCTCATGGCGCGCGCCGCGCGCGCCGTGGCCGACGAGATCGCAGCGACACTTGCAGACACCCACCACACAGTGCACGGCACCAGGGTGACAGTCCTCGCTGGCTCGGGAAACAACGGCGGCGACGCATTGCTTGCTGGCGCCCTGCTCGCAGCCGACGGAGCCATCGTGGTGGCGATTCCGGTGGCCTCGAGGCTTCACGATGATGGCGCTGATGCCCTGCGAGCAGCGGGCGGACACATCGTCTCGCTTCGTGCGGACCACGATCTTCTCGCCGCCACCGAGGCCGTGAGGTCAGCGGACATTGTGATCGACGGCATCGTGGGTCTTGGCGCCCGTCCAGGGCTACGGTTTCCCGCTGATCAACTTGTCGAGGCGATCACGGATGACGCGCTCGTTGTCGCGGTCGACCTGCCAAGTGGGCTCGATGCCGATTCCGGCTCAGCCGACGCCCCACACGTCGAGGCGGACGTCACCGTGACATTTACCGCGCCAAAGATCTGTCTGTCCGTCGCGCCTGCGTGCCATGCTGCGGGCCGCGTCGTCGTGGCCGATGTTGGCGTTCGCGTCGTTGACATCACGGAGGACGACACGAAGTACGCGGACGAGGTGCTGTTCTAGGAGTCGATTTGCGCGCGAAGCTCGCGCATCGCTTCACGGCGCGTCTCTTTGGTGAGGCGATCGATATAGAGCTTGCCGTTGAGGTGATCGACCTCGTGATTGATGAGGCGGGCCCAGATGTCCTCGCCCTCGACGATGACCTCGTTGCCGTCAAGGTCAGTGCCGACGGCCTTGGCGTATAGCGGCCGTTCACACGGGTACCAGAGGCCTGGCACGGAGAGGCAGCCCTCGTCGGCCAAATCCTGGAACTCGGAGGCGTTCTCAACGATCTCGGGGTTGATGATGTAGCCGATATCGCCGTCGATGTTCCACGAGAATGCGCGCAGGCCGACGCCGATCTGGTTGCCAGCGAGACCCGCTCGCCCCTCGTAGTCGACGGTTTCGAGGAGGTCGTCGATGAGGGTGCGGACACGTTCATCGATGACGGTGATGGGCTCGCACGGGGTGCGCAGCACAGGGTCGCCGATCACTCGGATCTCTCGCATGGCCATAAGCGCCATTGTTCCATGGCCGTGAACTGTCGGTGCGCGGCCATTTGCCTTCCGAGGCGCGCGTGCCAGGCTAGGCGTATGGACATTGTTGATCGGGCATGGGTTGCGTCAGTGTGGCCGCGACCGCGCGCCACTGACGACAAGTACACCCGCGGGGTGGTTGGCATGGTTGCCGGCTCCGATGCATACCCGGGCGCAGCCGCGCTGTCGGTTTCGGGGGCGTTCCGGGCGGGAGCAGGAATGGTGCGCTACGTGGGGCCGCACCGCGCTCAAGACCTTGTCCTCCGCCACCGGCCCGAGACTGTCGTCTATGACCCGGCCGACGCTGCCGAGGTATTGCCACGAGCGTCGGCATGGGTGGTGGGCCCGGGAGTTGCCGACCACCCCGGACAAGACACCGTCATCGGCGCCGTACTCGCATCGGGCGGTCCCCTGGTTGTCGACGCGGGGGCTCTTGACCAGTGCGTGCGTGCGCGTTCTGCGGGCTCGAGGGCAAGCCAACCTCATCAGGTCCTGCTCACGCCACACGAGCGCGAACTCATCGGGGCACTTGCCGCGATCCGCCACGATGTGACGCTTGACGACGTTCTCCGTGACCGCACGGGGCATGCGCGCCTTCTCGCTGAAACCGCTCGCGCCACCGTGCTCCTCAAGGGCACCCGAACCATCATCGCGGCTCCCGGCGGCGCCGTTGCCGAACTCCCCGAGGCGCCCGCGTGGCTTGCGACCGCTGGGACTGGTGATGTGCTCGCGGGCATTGCTGGCGCCCTGCTTGCGGCCGGGTTAAGCGCACCCGAGGCTGGCGCCGCTGCGTCATGGGTGCATGCCCGCGCCGCTGAGGCAGCGTCAGGCGGCGGGCCAATCGCGGCGCTTGATGTCGCGGACGCGGTACCCGTGGTGATCGCCGAGTTACTTCTTAGGGCTAAGTAGGCCCACATGGTCACGGCGGTGGCGCCTACGTCGACCGCTCGCTAAGTCCGGTCTTTGAGAGTGTCGATGAGGGTTCCGACGGGAATGAGTGCAACCCCGACTGCGCCAAGAGACGCGACTGTCCACGTGGCGACGGCTTGACCCGTCGCTTGGACCAGCGTGACCTGAATGTCGGCTCCGAGCCCAATTGCGAAAGCCGTCGCGATCGCCCAGCCCCATCCCAATCCGACGGTAGAAAGCGTGAACCACTCGGTCATCCGGATGATGAGACGGGCGCGCGCGTGTGCTCCGAAGGTTGCATATATGGCGTCACGGGTGCGTCGGGTCCATTGTGTGAGCGTCCACAAGAGAATGAGGATGGCCGCACCGGCGGCCCAGCCCCAGGTGAGCGCACGTTGATTGAACGCGGTGGAGAAGTCCAGCCCATTTGCGGACTCATTCAGCCGCGGACGCACGATAGCGGGTGCACCTTGATCTGGGGTGAGCGTAACGGCGAGGTAATCGCGGACGTCGTCGGCATGTGCTGCGTCGGTCCGCACATAGCACTGAGAGCTCTCGCCTGTCAGGTCGCTGGGAAAGAGGTACGTGCCGTCGAGGCTCTCGGCGAGCACCGCAGCGTCAATGAGCCGGACGGTTGCAGTGACTTCTTCGCTCGTCGCCAACTCGAGCGACTGGATCGCGAACGTCGTAGTCTCACCGTCCACTAATCCTGTCTGCGCGGCGATGCCGTCGCTAACCAGCATGCCGGATCCGATCGGAGGTGACACTGAAAGAAACTCATAAATCCCGGCTGAGGTGCGTGCCAGGGTGGCATGTGTGCCCGGTGCATGCGCAGGTTGCGCCACCGAAGCGGTGACCCGGACTGCGAAGCTGGCATCGATCCCCTCCACCTGTGCCATTCGGTCGCAAGTGGCGACATCGATGGCAGAGAACGCTTGGCTGGGGTTGGGCTCGACGACGAACACATAGGCGCCTTTGTCGATCCATGCTCGCTCAGCATTGACCAGCACTGAGACGTCGAGCACGTTCGCGAGCCCAACTCCGCCCGTGACGAGAGCGACCGCCGCGACGATGATGGTGCTGAGTCGTCGACCAGCCTTGACGTTCGCAAACCCTTCCGAGATCGCCAGCGACGAGGGCCACCGCTCAGACACGCGCACCTCCGCGCGCGAACTCCTTCGGCTCGAGGTGCCCGCTAGCCAGACGTAACACCACATCGCATCGGGCTGCCGCAGCCTCGTCGTGTGTGACTAGGAGCAGAGTGCGGCGCGCGGATGCGAACATGGCGTCAAGCACTAGAGACGTAGTGGCAGCATCGAGTTGGCCGGTCGGTTCGTCAGCGAACAGAACGGGACGGGTGCTGGTGAGTGCGCGAGCGATGGCGACGCGTTGAGCCTCACCTCCGGACAAGACACGTGCTGGCTCATCGGCGCGATCTGCCAAGCCAACCTCGTCCAGTGCCGCCATGGCGGCTCGGCGCGCAACTGCGCGGGTGGCCCCGTCAAGATAGCCGCCCAGGCAGGCGTTGTCCAAGACGCTACGTTCAGGCATGAGGGACACGGTCTGAAGTACCCAGGTGGAGACGTCTCGCGGTATGTGTTCAACACCGTTGGCGTCCACACAAGCGAAATACCCCTGCTGCGGAGTGACCAGACCTCCTAGCACCGATAGCAATGTGGTCTTGCCCGATCCGGACGGGCCGACCACCGCGGCCGATACGCCTGCAGGAATATCGCAAGCAAGCCCGGAGAGCACCTGGTGGTCACCGCCCGGATATCCGAATGAGAGATCTCTGGCTACGAGTCGCATGACAGATCCGAACGTGTCTCACGCGGATTGACAAGGACCGCGGTGCCAATCAATTCGGGATCAACATCGACCACACCAGTGGTCCCTGTTGTGACCCGGATCTTCACTGGCTCGCCTTCGCCATCAGGGCCGGTGAAGTAGCAGGCGCCGCCCGCGGCGTCGACGATCACCGCGCTGGCTGGCACCGTCCCCACCTGCGTGAGCTCAGCATCTGACACTGTCGCTACTGCGCTGGCCTGGTCACCCATCTGTTCCAGCAGCGTAGCGACGTCTCCAGGATCGGTAATGCTCGTCACGCCTGCCGCTAGCGGAACCATCGCCGTGCCGACCATTAGGGTCCGAGCGACTTCCGATCTTTCGGTTTCGACCGTAATCGACGTTGAGCCCACCGCCGTTGTGAAAAGCGGCGTCTGCGGGGCGATCTCATCGCCTACCTGCACCATCACGGCCTGCGGTACGTCGCCTCCACGGGGAATCCAGAGGAGTGAGTTCGTCGACAGCACGCTGTTCGCACTGCCGCGTCCAGTGTCGGCGTTGAAGGCACGTATCGCGGCCACCGTCTTGGGGCCCGCTACCCCATCAACCACGTCGAGGTAGCCCATCGCGTTCAAGAGATGTTGCGCGGTCGACACGTCTGAACCGCTCATACCGCCGCTGACGTCGCGATACAGCGGCGAGGCCGCCACGTAGGAGATCACCGGCAGTCCGTCCACTCGCATCGCGATGTCGCCGTGGTCGATCGGCTGCCCCACTGCGAAGACAGTCTGCGTGACCAACCCCGAAGTCTGACTCTTCACCACCCGCTCTCCGGCGGGCACAACCGTGACCGAAGTGGTGCTCGAGTTATCACGCGCGGCGGACTGCACCTGAGCTATCAACGGCGCCACAGGCGCACCCGACTTGAGCGGCGAGGCCGACAGCGCCCACACAGCGAGCGTGGTCCCCGCGGCGAGCGGCACGACAAGGACGAGGACTGCTCCGACGATCGACCTGAACTCACCGTAGCGGCCTACCACGACGTGATTCCCGCCTCGGCGAGGCAGTCGAACCCGCCGTCTCGAAGGCTCTGGTTCACGAGATCGACTCCGGAAGCCTCAGGATCGGTATCAATGCCCATCCCCTCCAGACACGCGCGGAGGACGGGCTCTTGCTGGTCTGCAAACTCTTCCTTTGCCTCAATCGCAATCGGTTGGGTTTGGTACAACATGTTCACCCAGAAGCCCTCCTTAACGTCGCAGGCTTGGATCTGCGCTTCCGCGTCGGACCCGCTAGTACCTAACGAGACGTGATAGCCAGGAACCACGAGCCCGCTGTACTTGGTGTTCTCGACATAGCCGGCATCGAGACCAGCGTCGTTCATGCACTGGACGGTGCGGCGCGCCGCTTCCCGCGCGGTCTCGATGCTGATCTCCTGCTCGCTCACGGCCTCCTCAAGGTCCGCGAGCTGCGCATCGCCGGCGCCCCCATCACGCGCTTCGACAAGTGTCTCGGAGAACACCGAGCCTGAGGACGTTCCCGTCTCAGGAACGCCGGTGCATCCCGCCGCCATCGCCGTCAAAAGTGCGACACCAAGCGCTTGAGACAGTCTGGGAATTCGCATGTGCACCCCTTCGCTCATCGTGAACCCGGCCGGTGGCGCGCGGCCCTCGCGGCTTCGCGCGCCACCGGGTCTACGGACTAGTGGTAGACCTTGCCATGCGTAACGATTGGCGCGTCGACTCGAGCCCATTCGGCGTCCCATTCGACGCTTGAGGTGTAGGTGAGGCTTCCCGGGTACAACTTGTACTTCGCCTGCACACCAATCGAGCCCGAGCACGACGGGTTCTCAAGTGCACTGACATAGTCCGATGAGCCCGACTGAATCACGGGGCAACCGTCCACCGTGAGCAGATAACTGGCGATGTTCGCCCGCCATCCCGAATCTGCGGCGAACGCGGCGGTGGCACTCATTGCGGCGAAAAGAGCGGTGATCCCTGCAGTCACTCCGATGCGTGTTCTGATCCTCATTGATCTTCTCCTATCAGATGATTTCCTGTGTGGAGAAGCAATTTCGTATCCCCCCCCCCACCCAGATGACGATATGAGCGCCTAGGTCGATTCGCAACCGCTGCGGCTTCGCTCTTGCCCATGGCGAACTCAGAGCGGTTCCGTGGCGGCGGGCCAATCGCGGCGCTTGATGTCGCGGGCGCGGTACCCGCCACTATCGCAGATCTCTTGCTGTCGACGGAGTGAAATCCCTGGTACATGCAGTGGGCCAGGTGGGGCTTGAACCCACGACCGACGGATTATGAGTCCGCTGCTCTAACCGGCTGAGCTACTGGCCCGTGGACAGAAGGTTAACGCCGCACGTCATCTGCCGATTCACCTTGCTGGTGATGGTCGAGTCCTTGCTCTTCCGCCTCCGGCGTCACGCGAAGGCCCATCGCGGCCCGCAACACCATCGCGATGAGCCACGATGCGATGAAGGCAAAGGCCGCCACGGCGAGCACCGCCACCGTTTGTTTGCCGAGCAGTGCGGCCCCTCCCCCGTTCAGCACACCGATGCCAACAGTGTGGTCGCTTTCGATGAGGCGCGCAAAGAGGCCGATGAAGACCATCCCGAGCGCGCCACCAACAAGGTGGACGACGGACACGTCGAGTGCGTCGTCGACGCGTACGCGCGCCATGAGGCGTACCGCGAGGAAAACCGCCGCGCCCGCTACAAAGCCGAGCAGGAGCGACGCAAAGGGGTCAAGAAAGCCAGCACCCGCCGTCACGGCAACCAGCCCGGTCACCCCGCCACGGGCAGCGCCACTTGCGGTGATCACATTGGTGAGCCGCTTTTCGATCATGAGCCACCCGGCCATGCCACCAACGCCCGCGAGATGTGTCGCAAGTGCGGCCGACGCTGCCACCCGTCCGGCGCTCAGTGCGGCCCCCGCATTGAGTCCCACCCAACAGCACCACAACAGCCCGAAACCGGTGAGCGCGATCGGGATGTTGCGCGACGGCAACCGTTGAGGTGTGGCGTGACGGCGTGGCCCGAGCGCAAGCGACAGCGCGAGCGCCGAGGCTCCTACCCCTGTGCCGATCACGGTGCCACCAGCGAAGTCAAGCACTCCCCACTCAGCAAGCCAGCCACCGGGTGTCATCGTCCAGTGCGTCACGACGGGCACGACGAGAGCCGACCACAAACCCAAGAATGCGAGCATTGAGCCGAACTTCATCCGTTCCGCCCCAGCGCCAACGAGGAGGGCGCCGGCGAAGACTGCAACAGCGACTTGAAACAAGGCGAACGCGATCGGCGGCACGTCAACAGCGCTCGCCACTCCGGACTCAGCAATGCTCGCAAGCCCTGCATTGTCGAGATTTCCCACGAAACCGCCACCGGCGTCGGCGCCAAATGCGAGGCTGAATCCAACGAATACCCACGTGACCGAGATCGAGATGACTGCGGCAAGGCCGTACATCACCATCGATAACGCGTGACGAGCTCGCACTCTGCCCGCGTACACCATGACGGTCGCAGAAGCCATGAGCAGGACGAGCACTGCGCAAAGCAAGAGCCAAGCGGTGTCACCGGGGTCATCGACCGGCATGAAACCCCCTTCGCCCACGTCTGTGCGTCACGCTACCGTGGTCATGACACTGCGCGCGATCGTGTACAGTTTCTTCGGTCCGCGAGGATACCCATCCCGCTGATCCCCCGTAGCTCAATTGGCAGAGCATTCGACTGTTAATCGAAGGGTTACTGGTTCGAGTCCAGTCGGGGGAGCCATTGTGTAAGGCCCTAGTCGGCGCGTAGCGAGCGCCTGCGCGTTTCGAGCGCGGTGATGTCGCCAAAGATTCGCCAGTAATCCTCTGTACCTTCCCCTGCGCGCTGCATCGAGCCACGCAACTCCCCCACACGGCGCGTCAGATGCGCGTCAAGCACCTTGCCAAGGATTGACCGCGCGTACAGGCCAAGCGTCTCCGTCTTGTCATGCGGAAGCGGCGTGACGGCGAGGCCGTTGATCGTCGAACTGAGTTCCTCTGGTGCTTGGTCAAGCACGCGCCTAATCCAGTCCGCGCCCGCTTCACGCACGCCCCCCGCCGCACTGATGGCGGAGTAGATCGTCCGGTATGCGGGCGTCACGTACGCCTCCGCCACGAGTTCATCCGTGATGGCGAGAGCCTCCGGGTCGTTGCGCACCGCGTCGGCCGCCTGGAAGAGCACGCCAAGGGAGAGCGCCTCGACCCGCACCATTGGGTCGCGGTGATCGATGCGGCTTTGCGCCCGCGACGTCCCGTCCGACGCAGTTGAGCCCGTGCGGGGAGCACTACTTCCCGCTCGGGTCACCTCGGCAAGCACTGCTTCCACGTCCATCCCGAGCCAGCCAGCGAGCTGACGGCCATATTCCGGTCGTAGCGCCCGGTCGCGGATGCGCGCCACAACAGGCGCTGCGGCCCTGAGCGCTGCAACACGGCCCTCAGGTGTGTCGAGGTCATGCGATGCGAGCTGCGTCCGGATGACGAATTCAAAGAGCGGCACCCGAGCGTCGAGCAACGCGCGTACCGCAGCGTCGGACCTGTGCTGACGGATATCGCACGGGTCCATGCCGTCCGGGTCCACGGCGACAAACGTCTGCGCGAGAAATTGGTGATCAAGGGAGAACGACTTCAGCGCGGCGTTCTGGCCCGCCTCATCGCCGTCGAATGTGAAGATGACGCTCGCACCGCCAGCGCCAACCTTGAGTTGAGCGGAACCCGTGTCTCCCATGAGACGGCGCACCACCTTCACATGCTCCTCGCCGAACGCGGTGCCACACGTCGCCACCGCGTTCGTCACGCCTGCTAGGTGACACGCCATCACGTCGGTGTAGCCCTCAACGACCACGGTGGTGCGCTCATTGCGGATGGCATGCTTCGCCTGATCGATCCCGTACAGCACCGTCGCTTTCTTGTAGAGCTGGGTCTCGGGAGTGTTGAGGTACTTGGGGCCTTGATCGTCCTCAAGGAGGCGCCGCGCACCAAAGCCAATGACCTCCCCCGTCACATCACGGATGGGCCACACAAGTCGGCCACGGAAGCGGTCGTAGAGGCCGCGGTTGCCTTCCGAGAACATGCCGGTGGCGCGCAGTTCTTCCTCGGTGAAGTTTCGGCCGCGCAGGTGGTCAAGCAGTGTCGACCAGCCAGCAGGTGCAAAGCCCACACCAAACTGCTGCGCGGCGCTGCGGTCAAAGCCGCGTTCGGTGAGGAAGTCGCGACCAATCTGTGCCTCCGGCGAGCCAAGCCGCTCCGAATAGAACTCGGCCGCAATGCGGTGGGCCTCAAGAAGACGCGAACGAGACGTGCCTCCCGTCTCCCGCCGCTGGCCGCCCGACTCGTATCGCAACGTCACGCCAGCGCGGGGAGCGAGATACTCAACCGCCTCGACAAAACTCATGCCATCAAGCTTCATGACGAACTCGATGACGTCCCCGCCCTCACCGCAACCAAAGCAGTGATATCGGCCAACGGAAGGGCGGACGTTGAAGGACGGCGTGCGTTCGTCGTGGAAGGGACAGAGGCCCTTCAACGTGCCGACGCCGGCAGGTTTCAGCGCAAGGTGTTCGCCCACGATCTGTTCGATCGGGGCGCGCTCGCGAACAGCCGCGATGTCATCCCTGTTGATCGTGCCTGCCACAGCACACACTCTAGGCGGCGGCTCCGGGTCTGTAGGCTGTTGGGCAGAACAGAAGGGACGTGAGTTGTGAGGGTCGACGCCTTCCTCGCCGATTCAGCCGAGGTTGTTAATAACAAGATCTACGCGCTGGGGGCGGGGTGGAACACCATCTTTGTCCGCGGCTTCCCCGCAATGCACCGACGCCTCACCGTCGCTGCCGTGGTGCACGTGCCGTTCACCGACACGAACACGCCGCACCGCTTCGAACTTCGCCTCGAAACGGAAGACGGCAAGCCCTATCCCGTTGGCGTGCGCATGGGAGACGACGGCAATCCGGAACCCATCCCCGCCCTTGGTGGCGACTTCACGCTGGGCCGCCCGCCAGCGCTCGTGGACGGCGAGGAACAGATCGCATGTTTCGCCTTTGCCGTGGACGGCATGCGTTTTCTCGACGCGACGAAGTTCTCATGGATCATCTCAATCGACGGCGAAGAGGCAACGCGCCTGCCGATGCGCGTTCAACTCGCCCAGTAAGACTGGAAGCACGTCACCCATGACCACTGCGTTTCTCGACGTGATTTACCCCGGGGTGCTCATCGCGAGCGGTGTGCTCTTCATCGCCGGGCTGTCCAGCCTCGTCGTGATCCGCCTGCACAAGCCACTCACATGGGTGGTGTCGGGCTTTTGGGCCGTGACCGCTATTGAAGTGCTCGTCATTATCGGCGCCCTTATGACGGGCACCATCCCCGTCGTCATGACGGTGGGATACATCCTCGCCGCTCTTGCTCTCTTGCCACTGCTTGGTATTTCGCGACTCGGCGACCCTGAGGCCGCGGCCGACGACCCCAACCGGCCTGTGCTCCAACCGGATCAGATGGCACGTGTTGACGGCGTCGCCGCGATGATCGTCGCGGTCGCTGCCGCAGTGGTCGCATGGCGCGTTGCCGAGATTATCGAGGCCGCTGCGTGAACGTGCTTGCGCGCATCTCGCTGATTCTGGCGTACGCCGTGCTGGCGCTCGCCGCAATTGGTCGCTCGACGTATCAAATCGCCACAAAATTCGCCGACGCTCCCCTCGCCTACTCGGTGTCGGCGGTGTCGGCAGTTCTGTACCTCGTGATCGCTATTGCCTTGTGGAAGGGCAAGGAGCGCCTCGCGTTTATTGGCACGAGCGTTGAGTTGGCTGGCGTCATCATCGTGGGCACGCTCGGGTACGTCGAATCGTCGTGGTGGCCCGATGAGACTGTTTGGACCGGCTATGGCTCGGCGTACGGGTGGGTGCCGCTCGTGCTGCCAATTCTCGCGCTGTGGGCGCTCACGAAATCGGGTCGCACAGGCCCACCGGGCGAGGACTCATAGTCGCTAGCGCTTGCGCGGTTTCGCCACGTAGCGGTGGTGCCAGTCGTATGCGGATTTGTCCGTGAGCGACGCGACTTGGTCGACGGCCAATCGGAAGCGAGCGGCGTCGTCCGATGCGTCCCGCCACGACGCCGCAAAGTGTGGCTCGAGTGCGTCGGGGCCGCGCTCGGCAAGCGCATGGACGAGTTCGATCAAACGCTGTCGCTGCGCGCGGTATGCAGGTTTCCGCTCCCGCGGAGCCATGAGGAAGTGCACTGCCACCCCCTTGAGCACGAGGATTTCGGCTTCCGTCTCAGGCGGAATCACCAACGCCCCCTTGTGGCGGGTGAACGGGCCTGGGCCGTACTCGTCGTGAGTTGCTTGCGCGATTCGCGTTGCCATCCGTCCAATGAGCTGGCTTGTCATGTCCTTCAGCATCGCGAGCGCCCGGTGCGACCCGTCGTACTCCTCGGTCCACCAGGGCTGTGCGCGCAAGCGAGCCAAAGCGTCGGCCAATTCGTCGCGATCGCCGCGGCCGTACCACTCGTACACATGGTCAAAGACTTCGTTTGCTTGGGCTGGGTCGCGAAGTACTCGAAGCGACACCTCGTTGTGAACAATCGAGTCCTCGACATCGTGGACCGAGTAGGCGATGTCGTCGGCAATGTCCATCACTTGTGCCTCGAAGCTGGGAGCGCGTGCAGGCGCGCCTTCTCGTAGCCACGTGAAGACGTCAAGATCGTCCTCGTACACACCAAACTTGCGCGTGGGCTGGCCGTCGGCTCGTGTGGGCGCCTCGCTTTCGCGCCACGGATACTTCACGCTTGCGTCAAGCACCGCGCGGGTGAGGTTGAGGCCGACGCTGGCTCCAGTGGCAGGGTCAACAGACTTGGGCTCAAGCCGGGTGAGGAGGCGTAGCGTTTGAGCGTTTCCCTCAAAGCCGCCGATATCACGAGCGGCCTCATCGAGAGCGCGTTCGCCGTTGTGCCCAAATGGCGGGTGGCCGAGGTCATGCGCAAGGCACGCGGCGTCAACGACGTCGGGATCACATCCCAGCGCCTTCCCGATCCCGCGGCCCACCTGCGCGACCTCAAGGGAATGCGTGAGACGCGTGCGAACAAAGTCACCGCTGCCTGCACCCAACACTTGCGTCTTCGCGCCAAGCCGTCGCAATGCACTCGAGTGCACAATGCGGGCCCTGTCGCGCTCGAATGGCGTGCGTGCCGCCTGCTTGGGCGGCTCGGGGACAAAGCGCTCGACATCCGCGAGGCTATATCCAGGCGTCACGTCAGTCACGCTTCGATGCTAGCCGCCGCGCCCGACGCAAAGGTCCCTTCGGGCGTTCGCCACGCCCTAGCCGAGTGGTTGGGCACCAGCGCGCCGGTAACGCTCAAGTTCGACCAGCACGTCCGTGAGGACCGGACCGAGCGTGCGTCGTACCGCTTTGCCCCTGCCAGATGGGTCGTTCGCTTGCCCACAAAAGCCGGGCAGCGCCTCCAGGAAGGACACCACCATGAGATGGCGAAGTGCTTCGGAGCCGAGCGTGTACCCCGTATCGAGAATGTGGGTCGCCTCCATCAGGTCGGACGGTGCGGCGTCAACAGCATCAAGGAGCCACGCGAGGACATCGTCCATCAACAGGTGCGGCAACAACTCGCCATGAGTCTCGATGAGATGCCGAGCGAGAGTCTCGCGTAGCGGCGGCACGCGGTATGCGAGGTGCCCAAAGAAGGCAACCGTTTCGGCATACGTTGGCCGCGCCTCAGGTTCATGGTCGAACACGTCGTGTGTGTCGGGACTGCCCTCATCGCCCATATGCCGAGCGTAGCGGGCCTAACCGCCAGAGACAGAGAGTTCCGCCTCCTGCAATCGGCGTTCAAGGTCTGGCGTGATGTCGCGCGTGTCGAGCCAGCCTTCGGGACAGGCGGGCTGGCGAGCCGTGCCTTGGCGCCCGCGCGGGCCCTCGGCGTCGTCACCCGGATACGGCGAGTCAAGATCCAGCGAGTCGAGTAATGCCCGCAACTCGGCAAGCGATTCGACGAGCCCAAGGTTGCGACGCGTCTCGCCACCGACGGGATACCCCTTGAGGTACCACGCCATGTGCTTGCGAATCTCGCGCATCGCCCGGCCCTCATCGCCATCAAAGTGATCAACCATCAACTCGCCGTGACGATAGATCGTGTCCGCAACGTGGCCAAGACCGGGCCGTACGCGCTCGGGCCTGCCGTCGAAGGCAGCTTGGAGATCCGCAAACAGCCACGGCCGCCCCATGCACCCTCGCCCCACAACTACCCCGTCACAGCCGGTCTGCTCGACCATCGCCACTGCGTCCTCGGCAGACCAAATGTCGCCATTGCCCAATACAGGGACGGTGCGAACGGCCTCCTTGAGTCGCGCGATCGCGTCCCAGTCAGCATGGCCGGAGTAATAGTCGGCGGCGGTCCGCGCATGAAGGGCCACAGCGGCCGCACCTTCGCGCTCGGCCATCTGACCTGCGTCAAGATACGTGAGGTGGTCGTCATCGACGCCCTTGCGCATCTTGACCGTCACGGGGATACCAAAGGGCTCAGCGGCTCGCACCGCAGCGCGGACGATGTCACGGAATAGGTCTCGCTTCCACGGCAGCACAGCCCCGCCGCCCTTGCGCGTCACCTTCGGCACGGGACAGCCAAAGTTCATGTCGATGTGATCGGCGCGGTCTTCTGCTGCGATCATGCGCACGGCCGCACCGATCGTTGCAGGGTCGACGCCGTACACCTGAACGGATCGCGGCAGCTCATCGGGGTCGTGAGCGATGATGCGCAGGCTCTCGGGCGTGCGCTCGACAAGCGCTCGTGATGTCACCATTTCCGCCACGTACAATCCGCCACCGTGCTCACGGCACAGGCGCCGGAACGCCGCATTTGTTACGCCCGCCATCGGTGCGAGCACCACCGGCGTCTCGACGCGCAACGTGCCAATCTGCAACGGCGGCAACAGACGGCGTGGCGAGGCGATGGGGACGTTCATTCGTCCATTGTCGCCGATGACTCCTCGTCAATCTGTTTGGCGACCTGCGCAGCGACCTCGGCAGCAACGTGAGCGGTTGCGCGAGCGGGCGCCTTGACTGAATCTCCCGCGACAACAAGCGCCCCAATAAGGGTGGTGAGGGGCACCGCGAGCACAAGGCCAATTGAGCCAACAAGCGTGCGCACCACTTCTTCGGCGATATCCGATGACGTGAGCGTGACACCGAGGCCGTGCCCGTAGAGCGAAATGAACATGAGCGTTGGCAAGGCTGCACCGACGTACGCGAAGGCGATCGTGTAGACCGTGGACGCAATGTGGTCGCGGCCAATGCGCATGCCCCTGACAAAGAGCGACCACCAGTTGAGGTCAGGTCGAGCCGTTCGCAATTCCCAAACGGCCGACGCTTGGGTCACCG
>JAEZXC010000036.1 GCA_023442845.1 Actinomycetes bacterium | reverse complement strand
CTGATGGCGGCGTACGCGTTTGCGTGGATTCCGTTCAAGGGATCGTCGTGGCTGTTCGTCATGGTCTTTGCGTTGCAGATTGTTCCGCTCCAGATGGCGCTCATTCCGCTGCTGCGCATCTTCAACTCTGACTGGCTGCAGATTTCCGGTTCCTATCAAGCTGTGTGGATTGCCCACACCATCTTCGGCCTGCCGCTGGCGATCTTCCTGCTCCACAACTTCATTTCCGATATCCCGCGAGATGTGATGGAGGCAGCGCGCGTTGACGGTGCGTCGCACACGCAGACCTTCACTCGCATCATCATCCCGTTGTCCCTGCCCGCCATTGCGTCCCTCGCGATCTTCCAATTCCTGTGGGTGTGGAATGACCTGCTTGTGGCACTCGTGTTCTCGGGTGGTGGCGTGCGAGTGGCTCCACTGACCCAGCGCTTGGGCGAGCTCTCGGGTTCACGGGGTTCTGACTGGGAGGTGCTCACGGCAGCGGCGTTTGTGTCGATCATTGTGCCGCTCATCGTGTTCTTCTCCCTCCAGCGCTACTTCGTTCGCGGCCTGCTGGCCGGTTCGACCAAGGGCTGATTCTTACCTTGGCCAAGGCGCCCGCGTCGGTCCGCACCGGCGCGGGCGCTTGAGCGCCTAGACTTCTGCCGTGAGCGACGGTCCCGAGCCCACCCCTGAGCGGTTGAGCAAGCACGCCATTCCGGCGACCTATCGACGCGCCCCCCGTACCGAACGGTTCATTCTGTCGGGCATCGGCATCGGCGCACTGGTAGGCGTCATTCTTGGCTTTGTCCTCCCTGCGGGCACGTCCATTGGTCGCGGCACCGCAGCGGTGCTCGTTGGGCTTGCGGGCGCGCTTGCCGGCGGTCTCGTGACGGGCGCGCAGGCGGCTTTTATCGAGTACACCTCCGGCCGCTCGGCCGATCGCCAACGGGCGCAGCTTCTTGCCGAAGCCGACGCCGACGCCGACAGCCCGTACAAGCCACGTGACAACGATCAGGACGGGAGTGCCGATGGCGCGCGGTGATGGCCGGCTCAGCCACGACCTGATGCCAGGAGAGAAGGGCCCCCAAGACGCTTGTGGCGTATTCGGTGTGTTCGCGCCTGGTGAGGAAGTCGCGAAACTGACGTTTTTTGGACTGTACGCCCTCCAACACCGCGGCCAAGAATCTGCCGGAATTGCAGCGTCGGACGGGGACAAGATCCTTGTATTCAAGGACATGGGCCTCGTATCGCAAGTGTTTGATGAGGCGGCACTCGAGGCGCTGCAAGGTCACATTGCGGTGGGGCATACGCGCTACTCGACGACGGGTGCGTCAACCTGGGCAAACGCGCAGCCGACGCTGGGGCCCACCGCGCACGGCACCGTCGCCCTCGGTCACAACGGCAATCTCACAAACACCCAGGAATTGATGGACCTGTTGGTGGAGCGCGAGGGCGTCGCAAAGCGCCTCGATCTCAAGGGTGGCAAATGCACCGACACCGCGATCGTCACGGCTCTGCTCGGCTCCGATCAGTTCGACACCCTCGCTGAGACGGCGCTTGAGCTGCTGCCGCATGTGCGAGGCGCGTACTCCTTTGTCTTTATGGACGAGCACGCGCTCTACGCGGCGCGCGATCCGCACGGGGTTCGGCCGCTGGTGCTTGGCCAACTGGAGCAGGGCGGCTGGGTGGTTGCATCCGAGACTGCCGCGTTGGACATTGTGGGTGCACAGCAAGTGCGCGAGGTCGAGCCCGGCGAACTCATCATCATTGATGAGACGGGCGTGCAATCGCATCGCTTCGCGGAGCCAGTGCCGCGCGGTTGTGTGTTCGAATACGTCTACCTTGCCCGGCCCGACACGACAATCGCGGGCCGCTCCGTCCAGGCCGCGCGCCTCGAAATGGGCCGCGCCCTTGCCGAGGAGCACCCGGTCGAGGCGGACCTCGTCATCCCCGTCCCCGAATCCGGCACGCCGGCTGCGGTCGGCTACGCCCAAGCGTCGGGAATCCCCTTTGCTCAAGGTCTGACCAAGAACGTCTACGTGGGACGCACCTTTATTCAGCCTTCTCAGACGCTGCGCCAACGTGGGATCCGTCTCAAACTCAACCCGCTCCGCGACGTGATTCGTGGCAAGCGCCTTGTTGTGGTGGACGACTCCATTGTGCGTGGCAACACTCAGCGCGCGATCGTGCAGATGCTGCGCGAGGCGGGGGCCGCGGAGGTGCACGTGCGCATTTCGTCGCCGCCCGTGCAGTGGCCGTGTTTCTATGGCATCGACTTTCCTACCCGTGAGGAACTTGCTGCAGTCGGCCACACGCTCGAGGATGTGCGCGAGCAGATCGGTGCGGATTCGCTTGGCCACATTTCGCTTGAGGGCATGATCAAGGCGACCGCTCAGGCCGAAGAGCGCCTGTGCACCGCATGCTTCTCTGGCACCTATCCCATCGAGCCGCCCGTAGACGCGCGGCATCTATTGCTGAGCCAGCAGGCGGTGATTCCGGCATGAGTGGTGACGGCATCACGTACGCCGCTGCGGGCGTGGACACCGCCGCGGGCGACCGTGCGGTTGAGTTGATGAAGTCGGCCGTCGCACGCACGCATGGTCCAGAGGTGCTCGGCGGTATCGGCGCCTTCGCGGGTCTGTACGACGCCTCAGCTCTCACCGCGTACAAGCGGCCGCTCCTCGCCTCGTCCACCGACGGCGTCGGCACCAAGATCGTCATCGCGCGTGCCCTCGACATTCACGACACCATCGGCAAGGACCTCGTCGCAATGGTCGTCGACGACATTGTCGTGTGCGGCGCCAAGCCTCTCGTCATGACGGATTACATCGCGTGCGGCAAGGTGGTACCGGAACGCATCGCGGACATCGTGCGGGGCATCGCCGAAGGCTGCGAGCTCGCGGGCACGGCACTCGTTGGGGGCGAGACCGCGGAGCACCCCGGTGTGATGGAGCCCGATGACTACGACGTTGCGGGCGCGGCGATTGGCGTTGTTGAGGCCGACGCTCTTCTTGGCCCGGAGAAGGTTCGCGAGGGTGACGTTATTGTCGCCATGGCGTCGTCTGGTCTTCACTCGAACGGGTACTCGCTCGTGCGGCGAGTTGTCGATCACGCCGGTTGGTCGCTTGAGACGTCCCTTCCGGAGCTCGGCCGCACCGTGGGTGAGGAACTGCTTGAGCCCACGCGCATTTACGCGCAACTGTGTGTCGACATGGCGTCGTCGATTCCCGGACTCCACGCCTTCTCGCACGTGACCGGCGGCGGACTTGCAGCGAACGTCGCTCGCGTCATGCCCCGCGGACTCGCCGCGCACGTGGCGCGCGATGCGTGGGATTTGCCCGCCGTGTTCTCGGTGGTGCAGGCAGCGGGCGCTGTCCCGTGGTCGGATCTCGAGGCGACGCTCAATATGGGCATCGGCATGGTGGCGATTGTCTCGGCGAATGATGCCGACGCTTTGATGGCGGCGTCGCGCGAGGCTGGCGTCGGCGCGTGGGCGCTTGGTGAGATTGCTGCGGATGACGGACGTCCAGCGTCGGCCGATGTGATCCGTGGGGGTAAGGGCGTCGACGGAGGCGCCGTGTATCTCAGCGGTTCGTACCGGGCGTAGTACCCGCGCACGACGGCTCTAGAAACGACGAAACGGCGCGCTTTCGCACGCCGCTCGATGTCGTCGGGTCAGTCGTCGTCGTCCGCCCAGCGATCACGCGACTCGTCATCGTCGGGCTCACTGGCGGGAGACTTGCCGCCAATGAGCTCACGCTCAAGTTCTCGCAGATCACTGCTGTGGTTCGTGTACTTCAACTGACGCGCGATCTTCGCGTCTTTCGCCTTTTGACGGCCGCGCCCCATGGTCGCCCGTCCCTTCTTCGACTACGGAGGACGCGCGAAGGAGCGGTCCTCGGCCTCGAGTCCTTGGGCTAACTGTACAACCTCCCACCCGGGCGGGCGAATCTCCACTCAATTGGCCCAAATCCGAAAAAGTCGGGAGAACCGCGTCATAGTCAACGAAGTGAAGCGTCTCATGGGTCAAGGAAGTCCACCGTAGGGCTCCCGAGAAGACTGAGGGATTGAACATGATGGCTGACGCTCTCCACGAACCGGAGAAATTGCTGACCCCAAGCGAGGTTGCCGCGATCTTCCGCGTTGACCCCAAGACCGTGACCCGCTGGGCCAAGGTGGGCAAGCTTTCGTCGATCCGGACCCTGGGTGGCCACCGTCGCTTCCGTGAGCAGGAGGTGCGCTCGCTCCTCGCCGAAGCGCAGGAACAGGCCCACTCGGTGTAGTTATTGCACGCTAGCCGGCCCCCGTCGTTCGCGGCGGGGGCCGTTTTTTGTGCGGCAGCGGTCGCGGTTGCGGCAGTGGAAGAGGTGAGTAACCACTAGAAGGTAAGTGGCCTGCATTTTGAAGAGGTGATCTACCACTGTCAGGGGGAGGACGTACGCTGAGCGCATGTCAGCAACCGTGACTCACGCGCAGTACGAGACGCCCTTTGGGCCGCTGCACGTTTTCGCCGATGACCGGGGCGTGGTGTGCGCCTCCGGCTTTGGCGACATCAACCGCATTGCCGCGCACATGCCAGTTGATGTCGCCCGCGGGGGTTGGGTGGATGGGCCGCTTCCTCACATCGAAAGTGCTGTGGGCGCGTGGCTCAATGGCGATGCCGACGCTGTGACCACGGTGGCGGTCGAGCAGTCGGGGAGCGCCTTCATGCAAGACGTGTGGCGCGCCATGCGTGATGTGAAGGCGGGCGAACCGGTGACGTATGGCGAACTCGCGATGGCGGCCGGGCGGCCGGGCGCGGCGCGCGCGGTCGGGAGCGCCTGCTCCCGAAATGCCGTCGCACCCTTCGTACCGTGCCATCGGGTATTGAGCGCTGGTTACCGGGTCGGTTCCTATGGGTACGGCGGTGCACCGGCCAAGGCAGCGATGCTCGCACTCGAAGCGGGCGCGAGCTCCACGGAGATTGACGACGCCAGCCGCACCGCAACGTCTGAGACTCGGGTGCGTGTACTCGACCGCCAGCAGGGGGCATGAGCACCGAGCACTACCCCATGCGGGCATGGATGCCGTCGCTGCTCATCGCATCCATCGCATGGGGCTCGTCATTTGTCTTCATCAAGATGGCACTCGATGAGTTCGCTCCTGCGCACGTCGGCTTCATCCGGCTCGTCGTTGGGGTGAGTGTCCTCATCCTCATCGTTGGATTCCAACGCGTATGGCCGCGGCTTTCATGGCGCACTGTGGGCGGAATCGCTGTGGTCGCAATCGGGATGTCAGGCGTGCCGATGGTGCTGATCCCCATGGCAGAGGAACGCATCACGTCGATTCTGGCGAGCCTCCTCAACGCGACCACGCCCTTGTGGACGGCTCTGTTTGTTGCGTTGCTCATCCCGCACGAGCGCACCTCGCGGGCACAGTTGGCTGGCCTTGGCGTCGGCGCCGTGGGCATCGCCGTTCTCGTCGGTGCCTGGGATGTGAACAGCCTGCCCCTCGCAGGCACCGTCCTCATGCTCGTTGCCACTGCGTTCTACGGCATCGGCGGCACCCTGTCACGGTTGCTCCTGACGAAGGTCGACGCGACACCGGCCGCCTTGTCGATGACGCAGGTCGGGTTGTCCGCCGTCATGCTGGCACCGTTTGCTCTGCTTGCGGGGCAACCGGGGGACAACGCCTTTTCGCTGTCGCACCGTGCGCTATGGGGCGTGCTCGCACTCGGAGTGTTCGGGACGTCGTTCGCTTACGTGCTCTTTTGGCGGGTGGTGAAGATGGCGGGCGCCACCACCGCGTCGTCGGTCACATACCTGTCGCCAATTGCGGCAACGCTGCTCGGCATCCTCGTCCTCGGCGAGACGCTGCACTGGTACGAGCCGGTGGGCGCGCTCATTGTGTTCGCAGGAGTCTTTCTCGCCGGTCGCGCACACAATTCAAAGGCGCGACGTGTTGCTGTCCAGCCGACCCCCGTTCCCGCTCTCGAACCCGCCGCGAGTAATGAAGCCGACGCTGGCGTCGGCGCGGGCGTCGAGGGAACTTACGAGCCGAAGTAGCGGCGCAAGTTCCGAATCGCGCGCTCAGGCTTGAGGTTCTTGTTGCGGTTGATGGCGGACACGCCAACGCCCAACAGAATGAGAGCAATCAGCAACGCGCCACCGCCGATGACAAGAGCGGACAGCCACGCGGGCCACACCGTCGCGAGACCGAGCACGGCAGCGGCAAGCAGGACGCCCGTGGTGAAGAACATGAGCACGGCGGCCGCGCCCAAAACAGCGACACCGACGGCGAGCCCCTTCGCCTTCTCCTGGATCTCCTGCTTCGCCTCATCGAGTTCCTCGCGAACCACACCCATGGCGCGACCGGCCACGAGAGTGACGAGGGTGTTCAGCACATACTTGCCGAATCCACCTGACTTCATGCGAGAACCTCCTTGGAGCGGGTGCTTCCAGTCAACCTGCTATCGGCACAAATGCGCAAACGCGTGAGTGCGCGTGACTATGCCCCGCGGCCAGTAACTCCAGCGTCGAACGGCCCGATTCAACTAGGCGGTGCGTCGTGCCCAGCCCACAGAGCGTCGGCCCCAGAAAAGCCAAAAACCCCGGACAGGCCGGGGTTCTGAACTGGTGGCTCCGACGGGCGTCGATCCCGTGACCTCACGATTTTCAGTCGTGCGCTCTACCAACTGAGCTACAGAGCCGTGGGGTTTCCCCCGTGGACCAGAAAGCCCCTTCGATGAAGGGGCCATATAGCCGCGACCCTGACGGGACTTGAACCCGCGACCTCCGCCGTGACAGGGCGGCGCGCTAACCAACTGCGCTACAGGGCCTTACGGTCCGCGAAGCGAACCGAAGATAAAGTGTAGACCATCGCTATCGGTGTGTTGTACCCCCAACGGGATTCGAACCCGTGCTACCGCCGTGAAAGGGCGGCGTCCTAGGCCGCTAGACGATGAGGGCCGGCACACCACGATTGCCTGGTCGCCAATACTACGTGCCAGAGCGCCTCGGAGCCAATCGCCGTCTGTGCGAGGCCCGCCCGAACGGAGGTGGGGCCGACGCGTGTCACGATTGGCGCATGGTGTCGATGTCGCGCGAAGAGTTCGAGAGTGCCGTGGACGACGCCCTCGACACGGTTCCGGAGGAGCTTCTCGACCTCATGGACAACGTCGTCATCCTCGTCGAGGACGACGCCCCGGACGGCGATCCCGATCTCCTCGGCCTCTACGACGGCGTTTCGCTGACGGACCGCGGCGCAGACTGGGGAATGGGCGAGTTGCCGGATCGCATCTTCATCTATATGAACCCCACGCTCGCGATGTGTGCCGACGCTGATGAGGTTCGCGATGAGGTGGCGGTCACCGTGGTCCATGAGATCGCGCATCACTTTGGGATCGACGACGAGCGCCTGCACGAACTGGGCTGGGGCTGAGCAGGCTCTTTTCGACGCCGACGCTGCAAGGGGAACGGACGCTGTGGACGGGAAAGCGAAGAGCCGCGCCACACTGAGGCGACGCGGCTCTTCGGCACAGACCTAGCTGTCGGCTGACTTCTTTGCCGGAGCTTTCTTGGCCGCCGGCTTCGCTGGGGCCGGTTTCTTAGCGGCCGGTGCCTTCTGCTTCGCCGGTGGGGCTGCGTCGGGCACGTCCGCCTCGGCGAATGCGGGTGATGTGGGCGGCTGCTCTTCGGTGCCACGCAGGCGCGTGATCCAGTTGAGGCCGTGGTAGATCACGAGCGCCGCAATGGTGCCAAGTGCAATGCCGTTGAACTGCATCTTGCCCCAGGCCGCCGTGTAGTCAGCGGTGCCGATGATGATCGCGACGGCCGCGGTGACAAGGTTGACCGGGTGCGAGAAGTTGACGCCAGCCTGAACCCAGATGCGCGCACCGAGGATCGCGATGAGGCCGAACAACAGCGTCGCGAGACCGCCGAGCACGCCAACGGGGACCACGGACACCATCGCCCCGAACTTTGGCACGAGGCTCAGCACGAGCGCGAAGGCTGCGGCGACCCAGTACGCGAGAGTCGAGTAGACGCGCGTTGCGGCCATCACGCCGATGTTCTCCGCGTACGTCGTGGTACCCGAACCACCGCCAAGACCGGCGACCGTGGTGGCCACACCGTCGGCGAAGAGTGCGCGGCCCGTCACCGGGTCGAGGTTGCGGTCCGTCATCGCGGCCACCGACTTCACGTGACCGATGTTCTCGGCAATGAGCACAATGACAACAGGGATAAAGGCGATGAGCACCGAGCCGTCAAAGCGAGGCGTGTGGTACTCGGGGAGGCCAAACCAGTCGGCAGCGTCGATGATCTTGCCTGCGCCTTCCCACTCACCGCGAATGCCTGCGAACACGGCACCAATGACGGCGCCAGCGAGAATCGCGATGCGGCTGAGGAAGCCCTTCGACACCACCATGAGCAACAGCACGGCTGTCAGCGTGACAAGAGCGGTCCAGGGGCTCGCGCTCCACATGCCCTTGGCCACGCCGGCGAGGTTCAGACCGATGAGGGCGACAATCGTGCCCGTGACCGCCGGGGGCATCGACTTCTGAATCCACGTGACTCCGGCGTAGTGCGAGATGGCGCCCACTGCGGACAACAGCAAACCGGCAACAAGGATGCCTGCCAGACCCTTGCCGATAGTCGCGCCGTCAAGTGGGCCGTTTGCCGAGGTGACACCGGCAGCGGCGAGCGGCGCGATGAAGGCGAAGCTCGAGCCGAGGTAGGACGGCACCCGGTTGCCCGTGATGGTGAGGAACAGCGCGGTACCGATTGCGCTGAAGAACAGCGTGGTCGTGGCGGGCATCCCGGTCAGTGCGGGCACCAACAGGGTGGAACCCATCATCGCGAGCACGTGCTGCGCGCCGATGCCAATGGTGCGTGGGTAGGTCAGTCTCTCGTCGGGGGCGACGGCACGGGAGGGTGCGACGTGCTTGCCATCGCCGTGCACCTCCCACGTGAAGAAGCTCTTGAGCTTCGCGAGCATGGACATAGGTGGTGGCTCCTTTGCCTTGTTCTCTCCTTGGCCGGACGTGCGGGCCCGGCTGGGAAGCACTGTAGGGCTAAAGGTCCTGGAAGAACCAGGCCCCCGGTCCCTCATGTCGCATGTGCCCCGAAACTACGGTTCGCGCGGGTGCGCGGCCCATGCGCTCGCGACCATGTCGTCGATGCTGTGCGTCATCTGCCAGCCCAGATCCCGCCGGGCCAGGTCGCCCGCAGCGACGATGCGCGCCGGGTCGCCGGGACGGCGTCCCTGGACACGCGCCGTCAGGGGGGAACCCGTCACGCGCAAGCACGCATCGACGATCTCGCGCACCGACGTGCCCTGGCCGGAGCCGAGGTTGTAAATCGGCTCGAGAGCCTGCCCATCCGCAAGGCGCCGGGCGGCCTCGACATGCGCGCGGGCGAGATCGGCGACGTGGATGTAGTCCCGCACGCACGTCCCGTCCGGGGTAGGAAAATCATCGCCATTAATACGGGGTGCCTCACCGCGCGCGATGGCCCCCAGGACTAACGGGAAGAGGTTGTGGGGCGAGGCGTCCCACACGTCCGGGGTTCCCGAACCGACGACGTTGAAGTACCGCAAGGCGGTCCACGCGAAGGGTTGGCTGTGTGCGCGAGCAGCCGACGCGACGTCGGCGATGAGCCGCTCCGCAGCGAGCTTTGATTCCCCATAGGGGCTTGCAGGCGCCGTGGGAGTCGACTCGGTCACCACCTCCGTTGCTGGGGTGCCATACACGGCAGCCGTCGACGAGAACACGAACGCACTGACGGCGGTCGCGTCGGTTGCATCGAGCAAACTGAGGGTGCCGCCGAGGTTCTGGCGCCACGTGTGGAGCGGCCGCCGCACCGACTCACCCGCGTATTTGAATGCGGCGAGGTGAACCACGCCGGTCACGTGGTGGTCGACGATGACGCGGTGCACGCCCTCCGTGTCGAGGACATCGACGTGCTCGAAAGGCACGTCCTCCGGCACAAAGGAGCGGATGCCGCTCGAGAGGTTGTCGAGTGCGACCACGTCGATGTCGGCCGCGCGGAACGCCCGCACAACGTGAGCGCCGATGTATCCGGCGGCGCCGGTGACGAGCCAGCTCATGCGGTGCCATCCGAGGTGGTGAGGACGTCACGATGTGCGCCCGCCGACGGCGCCACGGTGAACGTGTCGGGGGCCGTGAATCCCGCCGCGGCAAATTGCTCGATCACGGCCTGCGACACCTCCGCCTCGCGACCGTGAGGGACGAGCGCAATCGCGCACCCGCCAAATCCGCCGCCCGTCATCCGCGCCCCAATGGCACCGGCTTCGAGCGCGGTGTCGACGGCAACGTCGAGTTCGGGGCATGAGACTTCGTAGTCGTCGCGCAACGACACGTGGGAGGCGACGAGGAGGTCGCCAATGGCGAGCGGTCCCGCTGTGTGCAATGCATCCACACACGTCTGGACCCGCGCATTTTCTGTCACAACGTGGCGGACGCGCCGGAAGGTGACGGGCTCGAGGTCGCGCCGCGCCCGGTCGAGATCCTCCATGCCGAGGTCGCGCAGGCTCGACACCCCGAGCGTGGCAGCGGCCGCCTCGCATGAGGCCCGGCGCTCGCCGTAGGCGCCCGTCGCGTGCGAGTGTTCCACCCGGGTGTTGATGACGAGCACGGCAAGTCCCGCGTCGGCAATGGCCAGTGGCACGGTGGTGGCCTCTTCGCTGCGACAGTCAAGAAAGAGTGCGTGCCGGGTGGTTGCGAGGAGCGCGGCGGCTTGATCCATGAGGCCAGTGGGGGCGCCAACGATCTCGTTCTCCGCCCGGCGCCCCGCACGTGCCATGTCAATGCGCGGTGTCGATAGGTCCCACAAGTCGTCCATGGCGATTCCGGCCGCGGCTTCGAGAGCGGCAGATGAGGACAAGCCCGAGCCCAGCGGCACGTGGGAGTCAACGAGGATGTCGAGCCCCGGCAGCGCGGGCGCATGGTGAGCCCCGAGCGCCCAGGCCATTCCCCACACGTAACCGGTCCAGTCGTCGGTGAGCCCAGGGCGCAACTCATCGAGAGAGACGTCCACCGCCTCGTCGCGAATGGTTGAGGCAATCCGCAGGATTCGGTCGGGACGCGGGCGCGCCGCGACATGCGTCCGTTTGTCGATCGCAAAGGGGAGAACAAAGCCCTCGTTGTAGTCGGTGTGCTCACCAATGAGATTGACGCGACCGGGCGCCGACCAAACGCCGTCAGGAGCGCCTCCAAAGCGCTCACCGAAGAGCCGAAAGACCGTGCCAATGTGGCCCTGATCAGGGGCTTTATCGATGTCTACCATCGCGCGAAAGAGCCGGTCAGGATGAGGCATCGGTGCATATGTCAATCGTAGTCGGGCAGCGCCATTGAGGCCGGGAAGCGGGGCCGCGGGAGGGCAGTGGCGTGACCTGGGTCACATGGGTTTACCGTTGGAGGCATGGGAATCACCAACGAACTGCTTGAAAACAACAAGTCGTACGCCTCGGAGTACATCCCCGACCGGCCTCTGCACCCGAAGCGCCAACTGGCGGTTGTCGCGTGCATGGACTCGCGTCTCGACACCTTCGCGATGCTCGGACTCGACATCGGTGATGCTCACATCTTGCGAAACGCTGGCGGTGTGGTGACGGACGATGTGATCCGCTCGCTCACCATTTCGCAGCGCAAACTAGGTACGCGCGAGATCATCCTCGTCCACCACACGGACTGCGGCGCGCTCACCTTCACGGACGACGAACTCCGTAATGAACTGCTCGAGGACACCGGCATCAAGCCGTCCTGGAGCCCCGAGTCGTTCAAGGATCTTGACGCCGATCTGCGCCAGTCGATGGAGCGCCTGCGCCGCTGCCCGTGGCTCGTCGACTCAACGCAGGTGCGTGGCTTTGTCTTCGATGTTTCCACCGGTCTGATGCGCGAGGTCGTGTAGCCGACGCTGGCGAAGGAGGCGCGATGCGCGAGTGGGGTCGCTTTGTCCGGGCGGTGCTGTCGCGCCGGTGGAAGATTTCGGCGCTGTCGTGGCTCGGGGCCATTGGA
>JAEZXC010000137.1 GCA_023442845.1 Actinomycetes bacterium | reverse complement strand
TTGATGATGCCGACGCGCACGCCAGCAAGTCCGTTCTCCCGGCCGTCGCGTACCGCGTCGACGCATGCCGGGACGGGCTCATCGAGGCTTGTCGCGTCCATCGGGTCGTGGCCGCCGATGGCCTCGTGCAGGAGGGCGGCGTCTTCCATCGTGCGCGCGCACGGGCCAAGCTGGTCAAGAGACGAGGCGAGCGCGATCGCACCAAAACGGCTCACTCCACCGTAGGTTGGCTTGACGCCAATGGTGCCGGTGACGGCCGCCGGCTGACGAATCGAGCCACCGGTGTCTGATCCGATGGCAAGAGGCGCTTCCCAGGCGGCAACCGCTGCTGCCGATCCGCCGCCCGAACCACCAGGGATCCGCTCGAGGTCCCACGGGTTGCGCGTAGGTCCGTAGCCCGAGTATTCGGTCGACGAGCCCATTGCAAACTCGTCCATGTTCGTCTTGCCGAGGATGGGCATGCGTGCCTCGCGAAGCTTGCGAGTCAGCGTTGCGTCATACGGCGGCACCCATCCTTCAAGAATGCGTGAACCCGCTGTGGTCGGCATGCCCTTCGTCACCACGAGGTCCTTGACCGCGATCGGTACGCCAGCCAACGGCGGGAGCTCGTCGCCTGCGGCGCGCGCGGCGTCGACCTCACGCGCGGTCGCGAGCGCGCCTTCCGCATCCACATGCAGGAAGGCGTGGACGGTGCCGTCAACGGCGGCGATCTGGTCGAGGCACGCCTGCGTCAGCTCAACCGACGTCACCGTGCCCGCGCGCATGGCTTCCGCCATCTCGACAGCAGTGGCACGCGACCAGTAGTTGGCGTTCTTGCCAGCGAGCGCTGCCGCCATATGGGTGGTCTGTGGTGTCTCGCTCATGCTTCCTCCCCCAGAATCCGGGGTACCCGGAAGCGGCCATCCTCTGCGTCGGGAGCGGCGGCGAGCGCGTCCTGCTGCGACAGGGACGGGCGCACCTCATCGGCGCGATGAACATTACTCATCGGGATGGGATGCGAAGTGGCGGGAACGTCGTCGGTAGCGACTTCAGCAACGGTGGCAACGGCATCGACAATCGCAGCAAGTTGTCCGGACAGGCGGTCCAGATCCTCGTCGGTCATGTCAATGCGAGCCAGCGCCGCCAGTCGCGCAACGTCATTGCGGCTGAGGGTGGACATGGCCGTAAGTCTAGTGGGATGGCTCCCACGAGTAGCCCAGCAAACGGACACCCTCGGCGTCGGCGTTGGCAGCGCCTGACGCATTGATGCGGCGCACCGAGCCGTCCTGGTGGTCGACCACTGTCCAGTCGAGTTCCGGACGTCGGATGAACCCCATCCGCTCGTAGAGCCGGTGGGCCACGTGCATCGATTCCATCGTCGAGAGCACAATGCGCGTAGCCCCGTTGGCTACCGCCATGTCGAGAGCAGCTTGCGTGAGCGACGCTCCGATGCCGCGGCCCCTCTCGATGGGAGATACCGCCAACATCCGGAGTTCAAACTCATCTCCTTGGGCAAGTTCAGCGAAAGCAGAACCCGGCGGGACGAGGGTGATGGTGCCGACGATTTTTCCCTCGCCGTGTTCGCCATCGATCATTGCGAGTAACTGAGCGTGCTGGGCGCGCTCGCCCGCATCTCGCAGTCGAGGCACGTACGGGTGTGCGGCGTCTACCAGGCCATCTGCCAGGTATGCGAGGGCCGTGAGCTCACCAATTTCCTGCAGTCTTCCCGTCTCTTCGGGGCTCACCACACGTACGGTTTGGGCCACGTCAATCACCTCCTTGGCAGACGCCGATGGTCCGACGTCTTGAACAATCTAGTCATGCGGCATCAAAAGACGCCACCGCTCACAGCGCCTCCGGGCCGCCGTTAAGCAGCGTGACGAACTCTGCCTCCGTGAGGGTGCGGACGCCAAGTTCCTCTGCCTTAGCGGCCTTAGAGCCGGCGTTCTCCCCCACCACGACGAAGTCGGTGTTCTTCGACACGGACGACGAGGCTTTGCCCCCGCGAGAGATGATCGCCTCCTTCACTCCGTCGCGCGTGAAGCCTTCGAGAGACCCCGTGGCGACGATGGTGAGCCCGGCAAGGGTGCGCTCAATGGAATCGTCCCGCTCGTCCTCCATGCGGACACCCGCAGCCGTCCAGCGATCGACGATCTCCACGTGCCAGTCGACGTCGAACCAGTCCCGTACCGATTGCGCGATCACGCCGCCGACGCCGTCCACCTCGGCAAGTTCAGCCTCGCTCGCGGCACGGATCGCCTCCATTGAGCCCAATGCGGTGGCGAGGGCGCGGCTGGCAGTGGGACCCACGTGACGGATGCTGAGCGACACGAGCACACGCCATAGCGGGCTGTCTTTGGCGGCCTCGAGATTGGCAAGGAGCTTGCGGCCGTTCTCGGCCACATCGCCTGCCTTGCGGCCCACCTCCCCTGCCTCGACCTGCTTCTTTGTCAGTTTCTCGTCGACGTCGTAGACGAACATCGGCACACGGCGCAGGTCCTCCTCGGTGAGGTCGAACAGCCCGGCTTCGTTGACAAGAACGCCCGATTCAACGAGCGCCTCGGCCGCCTTCTCTCCGAGGACTTCAACGTCGAGCGCGCCACGCGATCCGATGAACGCGATGCGGTCCACGATCTGCGCGGGGCAGGCCTTCGAGTTGGGGCAACGGAGGTCCTTGTCGCCCTCCTTTTGTTGGGCAAGGGTGGTGCCGCATGACGGGCACGCGGTGGGCATCGTCCACTCGCGCTCGCCGCCGGTGCGCGCGGCGACAACCGGCCCCACAATCTCGGGGATCACATCGCCCGCCTTCCGCAGCACCACGGTGTCTCCCACCAGCACACCCTTGCGCTTCACCTCATGCGCGTTGTGCAACGTGGCGAAGGTGACCGTTGAGCCGGCGACGGTCGTCGGCTCAACGACGGCGTAGGGCGTGACCCGGCCCGTGCGCCCCACGCTTACCTCAATCGCCTTGAGGGTGGTGTGGACCTCCTCGGGAGGGAACTTGTACGCGAGCGCCCACCGCGGTGCGCGGCTCGTGGAGCCAAGTTGGCGTTGAACAGCGCGGTCATTGACCTTGAGGACCGCGCCGTCGATCTCATGGATGAGGGAGTGACGCTTGTCTTCGAGCTCGCGCAGATACGTATCAATCGCTTTGACGCCTCGCAAGACCCGAGTGTGCTGGCTGACCGGGAGCCCCCAGTCCGCAAGCACCTCGTACACCCCCGCCTGGCTCGCAAGCCGTTCGTCAGCGTCGGCGTCGCCCCATTCAATTGCCCCCAGCGCATACGTCGTCAACGCAAGCGGGCGCGATGCCGTGACGTGGGGATCCTTTTGCCGCAACGATCCGGCTGCCGTGTTGCGGGGGTTGGCGTAGGGGGCCTTGCCGTCGGCGATGAGCGCCTCGTTGAGTTCACCAAACTCCTTGACGGGGAGGTAGACCTCGCCGCGCACCTCCACCAACGCTGGCACGCGCGTGCCAGCGAGCTGATGCGGAAGCCCGGCGATCGTGCGGACGTTCGCTGTCACGTCTTCGCCTTGGGTGCCGTCGCCTCGGGTGAGGCCCTGCACTAGTTCGCCATTCTCATAAGTGAGAGAGATGGACAGGCCATCGATTTTGGGCTCGCACACCACCTCGTGATCGCCCGCCTCACGGCCCACACGCGCAAGCCACGTCTCAACGTCGGCGATGGAGAACGCGTTGTCGAGGCTCATCATCCGTTCGCGGTGCTTGACGGACGCGAAGCCGGTAGGCGCACCCGCACTGCCGACCGTCTGCGTGGGCGAATCGGGTTCGGCCAGTTCAGGGTGCTCGGCTTCGAGCGCGCGCAATTCCTTCTCAAGCGCGTCGTACTCGGCGTCCGAGATCGTCGGGGCGTCCTCGCCGTAGTAGCGGGCGCGGTGCTCCTCAATCTCCTGGACTAGATCGGCATGTCGGGCGCGGGGATCACTCACTCCCCTATCTCACCACGTCGGGCAGACACGGGCGGGGCGGCAACTCAGCAGATTTCCTCGATACCGTCGGCAAGTGCGATCGCGTCACCCTGGACGCTGGCCGGGAAGTTGTCCCAGTTCTGCGACGCAGGGTCGTCTGGCGACACAGAGGTGCGATAGAACTCGCCCATCCTCGCAATGACGCCTTCGAGGTCCTCGGGCGCCACCTCACCAAGCGCGACAAATTGCTCGACATGAGCGTCGGAGCCAACAAACTCCCGCGCGACTGGCACGAGGAGCGGCGCCGCCCGCTCGCAGAACAGTTCGACGTCGAAGCCCGCGGCGGCCGACGCCGGGGCTGGGGAGGGTGCTGACGCAACGGAAGGCGCCGACGCCACCGAGGGCGCGGGGTCGCCAGCGTCGCTTCCGCTCCCGTCTCCGGCGCACGCGGTGAGGGCGAGCGCCGCGAGCGTCACGGCAGCGAGGGCAAGCGGGCGCAGGCGAGGGGACGTCGCGTTCATGGTCATCGAACCTAGCAATGTCTCGTTTGATCCCCAAGGCTCCTAGGCTCGATGGGTGGACATCGGGATTGTGGGTGCGGGACGCGTCGGCCTCCTCCTCGCACGCCTCGCGCGCGCTGCGGGACACGACGTCCGAGTCGCCGCATCCGGCGATCCAGCCCACATCGCCACTGACGTGGCCGTCGCCGCACCTGGTGCCCGCGCGGTGTGGGCTCACGAGGCCGCGAGTGCGAGCGTCGTGCTCCTTGCCGTCCCCATCACGAAGGCCCGCGACCTTCCTGCGGAGGCCTTCGCGGGCCGCATTGTGGTCGACACGATGAACTACTGGTGGGAGACGGACGGCCACCGCCCTGATCTCGCCGATCCCGCGACGTCCACCTCCGAAACGGTGGCGTCGTGGCTGCCCGGCGCGAGCGTCGTCAAGGCGCTCAACCATGCGAGTGTGTGGGAACTGGAGAATCTTGGCCGCCCTGCTGGAGACCCTGAAAGGCGGGGCATTGCAGTCGCAGGCGATGACGCGGCGGCTGTTGAGACCGTCTGCGAACTCGTCGACTCGCTCGGTTTTGAGCCGGTGAGGGCGGGCGGCCTCGCCGAGGGGGTGCGCTTTGAACCCCACACGGAGGCCTTTGGGGCCGACGCCGTCGCCCCCGATCTGCGCGCCATTCTCGACAGGTTCTGGGACTCCCAGAGGGGACGGGTTGTCGCCCGGGCGAGGGCAGCGTCGGCCCCATAGCCTGCCCACCCGCAAACCACGGCGCTACCTGCGGGAACAATCCCCGTCCCCTGCACGTTCACTAGTCGCAGTACCTACGAGCCTCGCTCATGGCAACGTCGCAGACGGCACCATGGCGAGGCTCTTT
>JAEZXC010000050.1 GCA_023442845.1 Actinomycetes bacterium | reverse complement strand
TGGTCACCAAAGACCTGAGGCGATGCGACGGGCAGATCGCAGTACCAGTCGTAGAACGACACCATCGAGCCGCCCATCATCGAGATGAAACGGGCTCCCGCCGCGTGCGAGGCCATCGACATTGCGGGGATGGGGGAGAAGCCGAAGATGCGGTCCGGGCCGTGCTCTTTGACCGTGTGCACGTGGGCGGCGGCGATGATTTCTTTTGCCTCAGTCCAGCTGGCCCGCACAAGTCCGCCCTTGCCGCGCGCCTGTTGGTACCGACGCCGGGTGTCAGGGTCGGTCGTGACGGCTCGCCATGCGTCAACTGGGTCCGGGTAGGTCTTCTTCGCTTCGCGGTAGGCCTCGAGCAACACGCCGCGGATGTAGGGGTACTTCACCCGTGTGGGCGAGTAGGTGTACCAAGAGAACGCGGCGCCGCGTGGGCAGCCGCGAGGCTCATACTCCGGCAGATCCGCGCCTGCCGAGGGATAGTCGGTCTGCTGCGTCTCCCACGTGATGACGCCATCCTTGACGTAGACCTTCCACGAACACGAGCCCGTGCAGTTGACGCCGTGCGTTGAGCGCACAATCTTGTCGTGACTCCACCTGTCGCGATAGAAGACGTCGGCATCGCGCCCGCCTTCAAGGGTGACGGTGCGGAAGTCGGGCGACGTCTCGCCCTTGTGTAAGAACCGCCCCGCCTTGACGAGCAGGTTGGATGCGGCATCGGAAACAGCAGGCGACGTCGTCATGAGGTCCTCTCCGTTGAGGTGATGCGAGTGGCAGGTAGAGCGACAAAGTCGGGTTCGGTATCGGGGCGGCGGAGGCGAGCCCGGCAGATGCCGGGGCGCACCCACACGTCAAAGCCGTCGAGCTCGACGGGTTGGCCGGTCTGGTGGAGCGCGCGTGAGACGAGTTCCGCATGGACAGTGCAGATCATGGGGTGCTCCGCGATGAGACCGGCGTAGGGACAATCCGTCACCACGATCGTGTCACCAACTTCGTCGGAATGCGCGGCGAAACCGACTTCTCTCAGGGAAATCACCGCTTCAGCGACGGCCTCGTCAAGATCTCGAGCGTGACGGACGGGCGGCACTGTCGCGAGCCAGCGTCGTGCCGTCTCGCGTGCGACCTCATCGACGTCTGCGCCATGGAACGCGGCTTCAAGTTGTTCTTCCAGTTGCGTATACGCCTCGGCAGCCGCTTCAGACGCCTGGTATCGGGTGCGGGGCCGGCCACGGCCCGAAGGCTCGGTGTGAGCCCGATCAACGAGCCCGGCCGCGGAAAGGACGTCGAGGTGATGCCGAGTTGTGTTGGTGTGCAACTCCACGGCCACCGAGATTTCCTCGATGGTGAGCGGTTCGGATGCCGAGCGGAGCGCGTCGAGAATCGCTCGCCGCGAGCCGGCCAGTGGCGACGCATGGCCATGCGCGTCGCGCTCGCCGAGCGCGAGCACGCGTTTCAGGGCATCCTCAATCGAGGGGGCATCTCCGGCCACACCACTTTCCTAGCACATTTTTTCCGACAAGTCTTTATTGACGATACTTATTGACCGTAGTAAAAAATGTCACTAGCGTGGCGATCGCGCACCCCTTGTCCCCGGGGTACGCCTATGGAAGGACATGGCATGACCAACACGGCAACGCGTCGGGGCTGGCTCGAAACGTGGGACCCCGAGGAGGCATGGGATAAGCGCCTCGCGTGGCGCACCCTGTCGATCACGACGTTCAACCTCACCTTGTGCTTCATTGTGTGGTTCCTCGTCTCGGCCATTGCGCCGATGCTGAACGAGCTTGGCTTCGACATTTCAGAGAGTCAACTCTACTGGCTCACAGCGATGCCTGGCCTTGCAGGCGGTCTGCTACGCATGGTGTGGATGTTCTTGCCGCCAGTGCTCGGCACGCGCCGCCTCGTCACGTACACCACCGGGCTGTTGCTCGTGCCGATCATCGGCTGGTCGCTCGCCGTCCAGAACCCCAACACCCCCTACTGGGTGCTCCTCGTCTTCAGCTTCTTCACCGGCATCGGCGGCGCCGCCTTTGCTGGATTTATGCCGTCAACCTCGTACTTCTTCCCGCGCGCCAAGGCGGGGACTGCCTTGGGCATCCAAGGCGGGATCGGCAACTTTGGGGTGTCGATCGTGCAGTTGGCGACCCCGTGGATCGTGGGCTTCATGCTCCTCGGCGGCGCATTCGCCGGCATCATCGGGGGGCCCCAGCACCTCACGGATGAGACCACCCAAGAGGTCCACAAGGTCTGGTACCAGAACGCGGGATACGCGTGGTCATCGCTCACCGTGATCGGCACCGTCCTCGCGTGGTTGCTCCTACGGTCGGTGCCCGTGGGCGTGGCGCGGGTGCGCGACCAGCTGGGAGTGTTCCGGGACAAGCACACGTGGATCATGACGCTGATGTACGTGGTCACCTTTGGTGCGTTCTCTGGATTTGCCGCGATCTTCGCCCTGCTCATCAAGAACGTCTACGGCGTGGGTGTGTTCGGGGACGCGGGAATTGACCCCGTCAAGTACGCCTTTCTTGGTGCGCTCGTCGGCTCTGCCGCACGCGTCGTGTTCGGCCCGGTCGCCGACCGCTTGGGTGGAGGCCGCGTGACGATGATCGCCTGCGTCGGCATCACCTTGTCATGCGCCTACACGGCCCTCCAGTTGAACCCGAACTCGGCCAGCGACTTCCCCAAGTTCCTGTGGGGAATGCTCGCGATCTTCCTCTTCTCGGGGATGGGCAATGCCTCCACCTTTAAGCAGATGCCGAGCATCTTCCCCCGGCCCCAGTCGGGAACGGTGATTGGGTTCACCTCTGCGGTCGCGGCCTTCGGGCCGTTCTTCTTCTCGATCATTTTGGTCGCGACACCACCGCCGTTCCTGTTCTGGTGGTGGGTGTTCTGCGCCGCTAACGCCGCCGCAATGTCGTGGTACTACTACGCCCGACCCAAGGCGGAACGGCCCAGCTGACGCGCTAGATCGCGTAGGCCTCCTGGCCGTGCGGCACACCAAACACCACGGCGCCGCCGGGCGCCAGCAACCGCGCATACTCGGGCTCGACGTCGGCGACAAGCGTTCCGCCATGGACACGGATCGTGTCGGTTCGGGGTTCGAGGCCCGTTAACGGCCGGATCATCCACGTATAGCCGTTGTCCCGTGGTGCAGTCTCCGGCTGCGCGCGGACGTCCGCGGGCCGTACCGCAAGTGCCGCCTCGCGCCCGTCGTTGTGGCTGCCAGCGACGGGTATGCGATCGCCGTCGGTGGTCACCAGTGCGCCATCCGACAGCACACCCGTCACCAGCACGCGTCCAGCCATGCGCGCAGAAAAGGCGGTGCGTGGTTGGGTGAAGACCTCACGGGGTGGCCCCGCCTCGACAATGCGTCCCGTGTCCAACACCGCCACCTGATCGCCGAGGAGCACGGCGTCTGCAGCGTCGTGCGTGGTGAGGACGAGCGTCGTATCTGCGCGCAGTGACGTGACGAGCGCCCGAATGCCCGCCGCCACGTCCACATCGAGGCCCGCAAAGGGCTCGTCGAGCAAGATGACCTGAGGTTCAAGAGCGAGAGCGCGTGCGATCGCAATGCGGCGGATCTCACCTCCCGACAGTTCGTGCGGGCGACGTTGCGCCACGTGTGCCGCCCCTACTTGATCAAGAACGGCCGACGCGATGGCGCGGGCAACCGGGCGGCGCGCCCCTCGCGCTCGCGGTCCAAAGCCGACGTTGTCGACAACGCTGAGGTGGGGGAGGAGGACCCCGTCCTGCGGAACGAGTGCCACGCGCGGAGTCATCTCGCGCGCGCGCCCTCGTGCGCGCGGTACGTACGGGATGCCGTCCACAGTGATGGCGCCAGAGTCGAGTGCGATGACTCCCGCGACCGCCTCCACCACAGTGCTCTTGCCCGATCCATTAGGGCCAACAAGAACAAGCGATTCGCCTGACGCCACGTCAATGGCGGCCGAGACACCTCGGGAGCTCACCTCAATTCCGGCGTGGAGGGTCATCGCCGCATCCCCCTCGCCGGACCGAGCGCGACAGCGACGATGACGACTGCGATGGCCAGCAGAACAAGTCCCAAAGCGACGGCCGCTTGAGGCGACGATTCGCGCGCCAAATAGATGAGCAACGGCGCGGTGCGGGTGACACCTTCCGCGCTTCCCGCGAACGTCAATGTGGCTCCAAACTCGCCAAGGGAGCGCGCGAAAGCCAACACCGCGCCCGTTGCGATGCCGGGGGCAATGGCAGGGAGCGTCACGTCCCGCAGGATTCGCCACCGCGAGGCGCCGAAGGACGCGGCGACGAGTGCCGCGCGCGGGCCGTGCGCGATCGCCGCCGCTTCCACCGCAGCCACCATGAATGGCAGGGCAACAAATGTCTGGGCAATGATGACGGCAGCTGTCGTGAAGGACAACGACACTCCGCCCGCCTCGAGTGCAGGGCCAAGCAACCCCCGGCGCCCCAACGCGTATAGGAGCCCAAGTCCGCTCACCACCGGAGGCAATACGAGCGGTGCGAGCAAGATGGCGCGGGCGATCGAGCGAAGTGGGCCTCGCAGGCGCGTCAGTGCAAGACCAAGCGGCACGCCTAATGCGACGCAGGCAATGGCGGCGCAAACCGAGGTGCGCAACGACAGCCACATCGCCTCCCGCACAGCTGGCGACGACAGGTGGGCGTCGAGAGCCGACCATTCGGTGCGAGACGCAAGACCCGCGATTGGCACGAGCGCGAATAGTGCGGCTACCGCGGCCACTGCCACGACGGTACGAGGTAGTGGCAACCCCGACTGCCGGTTCATTGCAGGCCAAATCCAGCGTCGGCAAGGCTGGCCCGTCCGACGTTGCTGAGGACAAAGTCGACGAAACCTTGCCCGGCCACGGCCGCGTCGCCCGTATCCATGACCGCGATGGGGTAGCGGTTGACGGGGAGCGGCACGTCGCCGAGTGGCACGTCCTCGACCCCGCGCGCCCGGACGATGTCGGTCCCGTAGACGAGGCCGGCGTCGGCCTCGCCGGAGGCGACTTTTCCGAGGACGTCGGTGACATTGGATTCTTCCGACGCTGCGGTGATCGAAACGGCGTACGCGTCTTGAGCGCGGGCTGCGGCGGCACCACACGGCACGGTTGGCGCGCACATGACGACAAGGAGCTCCGGGCGTGACAGCGACGTCATCCCAGTGACTCCCGCAGGGTTTCCGGCGGGGACCGCAATGGTGAGGCTATTCGTGGCGAAGATGGCAATATCGCCCGCCGTATCGGAGTCGACGCGCTCCATTGTCTCCTCGTCCGCCGCCGCAAACACGTCGGCTGGGGCACCCTCAAGAATGTGCGTCGCGAGCTCGGAAGAGCCGGCGAAGGTGACGACGATGTCGACGTCGGGATGAGCCGCCTCGTAGGCGGTCGCCAACTCGGTGAACACGGATGCGAGCGAGGCGGCAGCGTACACGTCCACCACGACTCGGGATTCGGAACTGGGGGCGTCGACACCGGGGTGGGGGTCGGGAGCGCAACCGACAACCGCGAGTGTGGCGAGCGCGCTCAGTGCGGCGAGACTGTGATTCACGCGCTTCCTTCGCGCGGTGCGGACTCCACGATGACAGCGGTCGACTTCACGACGGCGGTGGTGACCGATCCCACCGTGAGGCCCAGGTCCTCCACCGCCTCAGTACTCATGAGCGAGACCACTCTGAACGGTCCGCACTGCATGTCTACTTGAGACATCACCGCGTCCTTCTTGATGGCGGTGACGATGCCGGGGAAGCGATTGCGGGCGGAACGCATCACGCCCGTTGCATCGTGGGGAGTCGGTGCTTGGGAGGCAAAGCGCGCCACGATCTCACCTGAGACCACCATGCGACCGGCGTCATCGGTATCCGTGGCGACGTCCTCGGCTTTGAGCCACCGACGGAACGTGTCGTCGCTGACGCCTGTGAGAGCGGCGGCCTCAGAAATGCGCAGATGCGGCATGCATCCGAGTTTACTGCCGCATGTGCGGCGTCAACAAGCGTTTTGTGTTGTGACTACCGGTTGTCGTCATCCCCATCAATGACGTCGTTGAGTTCGTGATAGAGCATCGAGTGCACCGCTTCGACCTGCGGGATGTCATCAAACTCGAGTGGTTCGTCGGAAGCCGACTCGATGATGAGTGTGCCCGTGCGGAAGATGCGGTCCCAGAACGCGTGCCGGAACTGGACCGAGTTGATGCGCGCGAGGGGAATGTCAATGCCGGACGTGTTGAAAACGCCTGTGCGGTAGATGACACGGCGGTCTGTGATCGCGAAGTGCGTGGTGAGCCAACGCACGATCGGCGCGACAACGAACCAGATGAAGACACCGAGCCACAGCACACCAAACGCAATCGACATCACCGACTTCCACGGCGAATCGAGTTCCCACGCCCACCAAAACACACCGATTGCGGCCGCAACGGTGACGACGATGCCGAGGAGGATTCCACCAATCACCGTCTTCCAGTGGGGGTGACGATGGAGGAGTAGTTGCTCATCGGGCGCAAGCCGGCGCGTAAAGGAACTCATGGTTCGGAACTTAGCAGGCACGACGCTCCTGCACCAGGGATGAGGCGAAGGTGCTGGCACACGCCTTGGAGCTCGGGGTGCGCGGCGTTTTGCGTGGGCACTGCAGTGACGTGTGGCCTCGATAGAATCGAGCGGTGACCACGCCTGCTGAGACCCTGGACGACGCCCGCTACAACTTCCGTGCCATTGAAGACCGGTGGCTACCGGTGTGGGCCGAACGCCAGCCCTTCCGCTCAGGTAACGAGGGCGATACGCGGCCCACCAAGTACGTGCTCGACATGTTCCCGTACCCCTCGGGCGACCTTCACATGGGTCACGCCGAGGCCTACGCGCTCGGCGACGTCATCTCGCGCTACTGGGTGCTACGCGGCTTCAACGTGTTGCATCCCATTGGCTGGGACTCTTTTGGTCTGCCTGCCGAGAACGCCGCGATCAAGCGCGGCGTCGACCCTGCCGCGTGGACTGAAGACAACATCGCCCAACAGCGGGCCTCGATGGAACGCTACGCGTGTTCGTTTGACTGGGACCGCGTTCTCATGACGCACCGCCCCGAGTACTACCGCTGGAACCAGTGGATTTTCACGCGCCTGTACGAACGCGGCCTCGCTTACCGCAAGCCGAGCCAGGTCAACTGGTGCCCCAACGACCAGACAGTGCTTGCGAATGAACAGGTGGTGGCGGGCCTGTGCGAGCGCTGCGACACCCCGGTCACAAAGAAGAAACTCACCCAGTGGTACTTCAAGGTGACCGACTATGCCGATGAGTTGCTCGACGAACTCGAGACCCTGCGCGGGTCGTGGCCCGACAAGGTCATCGCGATGCAGCGCAACTGGATTGGGCGCTCCCGCGGTGCCGACGTCACGTTTGAGATTGAGGGCCGCGATGAGCCGGTCGAGATCTACACGACGCGGCCCGACACCCTGTACGGCGCCACCTTCATGGTGGTCGCGGCGGATTCCGACCTCGCCGCCGAGCTCGTCCAAGGCGCCGACGCTCAAACTCAGCAAGCCTTTGCTTCGTACGTGGAGGCGGTGAAGGGGGCAAGCGAAATCGACCGCCTCAGCACCGAGCGTCCCAAGACGGGCGTCTTCCTCCAGCGGTACGGCATCAACCCGGTCAACGGCGAGAAGCTGCCGATCTGGGCGTCGGACTATGTTCTTGCCGACTACGGCCACGGCGTCATCATGGCCGTGCCCGCCCACGATCAGCGCGACCTCGACTTCGCTCGCGCAATGAATCTGCCGGTTCGTACAGTGCTTGATTGCCGTGACGACAACGGCGAGGCCCTGCCGGATCCGGCTGAGTCGGGTATCGCCACCACAGGCGACGGCACTCTGATCAACTCGGGCTCCCTCAACGGCCTCGGCAAGGAAGCCGCCATCGCGACGGTCGTTGAGCAGTTGGGTGCCAACGGGTTGGGCGCGGCAGCGGTCAACTACCGCTTGCGCGACTGGCTCATTTCGCGTCAGCGCTATTGGGGTACTCCCATCCCGATCGTTCACTGCCCCTCATGCGGTGAAGTGCCCGTTCCAGACGACCAGTTGCCAGTGCGTCTGCCCAATGCTGAGGGCCTCGACCTCAAGCCGAAGGGTCAATCGCCGCTTGCCGCAGCAACCGACTGGGTCAACGTGCCCTGCCCGCGTTGTGGAGAGGCCGCAAAGCGCGATACGGACACGATGGACACCTTTGTCGACTCGTCGTGGTACTTCCTGCGCTACTTGTCGGTCAACAAGACCGATGGCCCATTCGATGTGGACGAGGTGGCCAAGTGGGGCCCCATTGACCAGTACGTGGGCGGCGTCACGCACGCGATCCTCCACCTCCTCTACTCGCGCTTCTTCACCAAAGCGCTGCGGGACATGGGAATGGTGAACTTCTCGGAGCCCTTCAGTGCACTGCTCAACCAGGGCATGGTGCAGATGAACGGCTCGGCGATGTCGAAGTCCCGCGGCAATCTTGTCCGCCTGTCCGAGCAACTCGACGAGTTTGGCGTTGACGCCATCCGCCTCACGATGGCGTTCGCGGGCCCGCCCGAAGACGACATCGACTGGGCGGACGTCTCACCCGCCGGAAGCGCAAAGTTCCTCGCCCGCGCGTGGCGCCTCGCACGCGATGTCACCTCTGAGCCGGGCGTCGACCCTGCGCTCGGCGATGCAGCGTTGCGTTCCGTGACGCACCGCACCCTTGCCGAGACGGCCGAGCTCGTCGAGTCCTTCCGCTTTAACGTGGTGGTCGCGCGAGTGATGGAACTCGTCAACAACACGCGCAAGGCCATTGACTCGGGAGTAGGACCGGCTGACCCCGCCGTCCGCGAAGCCGCCGAAGTCGTTGCCAAGCTGCTGAGCCTCTTTGCTCCGTACTGTGCCGAAGACATGTGGCACATGCTGGGACACACCGACCTCGTGGCGCTGTCGGGACTGCCGGAGGTCGATGACGCACTCCTCGTTCACGACACGGTGACGTGTGTGGTCCAGGTGATGGGTAAAGTGCGCGACCGTCTCGAGGTCGCTCCTGATGTCAGTGAGGATGACCTTGTCGCGCTCGCGTTGGCTTCGCCGAATGTCGCACGGATCATTGGCGGCGCCGAGGTGCGCAAGGTGATCGCGCGTCCGCCTGGCCTCGTCAACTTCGTCATCTCCCAGTAGCCTGCCCGCATGAATGCGCGGGTTGTGGTCGCCACTGATTCCTCGGCCTGTCTGCCGGCGGAGTTAGCCGCGCAGTGGGGCGTTTTCGTCATCCCGCTGCAGGTGATCATTGATGATGAGGCGCGCGACGAGGGCGAAAGCATCGAGCCCGCTGACGTTGTCGCGGCGCTCATCGCGGGCAAGCGTGTCACCACGTCGCAGCCAGGGCCCGAGGCGATTCAGCGTGTCATCGCTCAGGCGGCCGACGCCGGGGCCGAGTCGCTCGTTGTTGTCACGCTATCGCGCAAGATGTCGGGCACTGCTGGCGCAGTAGAAGCCGCGGCAGCGGCGGCAGATATCGACGTCGTCGTGGTGGACTCTGGCACGGTGTCCCTCGCGCACGGCCTTGCGGCACTGTCAGCTGCGGCGGTTGCAGGCGCAGGAGGTGCGGTTGCGGACGTCGTTGCTGAGGCGCGCCGTGCGTCGCGTGCGTCGCTGTGTCTCTTCACCGTCGACACTCTTGAGTACCTCAAGAGGGGAGGACGCGTGTCGCCAGCAGTGGCGGCGGTAGGAAACGCTTTGGGGGTGCGGCCCGTGTTGGGGGTTGTGAACGGGGCGGTGGAGCAGGTCGAGCGGGTGCGTTCCTCGGCAAAGGCGCGTCAGGCAGTTCTTGAACGGATCGCGGCGCGAGCTCCAGCACAGCGGCATCCCGTTGCGGGCTTCATGGGAGTATCGGGCGACGACGCTCTCGTCGCGGAGTCTGCGCGTCAAGTTGGCACGCGTGGCGATTGGCCTGTGGTGATCGCCGGGTTGTCGGCGGCACTTGCGGCACACGCGGGCCCGGGCGCCTTGGCTGCGGTTGTCGTGGACTGCCATCCCGATGTTGAGGCAGCACTGCGCGCTCGTTAGGTGCTTTCTGTCCCCAACGCCGGCCTATGCGGCCTTTCCCGAGTAGCCGGGTCGCCACCACGTGAGCGGTAGGCCGTTTTCGTAGCGTCACCGTATGAGCGACGCGCAGGACGTAAAGACGCGAGTGAATGATGCGTGGCGGGCTGCTGCAACACGCGCCTACGAAGCAGCACATGGCGTGGTTGACGCCCCGCCTGTAGGCGAAGCTCGCCCGTGGCGCTGGGTGATGTCGACCCGCGTTGCGGTGACGCTGGTCTGCGCGCTCCTCCTCATCGGGGCGGTCGCTCTGTGGTGGCCGCGTGCGCCGCAGGGCGAGACGGTGCCGCTGCCGTCGGACTCGGCAATGATGGTGGCGGGCGACGCGGCGCCCATGTCGGCGTCGCCTGGCACCGTCACCGTCCATGTTGCGGGGGACGTCAAGTCGCCGGGGCTCTACGAACTGAAGAGCGGCGCGCGCGTTGCCGAGGCGATCGAGGCGGCAGGGGGCGCGATGAACGCGGCCGATATGGACGCGCTCAATCTCGCCCGACCCGTGCGGGATGGTGAGCGCATCGCCGTTGGGGCCAGCGAGGCTCAAGCAGGAGGCCTTGTCAACCTCAACACGGCGTCCGAGGCGGAACTAGTGACTTTGCCCGGGGTGGGACCGGTGCTCGCTGCCCGCATCATTTCTCATCGCGAGGCAAATGGGCCGTTTACGTCGGTAGACGACCTCGATGTGGTGTCCGGGGTGGGCCCCGCCGTGCTTGCGGGGCTTCGTGAAGACGCGACGGTGTGATCGAGCATGATGGGCGCACGCTACCCGCCGCGGTGGTGGCGTTGGCGACGTGCACGTTAGTCGCAGGGACGCAACGGTGGCTCGTAGCGGGTGCTGTGCTTGCGGGACTCGCCGTCGTCGGCTTTGTAGCGGCGAACACGCGCCGCGCTCACGAGCGCATTCGGCGACTGGGCCAGGTCCTTGCGACCGCATGCCTGCTCGCGTGCGTCATCGCAGGCATCGGTGCGGTCCGAGCGTCGCTTGCTTTGCCCGACGACGTGCAGAAAGCAGTCGAAGCGGGGGGCAGTGTGCTCGTGCGCGGCGTCGTTGTCTCGGACCCGCGATCCCTTGGTGCCGACGCATGGTCCGGCTCCGAACGCCACGTGATCCGCGTTGCCGTTGACCGCGCATGTGTCGAGCCGTGTTCGGAGCCCGGCCAGGCGCGAGCGTCGGTCGATGTGGTGACCGACGCTCACGTGCCGCACATCGGTGCCGAGGTAGTCGTCACCGGTGATGCCCGCGCATCGCGTGACCCGCGCGTCGATCTTGTCGTGTGGGGCGCGACCGTCGAGGCGAGCGGTCGCGCGGACCCCGTCTTGAGCGCTTTCGGGGCCGCACGGGATCGGACGCGAATCCAAGCACAGGGTCTCCACGCTGATGTTCGCGAGCTCACGACGGGTATGGTGCTCGGCGACACCCGCGAGATGACTCCGGCCCTCACCGATGCCATGCGCGTGACGAGCCTCACTCATCTCACCGCCGTGTCAGGTTCGCACTTCGCAATCGTGACCCTCGCGCTGGGGGCGGCGCTGCGGATTGCGGTAGCCCGCAGGTGGGCTCGGGCCGCCATTCTCGGCTCAGCGATGGTGTGTCTCACGATCTTTGTGGGAGCCGATCCGTCGGTGCAGCGCGCGCTGACGATGGCGCTCGCTGTCTCCATCGGCATCTGGTGGGGGAGGCCATCGCAAGCACTGCCTGCTCTCGGCGTCGGCATCCTGACGCTCCTCGCAGTAGAGCCAGCCCTTGGCGCGAGCATCGGCCTCCACCTTTCTGCCCTCGCCGTTGTGGCGATCGTTGTGTGGGCGCCGCGTTTGCGCGACATCCTGGCGCGGTGGATGGTGCGCTCGGCTGCGACTGCCATCTCCGTCCCCCTGGCGGCCTGGCTTGCGTGTTGGCCGCTGCTTGTCATGATCAATCCCGGCCTCGGCCCCTACGCTGTGCCCGCCAACCTCATCGCGGGCCTTGCGGCCTTTCCCGTCACCCTCATTGGCCTCGCCGGAGCGGTTGTCGGTCAGGTGTGGCCCCTTGGTGGAGCGGCACTGCTCATGGTGGCGTCCTGGTGCGCGTGGCCAGTCGTGTGGGCAGCTCGCTCCTTCTCGACTGCACCGGGGGCATGGGTGGCGTGGCCATCAGGCGCAGGAGGTGTCGCGCTCGCTGCGCTCGTGAGCGGACTCGTCGCCTGGGGAACGATGACCCGCCGTATGCGGGTTGCGTGGCGCGCTGGCGCCGCGATCGCAGGGGTCATCGTGTCGCTCGCATCGCCGGTTCTTTCCGCGCACGTCCACGTGGGCGTGCGCGATGCTGCGATCGTCGTGTGTGACGTTGGGCAAGGAGACATGACACTTGTCATGGCAGGTGACCGTGCAGCCGTGGTGATCGACACCGGGCCACCCGGCGGGGCGGGCGTGGCGTGCCTGCGCGCGCACGGAGTGGACTCGATTCCGCTTCTCATCCTCACTCATCCGCACGCCGACCATGATGGTGCGGTGGCCGAGATTCTCGATGCGGTCACGGTGGAGCATGTGTGGGTGTCGGCAGCAGGCGTCGATTCGGCTTACGCCGATGCCGCGAACGTTGCCGTGCGGCATGGAATTCAGGTGTCGGTGCCGCGCGTGGGAGACGCCGCGACGCACGGCTCCGCGCGGGTCGAGATGATCGGGCCCGACGCGGGCGCCCTGACGACGGTCCGCGAGAGTGAACTTAACGATGCGAGCATCGTCGTGTGGGCCACCTCGGGGGCGGCGACCGCGCTGCTCATGGGCGACATGGAAACGCAGGCACAAGATGCGCTTGCACGGCGCGTCCAGTCCGGCGTTGTCGTTGACCTCGTCAAGGTCGCCCATCACGGTTCGCGCGTCCAATCCGAGCGCCTCGCACATGCCGTGACGGCGCGGGTTGCGGCGATCAGTGTGGGAACGGACAACTCGTACGGCCATCCCCATCCCGACACCGTTGCCCTCTACAGCGGGCGTGCGACACATGTCCTCACCACCGCTGCGTGTGGTGACATCGTCGTGACGAGCACGCAGAAAGTGGCGGCGCAGTGTCTGCCCTCCATGGCAGGCTAGGGGCGTGCCAAAGCCCACGGGATCGAAGTCCGCCGCGCAGCCGTGGCATCGTGCATCGCCGGCACCCCTCGTGCTCGTGTCGGGCCCTGAAGAGTTGCTGGGGAATCGGGCTGTCGACCTCATTGTCGCCGCCGTGAAGAAGCGAGACCCTGAGGCGGACGTTCAACGACTGGATGCGGCGACGTATGCGAAGGGCGCACTCGTGTCCGCAGCAAGCCCGTCGCTGTTCGGCGGCACGGCCGTCGTTGTCATCGAGCAAGCAGCCGCGATGAACGACGACTTTCTCGCCGACGCGCTCGCCTTCACCGCGTCTGCAGATCCTGAGGCCGTCGTCATTGTTCGTCACGGCGGTGGTAATCGAGGCAAGAAGCTGCTTGACACGATGCGGGCAGCCGCGGTGCCGGAGTACGCATGCCCGGCGATCACGCGCGACGCCGACCTCGTCGACTTTGTCGCGGCCGAGTTCTCCCGCGCTCAGAAGCAGGTGCACGCCGCCGCAGTCCGGGCGCTCGTTGATGCTGTCGGCTCCGATGTGTCGCAGTTGGCAGCCGCATGCGCGCAGTTGACGCAAGATGTGGATGGGTCGATCGACGAGGCCACAGTCGCGCGCTATTACGGTACTCGCGTCAATGCGACGGGATTCAATGTGACCGACGCTGCGGTAGCGGGGGACAAGGCGCGGGCCTTGTCGCTCGTGCGTCACGCGCTCGAGACAGGTGTTGACCCGGTGCCGCTCATCGCGGCGATGGCAGTGAAACTGCGCACCTTGGCAAAAGTGGGTGCCTCGCGCGGACGCGGACTCGATCCGACACGCGATTTGGGCATTGCCCCGTGGCAAGTCGACAAGTCGCGGAGGGAACTGCGCAAGTGGGACGCGGATCGCCTGGCAACAGCCATTGAGCTCGTTGCGGCGGCAGATCACGCCGTCAAGGGCGGTGGGCGCGCACCAGCATTTGCAGTCGAGCGTGTGGTGCGGCGCATCGCCGAACTCGCCGCCGACGAATAGGCCCCAGGAACGCGAAAGGCCCCGCATTGCGGGGCCTGCCACGGGAAGAAGACGCTTAGAGAGCGCCCACCTGCTTGGCCAAAGCCGACTTGCGGTTGGCGGCCTGGTTCGAGTGAATGACACCCTTCGACGCAGCCTTGTCGAGCTTGGTCGAGGCAGTCTGGAGGGCGGCCTGCGCGGCAGTCTTGTCGCCAGCAGCAATGGCCTCACGAACCTTGCGCACGTGGGTCTTGAGCTCGGACTTGACGGCAACGTTACGCAGGCGCGACTTCTCGTTCGTGCCAATACGCTTGATGTTGGACTTGATGTTTGCCACGTGAATCCTTGAGTGGTGAGGTGGTCTCGTGCGTCGCGGGTGCGCGCACACGGCGTCCAACTCTACCAGTGATCTCGACCCGAGGCGAGCTTTTCGACCTCGCGAGCGATGCGATCAAACAACTCCTTGTTGAGCACCGCGCCTTCACGGCGTACATCGTCCGGGTATACGCGAATAATGCGGTCAAGCCGCACCTCGCTTGGACGTCCCTGACGATCCCACGCACCGCGGCCCACGTCCATCCAGCGGGGGCCTGAGGTCGCACCTGCCGCCCGGGGTGGATCGGCGTCGTGGTCCCGTGACGTCATCATGAGCGCAAGGAGCCAGGTGTTGTCTCTGCCAATGAGCAGGACTGGACGATCCTTGCCACGGCGGTGATCGTCCTCAAAGGGCACCCACGTCCACACCACTTCGCCGGGATCCGGACGGCCATCGAGATTGGGGGAGTAGATCGGGTAGACGGGCCCGGTGTAGTCGCCCGGGTAGTGCCGGGAACCGCTGGGACGTGAACGCTGTGGAAGCCGCCGTGGTGGGCGCTGATCGCCTGGACGCTTGGAGCGATTCTTGGTACCAGGCCGTGCGAGCATCAATGCGGCGAGGGCCGCAGCCGCTGCAACTCCTACATATCCCGGTTCCACGAGAACGATTCTGCCTGCCTAGACGGTACTGGGCGTGGAACCCGACAATTCGTCTGCCGCATCTAGGGCTTCCATCCCCATCGTGATCGCAGAGGCGGGCACGGGGTGGCCAAAGAGGAACCCCTGACCAAGGTGCCAGCCGTGACGGCGCGCAATAGCGCATTGCGCCTCGGTCTCAATTCCCTCGATGACACCGAACATGTCGAGAGAGCGCGTCAGCGTGGCGATTGCGGTTGAGATGCGGTCTCCGGTGCCGCGATCGCCGAGTCGCAAGGTGAAGTCACGGGCGAGCTTGAGCCCCGACACGGGATTCTGAAGCACTGAACTAAGAGCGGAGTAGCCAGTACCAAAATCATCGAGAATGAGTTCGCAGCCGAGTTCCGTCAGGGCCTTGAGATCGGCGCGCGCTGCGGCTGTTGCCATCAACATGCCCGATTCCGTGATCTCGAGGCTGAGCTGACGTGGTCGTGCCCCGGTCGCGGCGAGCGCCTGGCGCACCACGCGCGTGAGATCGGCGGTGCCGATCTGGCGAGTCGAGACGTTGACAAACACCCTGCCGGTGAAGCCGGGGCGATCGACGAGGAATTGGCACGCGTTGTGCAGCACCGCGGCCCCCAGCGGAACAACGAGATTCGCGTCTTCGGAGATGGGGATGAACTCGTCGGGGAGGAGCAAGCCGCGCTGGGGGTGTTCCCACCGCACGAGCGCCTCGTACGCAACAACCTCGCGGGTCATCAGATCGACCACCGGCTGATAGTGAACGACGAGTTCACCCTCGCGAATGGCGGTCCGCAACTCGGACTCAATCGACAGTTTGGTGAGCGCATGTTCGCGCATCGACGCGTCGAACACCTCGATACGGTCGCGGCCGGATTGCTTCGCCGCGTACATCGCCATGTCCGCATTGCGAACGAGGGCCTCGGCGCCCATCCCCGGTTCTGCCATTGCGAGACCAGCGGAGACGGTGGGCTCGAGTTCGTGCCCGTCGATGCTGAAGGGCTGACGCATTGCTTGGGCGATGCCGTGAGTCACCGCGAGAGCCGCTTCGGGGCCCATCACATCCTCGACGACGACAACAAACTCGTCGCCGCCAAGCCGGGCGACCGTGTCGGCGGCACGTACAGCGCCCTGGAGGCGGCGGGCGAGCTCGACGAGAAGTGTGTCTCCCGCGTCGTGCCCCAACGAGTCATTGACCACCTTGAAGTGATCAATGTCGAGAAAGATGCACGCGACCGTCGCCGCGCGCTGCTCATGCGTGTCGAGTGCGAGCTCAAGCCGATCCATGAGGAGAGTGCGGTTTGCGAGACCCGTCACGTGGTCGTAGAGCGCGCGCCGCTCGAGCAAGTCGCGGGCCCGGCGGATCTCCGTCACATCCTCAATCTGAGCCACGTAATGGTGGCCGTGGGGATCATGGGCGGCCAAAACGTCGGAAACGGTCACGCGCGCCCAGATGGTGTCACCCTCCCGGTGAAGCAGACGCTTGTGCAACTGGTAGAACGGCACCGAGCCTTCGGCAAGCTGCTGCATCAACTCGAGATCGCGGGGGAGGTCATCGGGGTGGGTGAACTCACCAAAGTGGCGGTGCACCATTGCCGAGGGGTCACGGCCCACAATGCGCGCGAAGGCCGCGTTGACTTCGACGTAGCGTCCACCGGAGTCGAGAATTGCCATACCGATGGGGGAGTCAC
>JAEZXC010000046.1 GCA_023442845.1 Actinomycetes bacterium | reverse complement strand
AGGCCGCGTTCCTCAAGCCGATCCACCAGGCGCGACAGTGCTGGTTGGCTAAGCAACACGTGTCGCCCCAGATCGCTGAGCCGGCGCGGCGCATCGGACTTGGAGAGCGTGTACAGCACGTCGTACTCACGCATCGACGCTTTTTCCCAGATAGGCGACTGCGCGAAGGTCTTCATGAGCACCGAGTGCGCGGTGAGCAGGGCCTCCCACGCCTCGTTGGCGAGTTTGGCCCGGCTCGCACGCGTCCCGAGAGGGGCGGGGGCTGCGTCGGTGACGGGTGCTACGTCGGTGACGGGTGTTGCGTCGGTGACACTCGTGCTCATCATCACAGGCTCGGATACGCCGAGACTGCTTGCTCGGAGTCCTGATAGGGCGAGCCGCCCGTGACATTGTCACCGCGGTTGGCGTTCGGGCGGGGCTGACGGGGCTCTGCGTCGCCATACGTCGCCTTCACAAGGTCGGCGTGCGACGGCGGGTTCGAAGGCGCCTCCGGGTCGCGACGCTTCTCAAGCTCCTCGCGCAACACCGGCACGACCTCGCCACCGAGCAGATCGAGCTGCTCAAGAACCATCTTGAGCGGCAATCCCGCATGATCGACGAGGAACAACTGGCGCTGGTAGTCGCCAAACGCGTCACGGAACGTCAGCGTCTTGTCGATGACCTCTTGCGGGCTTCCGACGGACAGAGGCGTCATCTCCTGGAAGTCCTCCAGCGTCGGCCCATGTCCGTACACGGGTGCCTCGTTGAAGTACGGACGGAACTGGTTGTGTGCGTCCTGCGAGTTCTTTGCAATGAACGCCTGGCCGCCGAGCCCAACGATCGCCTCCTTTTGCGTGCCGTGGCCGTGGGCCTCGAAGCGACGGCGGTAAAAGTCGATGAGGCGCTGGTAGTGCTCCTTGGGCCAGAAGATGTTGTTCGCGAAGTAGCCGTTGCCGTAGAAGGCAGCTTGCTCGGCGATCTCAGGGGTGCGGATCGACCCGTGCCACACGAACGGTGGGACACCATCGAGCGGCCGCGGCGTCGACGTAAAGCCCTGCAGCGGCGTGCGGAAATTGCCTTCCCAATCAACAACGTCCTCACGCCACAAGCGGTGGAGAAGGTTGTAGTTCTCAAGTGCGAGAGGCAAGCCTTGGCGAATGTCCTGACCGAACCATGGGTACACCGGCGCCGTATTGCCGCGGCCGAGCATTAGATCCATGCGGCCCTTGCTGAGGTGTTGCAGCATCGCGTACTCCTCGGCGATGCGCACAGGGTCATTTGTCGTGATGAGCGTGGTCGACGTGGTGAGCACCAAACGCTCCGTCTGCGCCGCGATGTTGGCGAGAAGCGTGGTGGGTGACGACGAGAAGAACGGCGGGTTGTGGTGCTCGCCAATCGCGAAGACATCGAGGCCCACCTCTTCGGCGTGAGTGGCGATCTTGACGACCGCGTCGATGCGCTCGGCTTCCGACGGGGTGTAGCCGGTGACCGGGTCGCGCGTGATGTCCGAAACGGACATGATGCCGAACTGCATGGGGGAGCCTCCTGTAGGTGTCTCATCAAATATATGCGTTTGCATCTAATAACGCATATCCCCGCGATTCATTCCCCGTGGGGGAGAAGAAGGCGGGCGCCGACGCGGGGGCGCTGGGGTGGCGGGAGTAGTGCCGCGGGGCAGGTGGGCGTGGCAGAGGTGGCGGGAGTGCCGGGCGTGGCAGGGGTGGCGGGAGTGGTGCCGCCGGGGGCCAGCGCGACGAGGCCGCGAAGGTGGCGCGGCGCCCTTACGCGATCGGCCGTGGTTGCATCGCGTCGGCTGGCTTGTGACGGCCCGAGAGGCTTCCCGCGAGCAACACGACTGCAAGTCCGCACAGCGGCACCAGCAACAAACCTGCGCGCAGCGACGTCGCATCGCCAATAGCGCCCACGAGCGGTGGGCCCACGAGAAACGAGATCCGCAGAAGCCAGCTCGTAATCGTGACGCCCGTGCCGTGACGAAGTCCCGGGATGTTGTCCGACGCAGCGAAGGCGATCGGCACCGTCGTCGCGACGCCAAGGCCCGCAAGAGAGAACCCGAGAATCGTGCCCCACACCGAGGGCCATGCAAGCGCCGCGCCCATGCCAAGCATCGTCACCATGCCGCCAACGCGCACCACTGTGCGCTCGCCAAAGCGGTCCACCAAACGGTCGCCCGTGATGCGGCCAACAAAGTGCAACGCCATCAAGCCCACAAGTGCATAACCGATGACGGACTTGGGAGCACCCACCTCGTCGGCCATGTAGTTGGACGACCACGTGAAGCCCGCGTCCTCGACCGCAGCACCCGCAATCGACACGAGACCCAGCATGCCGAGCGCCACAGCCGCAGCTGCCGGAATCCCAACACGGCGAGGCGCTGGAGCCGAGTCCTCCGCAGCCTGCTCTTCTTCCGCAGGGCGGGCGCTGTCATCGGGAAGCATGAGCCGCTTCGCGATGAGCGCCAAGCCCGCGAAGGCAATGACCGCAACCCCGAGGTGCACAGTGATATCGAGCTCGAGCGTCACCGCGGTCTGGCCGAGGAACGCACCAATCGCCGCACCCGCCGACCACATCGCGTGGAGTCCGTTGATGATGGAGCGCTTCATCCGCTTCTGGACGATGAGTCCGTGCGCGTTCTGTGCCACATCCGTGACCGAGTCGAGTGCGCCATTAATGAAGAGGAAGGCGCCAAAGAGAACAACTGACGGCGCAAGGCCGGCGCCCGAAACGGCCACTGCCTGCAAGGCCAGCGTCGCAGCGGCCACTCGTGCCGAGCCGAAGCGTCGGATGAGAGTCGCCGCGAGCAAGCCGAGGACGATCGCACCGATGGACGCAAACGACACTGCCACACCAAAGGCGCCGTAACCCACGTCGAGCCGCTCACGAATGTCCGGCAGGCGCGGCACAAGGTTTGCCCACATGGCGCCATTGCCAAGGAACAGCAGGCTGACGCCCCAGCGGGCCTTGCGAAGCCGCGCCGCATCGATGTCGGTGGACATGCTTACTCCTTGATGGTGAAAGGTGCGACGAGTAGGTCGTCGAGCCGTGACGACGGCCCCACGAGCATTTCGAACTCGCCCGGTTCCACGAGTCGGCGGCCATCCGCCGTCACCATGGTGCACGACGCCGCGGGTAGTTCAATTCGAACGTGCGCCGTCTCGCCGGGGGCGAGTCGAACATGCGTGAAAGCCTTGAGTTCTCTATCGGCCCACGTTGCGGACGTGTTGACATCTCGAATGTAGACCTGGACGGTTTCCGTCGCTTCAACGTCACCGCTGTTGGTGACGGTGACCTCCGCACGGACGGTGTCCTCTTCCAACACGGTGGGAGTGGAGACGGCCAGGCTCTCGTACGTGATGGTGCCGTACGTGAGGCCGTGGCCGAACACCCAGCGCGGGTCCTGAATGAGGTCCGCATAGCGGTAGCCGTGCTGAGCGTCGATCTGGTTATAGAAGGTGGGTTGCTGGCCTACATGGCGCGGCCACGAGATCGGCAGCCGTCCGCTCGGCGCCACGTGACCAAACACGATCTCGGCCAGCGCACGGCCGCCCTGCATCCCCGGGTTGGCTGCCCACACAATCGCCGCAGCCTTGTCTGCCGACGGCGGCAACACGTGAGGCTTCGACGCGAGGACCACGAGTACCACGGGTGTTCCCGTCTCGATCAGGGCGTCAAGAAGTGCGACCTGGCCACCCTGGAGTTCAAGCGTCGCCGTCGAGCGACCCTCGCCCACCAGTTCGATGCGGTCTCCCAGCACAACGACAGCCACGTCGGCCGCGCGAGCGTCAGCCACGGCCTCGGCGATCATCGCCGGGTCCGGGTCTACCGGCATCGCAATGTGGGGGCGCGGCTGGCCATCAGGGTAGAAGTCGCCAATCGGGTCCGGGCCGGTGGTGATAATCTCGGCGCCGCGCGCGTAGGTGACGGTCGAACCGGCCGGAGCCAGCTGGCGAAGGCCGTCGAGCACCGTCGCAATCTGTGCGCGCGGGTGGCCGTCGGGCAACCAGTCCGCCTGGCCGGACTTGCCCGCCCAGTCGCCCAACTGGTTCTGGGCGTCGTCCGCATTCGGGCCCGAGACTGCGATCCGCACCGGCTTGTCGGCCGAGAGCGGGAGCATCCCGTTGTTCTCGAGAAGGACTATTGACCGGCGGGTTGCCTCAAGGTTGAGTGCCGTGTGGTCAGGGTGCGCAATGACGGCCCGCTGACGTTCGACGTCTGGCAAGCGGGGGTTCTCAAAGAGGCCGAGTGCAAACTTGAGAGTGAGAATCCGGCTCACCGCCTCATCGATGCGCGACTCCTCAAGGAGCCCCTGCGCCACTGCCGCTTGAGCGCCCTCGAAGAACGCCGGCGTCGTCATGATCATGTCGTTGCCGGCGTTGACCGCCGCCGCTGCTGCCTGAGCGAAGTCGGGGAAGAGGCGCTGCTCGCGCACGAGGTTGCCCACGTTATCCCAGTCCGTGATGAGCATGCCCTTGTAGCCCCACTCGTCGCGGAGCACATCGCCGAGGAGCCACTTATTGATGGTGATGGGCACGCCATCGGTCGCCTGGTACCCCAGCATGAACGTGCCGCACCCCTCACGGGCCACACGCTCGAACGGTGGCAGGTACCACGAGCGGAGCTTCCGCCTCGAGATGTCGGCTTCGGAGGCGTCCCGCCCGCCTTGTGTCTCCGAGTAACCCGCGAAGTGCTTCGCGGTCGCAAGGATTGCGGTGGGGTCGTCGAGGCCGTCACCTTGGTAGCCGCGCACCATCGCCGAGGCAAGTTCACCAATGAGGTGCGGGTCCTCGCCAAAGGTTTCGTTAACGCGTCCCCAACGCAGATCGCGCGAGATGCACAGAACGGGGGAGAAGGTCCAGTGAATGCCTGTCGCAGCGACCTCGACCGCCGTGGCGCGCGCAACCTTTTCAACGAGAGCCGGGTCGAATGACGCGGCAAGTCCAAGTTGCGTCGGGTAGATCGTTGCGCCCTCCCAGAAGGAGTGGCCGTGAATGCAGTCTTCGCCAATGAGTAAGGGGATGCGCAGTCGCGTGCGCTGTGTGAGTTCGTGGGCCGCCAGCATGTTCTCTGGCGACATGTGCAGCAGCGAACCGACGTGCATCTTTAGGACGGGCTCTTCGATGCCTTGCTTGCCGTTGAGTTGGAGCATTTGGCCCACCTTCTCGGCAAGCGTCATGCGGCCAACAAGGTCGCGAACGCGCTCGCCGATGGGCAGTGCGGGGTTCAAGTAGGCCTCGTTGCTCACGCGGTTTCCTTTCGCTGCAGGGCGCCGTTGTTTCTGCCCGCTCTTTTCTACCACTCGGTAGAGAGAATTTCTACCAGTCGGTAGGATGGCGCACGCACAGGAGGACGACGCTTAAGGGGCGGGGGTGACAAAGTGGGCACGCCAGGAGGAAGCAGGGCGGCACGCAACGCGAGCACGGGCCGCGCCCGGGGCGACTTAGCGGCGCGCAACAACAGCCCGGCGACGCGTCGCGCGAGCACTGGCCGCGCCCAGGGCGACTCAGCTGCGACCGACCAGGCGCAACGCTCCGCCGCAACGCGCACCCAGATTCTCGACACTGCACTCGGCGTCTTCGCCACCAGCGGTTACCGTGCGGCAAGCATTCGCGACATTGCGGCGAAGTGCGGCATCTCCCATCCAACGCTGCTCTATCACTTCCCCTCGAAGGCGGCGCTCCTCATGGCGGTGCTGAATCGACGCGATGAGATCGACATCGAGGACGAGGTCTTCGGTGAGCTCGAGCCGCGGGCCATGCTGCGCCACCTCATCATCAGCGCGCGAAACAACACTCACGCCCGTGGCATTGTCGAGCTATTCGCTCAGCTGTCAGCCGAGGCGTCGGACGCGTCTCATCCCGCGCACAACTACTTCGCCCAGCGATACGCTGAACTTCGATCGGACCTCGAGCGTTCATTCACCGCTTTGGAGGGCGAAGGGGCTCTCGTGGACACCGTGACGCCTGCCCAGGCTGCGGCTCACGTCATCGCGGTCATGGATGGTCTCCAGGTCCAGTGGCTCCTCGACCCCGACGCTGTCGACATGGAGACGTCCCTC
>JAEZXC010000043.1 GCA_023442845.1 Actinomycetes bacterium | reverse complement strand
TTGGTGACGTCGATTCTCGTCATCATCGCGTTCCCGCCGCTCGCGGCCGCGCTTTTCGGCCTCGGCTCCGACCGCGTTCTCGACTCGCAGATCTTTAACCCGGACTTTGGTGGCGCGATCCTGTACCAGCACCTGTTCTGGTTCTTTGGCCACCCCGAGGTCTACATCATCGCGTTGCCGTTCTTTGGCATTGTGACCGAGATCTTGCCGGTGTTCTCACGCAAGCCGGTGTTTGGCTACCACGGTCTCGTCTACGCGACGGTGGCGATTGCGGCGTTGTCCGTGTCTGTGTGGGCGCACCACATGTACGTGACTGGCGCCGTGCTGCTGCCATTCTTCGCCTTCATGACGATGCTCATTGCGGTGCCTACCGGCGTGAAGTTCTTCAACTGGATCGGCACGATGTGGCGAGGCAAGATCGTGATGGCCACGCCGATGCTGTGGTCGGTCGGCTTCTTGGTGACCTTCTTGTTCGGCGGACTTACCGGCATCATTCTCGCCTCGCCTGTGCTCGACTTCATCGTGTCGGACTCGTACTTTGTGGTCGCTCACTTCCACTATGTGGTGTTCGGCACGGTGGTGTTCGCCATGTTCGCCGGCTTCTATTTCTGGTGGCCGAAGTTCACCGGCAAGATGCTCGACGAGCGTCTTGGAAAGGTGCACTTCTGGATGCTGTTCCTTGGCTTCCACGCGACTTTCTTCGTCCAGCACCTCCTCGGTGCGGGTGGCATGCCGCGTCGCTACGTCGACTACCTGCCCGAGGACGGCTTCACTGTCCTCAACCAGGTGTCCACGTACGGTGCCTTCCTGCTTGCCGCGTCGACGTTGCCGTTCCTGTGGAACGTCTACAAGACGGTGAAGAAGGCCCCCAAGGTCACCAAGGACGACCCATGGGGCTTCGCCAACTCGCTCGAATGGGCGACGAGTTGCCCGCCGCCTCGCCACAACTTCGTGTCGATCCCCAAGATTCGCTCTGAGCGTCCCGCTTTTGACCTCCACTACCCGGAGATCGCGGCAATCGACCACGCAGCCGCGCATCAGTCCGGTATCGACAAGCCGGCCGTGGACTAAGAGGAGATTTTTCGATGAAGGTAGAGTCGCTCGTCTTCCTGCTGCCCGGCGTGTTCTTCTTGATCGTGGCGTTCATTTACGGCGCGCTGACAGACTTCCAAGAGCTGGTGGGATTCCCCGCATTCCTCTTGAGTGCGGCACTCGCATTCATGGTCGCCGTGTACTTCCGGATGCTCGGGAAGCGTCACCCGACGCGTCCGGAAGACCGTGAAGACGCGGAGATTGCCGACCTCGCAGGCGAGCAGGGCATGTTCGCGCCTTGGTCATGGTGGCCGATCGTCTTGGCCGCGGGCGCCGCGCTTGGATTCATCGCGCTCGCCGTCGGATGGTGGATCATGGTTCCCGCCGCGATTGTTAGCACCATCGGTCTCGTGGGTTGGGTGTTCGAGTTCAGTACTGGACGCTTCTCCCACTAGACGAGATCGCAAGAGCCTCGACTCGCAATGGCGCGGGTCGAGGCTTTTGTCTTGCCTAGCAGCAGCCGCAGGGGTTCGCGTCCTTGTAGAACTCGTGAGCCTCTTCAAGGGCGGAATCGGCATCTGGATGCCAGCCCAATGGAAGCTGGAAATACGGCGGTGGTACGCACTCGAGGTCGGCGTCGCAATTATGAACTAAGTGGACCCGCGTGGTTGGCGGGTCATGCTTGTCTACGCAATACGTTGGCATTGCATTCACTCCCCGGAAGGTAGGCACCCCGTTGTGCCTGTTGTGACGATACGCCTTCGGGTATGGGGGAGCGGGTAGGACCAAAGGCCCGTCTGGGTTGCGGGTCCCGTATACAGCGCGTGAAGTGACCCTATGCTCCGTCACATGACCGAGCAGACCCGCACCCTTGACACCATTGTCGCCTTTGCCCGAGCCAATCCGTTAGGCGTTGTGGCGACAGTAGCGCCCGATGGTGCGCCCGAGGCGGCGCTCATCGACCTCATCACCCACGCCAACGGCACCATCACGTTTTTGGCTCACCGATCAGCCCGCAAACTCGTCAATCTCGCGTCCGAAGGTCGCGTGGCGATCGTCGTCGGCACTGAGGGACCCGTGACTGTCCAGATCGAAGGCTACGCCCGCGTCGTCGAGGGCGAAGAGCGTGCGCTGTGGGCCGGTCGCACGGCTGACGTGCAACCAGCCGCACCCGTCGATCGCGAAGACTTCGCGCTGATCGTCGTGGCGCCTGTGTGGCTGCGCTACTACGACGGAGCGACTCGTCCGCCGCTGATTGACGAGATGAGGGTGAGCGTCTAGACCGTCAGAAGCACCTTGCCGGTTGTCTCACGCCCCTCAAGAGCGCGATGGGCATCAGCTGCCTGCGCGAGGGGGTAGCGGGCGCCAACGCGGACTTTGAGGTCCCCTGCCGCCACGGCGCTGAAGATCTCGTGCGAACGCCACTCGCGTTCCTCTGGCGTGCTGAGGAAGTGCGTCATCGATGGGCGCGTCAAGACGAGCGAGCCATTGCGTGCCAACAGTTGGAGATCGAACGCAGGGACTTGACCTGAAGCACCTCCAAAGACCACGAGCATGCCACGTTGCGCGACCGACTGAACCGACGCATCAAACGTCGCCTTACCGACGCCGTCGTAGACGACGTCGACTCCTTTACCGGAAGTGAGTTCACGTACGGCGGCGGGCAGTTCTCGAGAAATATCGGCGAAGCGGTCGTACCGAATGATGTGGTCGGCGCCTGCGGCTAGGGACAGGTCAGCTTTGTCCGCCGTCGATACCGTGGTGATGACACGTGCCCCTGACTGGTGTGCCATTTGCGTGAGCAAAAGTCCCACGCCGCCGGCACCGGCATGAATGAGAGCCGTGTGGGTGGGGCCGATAGCGAACACAGATCGGCTCAGTAGATGGGCGGTGAGTCCCTGCAGAAGAACGGCGGCAGCAGTGTCGCTGTCAATCGCGTGGGGGACCGGGTAGTAATCGTTGTGGCGCACGACGACGCGCTGCGCATACGACCCAGGGCTTGCGGTCCACGCGACGCGCTGACCCAACGTGGCCCACGTGACATCGGCGCCAATCTCCACGACGGTGCCGCAGCCCTCCCGGCCCGGGATCAGAGGAAACTCAACCGGGTAAACACCGGAACGCTCGTACGTGTCGATGAAGTTCACGCCGGCGGCGTCAACGGCGACAATCACCCCGTCGGAAGGGCACTGTGGTGAGGGCACATCCTGCAAGGCCATCGCATCGGGACCGCCAGCTTCGTTCGCAACTATCGCCTTCATCCGTCCATCGTGACACGCACGAGGCCCCCCATCCCACCAGACGTGGCCTGGAGGAGTGAGGGGCCATGCGAGCCTCAGCCTGAGGCGGTGCTCTTTGAGCACATAGGCGGCTTACGGAACGAGCAAGCCCTGTGCCTCAGTAGCGCGGGTGAAGCGCTCCTGGACGTTCGCCCAGTCGACGACGTTCCACCACGCGTTCACGTAGTCCGCCTTGACGTTCTTGTACTGCAGGTAGAAGGCGTGCTCCCACATATCGAGCATGAGCAACGGCACGATGCCCACCGGCACATTGCCCTGCTGGTCGTACAACTGAACGATGATGAGCTTCTTGCCGATCGTGTCGTACGCGAGAATCGACCAACCCGAACCCATGATCGTCATCGCGTTGTTCGTGAAGTGTGCACGGAACTTGTCAAAGGAACCGAAGTGCTCGTCGATCGCGGCAGCCAACTCACCGGTCGGCTTGTCGCCGCCCTCGGGGGACATGTTGGTCCAGAAGATCGAGTGGTTCGTGTGGCCACCCAAGTTGAAGGCAAGCGCCTTCTCAAGGCCGGCAATGGCGCCAAAGTTGTCGCTGTCGCGAGCCTCGGCCATCTTGTCGAGCGCAGTATTGGCACCCGCGACGTATGCGGCGTGGTGCTTTGAGTGGTGGAGCTCCATAATCTGACCGGCGATATGGGGGTCAAGAGCCCCGTAATCGTACGTGAGATCAGGCAGCGAGTATTCAGCCATTTTTCCTCCTTGTACGCCCGGCGATGCGGGCTTCAGTTCGGTGAACGCCGCGTGGCGCGGCGCCCGACGTTCGCTTTGGTCAACCACGCCGTGGGCAGGCGCATTCCTTTTCGTCCACCGTATGGCAAAGGCGCGCCGAGTGTGGACTCGGCGCGCCTTTTGCACGCATTGATCAGGCCTGATGCCTTATGACGCGTCGTGCGCGTTGTTAGTCGTATCAGCATCCGAACGTGCCGCCATCGCCTCAACTTCAGCGTGGTGCGCCGCGTGGGCGGCGTGGAGTTCTGCTGGGGTGACAGGCTCCACGCGGTCTTCGTAGTAGAACCGCGACAGGCGCGCCTTGAAACGCTCCCATCGGTATCCCTTGCGACGCACACCGTGTTCATTGTGCTCGGGAGCCAGCTCCTGAGGACGCAGCGCGTCGTATGACACGAGCACCCAACGCTCTTCATCCGACAAAGGCTCGTGCACCTCGATGTACTCACCGTTGTCGAAGCGAACGATCCGACCCGTCTCGTGGCCGTGTAGTACCAGTTCCCGGTCCTTGCGTTGCAGACCGAGTGCGAGGCGCTTGGTGATGATGAACGCCGCGACTGGTACCGCGAAGACGAGAATGCGGAACAGGATGGTCAGGTCGTTGATCGACAAGTGGAAGAGGTGAGCGATGATGTCGTTCGATCCCTCGAGCACGAGCACGACGTAGAACGCAATGAGCGCCACACCAATGCCGGTGCGCACGGGCACATTGCGCGGGCGGTCGAGAACGTGACGCTCTCCGCGATCACCCGTCGCCCACTTTTCGATCCAGGGGTAGAGGGCGAGGAAGCCGAAGAACAAGCCGGGCAAGATGACGGCCGGAATCAGGATGTTGAGCGACAGCGTGTAGCCGCCGATCACGTACTCGACGTTGCCGGGCATCACACGCAGAGCGCCGTCAATGAACAACATGTACCAGTCCGGTTGCGTACCTGCGGACACCGGCGACGGGTCGTACGGGCCGTAGTTCCACACAGCGTTGATCTGCAATGTCGCACCGAGAGCGGCGATGACGCCGAACACGACAAAGAAGAATCCTCCGGCCTTGGCGGTGTACACAGGGAACAGCGGCAAACCGACGACGTTCTTGTTGGTGCGCCCCGCCCCGGGGTACTGCGTGTGCTTTTGCAGGAACACGAGGAACAAGTGGACGGCAATGAGCCCGAGGATGAGCGCCGGAATCAACAGAACGTGCGCGGTAAACATCCGTGGAATGAGATGTTCGCCAGGGAATTCGCCGCCAAAGAGCCAGTACGAGATGTACGAGCCAAGGATCGGGATCGACTTAATGACGCCGTCGATGATGCGCAGACCGTTTCCGGAGAGCACGTCGTCGGGGAGCGAGTAGCCCGTAAAGCCAGCCGCAAGCGACAGAATCATGAGCGTGAAGCCGATGAGCCAGTTGATCTCGCGAGGCTTGCGGAATGCGCCGGTGAAGAAGATGCGCGCCATGTGCGTGACGATCGATGCGGTGAAGATCAATGCCGCCCAGTGGTGAATCTGGCGCATCAACAGACCGCCCGGGACTTCGAACGACATGTAAAGCGTCGACTCAAAGGCCTTTGACATCTCCTGACCCTGGAACTGGGGCAGCTTGCCGTCGTACGTGACGATGTCCATCGACGGCACAAAGAACGCGGTAAGAATCACGCCCGACAGCAAGAGGACGATGAACGAGTAGAGCGCAACCTCTCCGAGCATGAAGGACCAGTGGTCGGGAAAGATCTTGCGCGCAATGAACTTGGTGAACGCGCCAATCGAGGTGCGTTCATCGGCCCAGTTCGCGGTTGCTCCTGCGGCACGGTTCAAACGGCTCGACGAGGGTGCGGGTTTCACTTCGGTCACTTCACGCGCTCCCAGAAGCTCGGGCCGACGGGCTCATGGAAGTCGCTCTGGGCCACGATGTAGCCCTCCTCGTCCACGGCAATCGGCAACTGCGGCAAGGGACGCTTTGCTGGCCCGAAGACCACCTTCGCGCCATCCGATACATCGAACGTTGACTGGTGGCACGGGCACAGCAAGTGGTGAGTCTGCTGTTCGTACAGTGCCACGGGGCATCCCACGTGGGTACAGATCTTTGAGTACGCGACGATGCCGTCGAAGGACCACGATTCGCGGCCCGGCACGTGCTTGATGTCGCGTGGGTCGAGGCGCACGAGCAAGACGACCGCTTTCGCCTTCTCCTCGATCTTGTGGTGTTCGAGCTCGTTGAGACCGTCGGGAATGACGTGGAAGACCGAACCGATTGTGACGTCTGACGCCTTGATTGGCGTGCCGTCAGGGTCCTTCGCGAGACGCGTACCCTCACGCCACATCGTGTGGCGGAACTTTGACGTGTTCCAGTCGCCGCCCATGTTGCCGATGGCGGGCACCAACACGGAGAGGGGAGCGACCGCAAGAGCCGTGATGAGCGAGCCTTTGAGGAGCCCGCGTCGTCCAACGCCAATCCCCGAGTCCTTCGCACCCTCAGTGAGGTTCTCGATGGCACCCGCACGGGCCTCGTCCGAGGAACGCATGTCGTGACGCTCTTCGACCATCTCGTGATCACGCATGAGGGTCTTGGCCCAGTGAATGGCACCGGTACCAATACCGAGCATCGCAAAGGTGAGACCAAGGCCGATGAACAGCGTGCTGCGCTGGGTGCCCGCGATGTTGTCGGCGCCGACGTCAATCGTGGCCCAAGCCCAGATTGCGAGGGCCGTGCCAACTACGGAGATCGCAAAAAGCACCGCGACTTGACGTTCGGCGCGCTTGGCCGCCTTCGGGTCAACATCGGCCCGGCGCGGACGGTGGTGCTCCGGCAGGCCCGGGTCGGTGAACTCCTCGTGGACCGCCTCATTGACGTGCGGCGCGTTCTCGATGCTCATGAAGAACGGACTCCAATCCAGACGGTGAAACCGACGATGATGCCCATACCGAGCAACCACGCCCACAAGCCCTCAGCGACGGGGCCGATAGAACCAAGCGACATGCCGCCTGGTGCAGTGCCGCGCTGCTCCTCGAGGAAGGCGATGATGTCGCGCTTGTCGTCGGGGGTGAGGTTCGCGTCGTTGAAGACAGGCATCGACTGCGGGCCGGTCAGCATTGCTTCGTAGATGTGCGTTGGTGTGGTCTCCCACAAGGCAGGCGCGTACTTGCCCTGCGTGAGAGCGCCGCCGCCGCCGATCGATCCGTGGCACATGGCGCAGTTGGTGCGGAACAGGTTCATTCCTTGTGCGGGATCCCCTTGAGACGGATCGACCGTCTCAGCGGCTGGGATGGCCGGTCCTGGGGCCAACGAGGCGACATATGCTGACAGTTGGCGGATCTGCTCGGCATTGAACTGCACAGTCTTCGCGATGGCCTGGGGCCCCGACGACTGCATCGGCATCCGGCCGGTGCCCACTTGGAAGTCGACAGAAGCCGCGCCGACGCCAATAAGCGACGGAGCAACACCTTCCTGGCCCTGGGCGTTCATACCGTGGCAGGTTGCGCAGTTGGCGGCAAAGAGCTTCTGGCCCTCTTCAACATCATTCGCCGTGACCTCGGTTGCGGTCGCGGTTTCAGAGCGAGCGATCGACGCGGCGATCGTAATGCCTGCAAGGAGGACAAACAGCAGCACAAGCGGCGCTGCACGGTGGTAGCGGTTCAGAGCGAGGCGTCGCATGGAGTTCCTACCTCAAGCCGTAGATGACGATGAACAGGGCGACCCACACGACGTCGACAAAGTGCCAGTAGTACGACACGACGATTGCGGTGGTGGCTTCATGGGTGCCGAACTTCTTGGCCACGAAAGAGCGACCCAAAACGAACAGCATGGCAATCAAGCCACCGAGCACGTGGAGGCCGTGGAAGCCCGTGGCCAAGTAGAAGGCGGAGCCGTACGGGGACGAGGAAATAGTGAGGCCGTGCTGAACCAGCTCGGCATACTCGAAGACCTGGCCAGCGATGAAGATCGAGCCCATGATGTACGTGAGCACAAACCACTCGTGCATGCCCCACGTACGGAAGTTCCACAGCGGCCCCGTGCGGCGACGCTGGTAACGCTCCGCAGCCCACACCCCTGCCTGGGCAGTAAAGGATGATGCGACGAGCACTGAGGTGTTCACGAGTGCAAACGGGACATTGAGGAGCGGCACATTGGCAGCCCATTCCGCTGATGCCTCGCCGCGGAGCGTAAAGTACATCGCGAACAAGCCCGCGAAGAACATGAGCTCCGAACTCAGCCAGACTATGGTCCCGACCGCAACCTGATTCGGTCGAGTAGCGTGGATGGGGGAAGGCATCGCCGCTGGTGCATGGGACATGCTCCACATTATGCCTGTCTTTCACGCGCACGTCTGCCAGGTCCTAGACGATCGGCGCGGCGTGCCCGATCGAAGCCGTTATGTCGCTGGTACGACGTGCCAGAATGGGACGCATGAGCGACATCCAACGCCGTCACGAATCTCGGGCACCCATCTCGATCCTTGTCTACAGCGACGATCCGAACACGCGAGACAAGGTGCGGATGGCTGTAGGTCCGCAGGTTGGCGATCGTGATGTGATCTGGACCGAGACCGCGACGCACGAGGCAACGATCATGCAGGTTGATGCCAACCGTTTCGATCTTCTTGTGCTCGATGGCGAGGCAGCGAAATCAGGTGGCATGGGCATCGCGCGTCAATTGAAGCACGAGCTGTACGAATGCCCTCCTGTCCTCCTCCTCGTAGGCCGTGTCGGGGATGCATGGCTTGCGACCTGGTCCGAAGCCGAGGCTGCGGTGGCTCACCCACTCGACCCCTTCGAGGTCAAGGCAGCAGTGGATGCCTTCTTTATCGAGTCGCCTGCTTCGGCGTAAGCCCCCTTCACGATTCGCCCCTCAACGCTAGGAATTTGCTATGGCAACGTGGCCTGACATCCTCACTCGCCTGTCGCTCGACGAGGACCTTGACTCCGCCGACACCGCCTGGATGCTTGGCGAAGTCTTCGAAGGACGCGCCACGGATGCACAACTCGGGGCCTTCCTGATGGGCATGCAAACCAAGGGGGCCACGGCTCTCGAGGTCAAAGGCATGGTGGACACGATGCTCGCGCATGCGCAACACATCGAGGTCGCGGGCCGGAACGTGGACATCGTTGGCACCGGCGGGGACCGGGCCAACACCGTCAACATCTCGACGATGGCAGCGATTGTCATCGCGGGTGCTGGCGTCGGTGTGGTGAAACATGGGTCTCGCGCCGCTTCTTCCACAACCGGCTCGTCGGATGTGCTTGCAGCATTGGGCGTGAGTCTTGAGGTGCCGGTCGCTCAGGTGCCGCACATTCTCGACGAGGTTGGGATCACCTTCTGCTTTGCTCCGGCGTTCCACCCTGCCATGCGTTTCGCTGCGGGGGTCCGCAAGGAGATCGGCATTCCCACGGTGTTTAACGTGCTCGGACCACTTACGAATCCTGCCCAGCCTGATGTCAGCGTCATCGGTTGTGCGCCGCTCCCGCTTGCTTCAGTGATCGCAGAGGTCTTGGCGTTGCGCGGACGCAACGGCATTGTGTTCCGTAACGATGACGGTTTGGATGAGTTCGCGGCAACGGACACGACAACAGTGTGGGAAATCCGCGACGGAGAGGTTGACCGAATCCGCATTGATGCCGTCGAGGACCTCGGTCTTCATCACATCACGCTCGATGCACTGCGGGGCGGCGAGGCGGATGAGAACGCGGCCGTCGTGAGGTCCGTGCTCGCGGGCGAAAGTGGCCCCGTGCGTGAGACCGTTATCGCAAATGCCGCGTTGGCGCTTGCGGCGGAGGGGAGCGTGCCCGGGACTGCCGAGGGCAGTCTCGTCGAGCGGATTCGCGCCGGAATGATCGCGGCTGCCCAGTCCATCGACAGCGGAGCAGCTGAGGCGACCCTGCAACGGTGGGCCGCTGCGACCCGCGCAGCCGTCTGAACCGACGCCGAGTTTTCGACAACAGAAAGCCTTGACGCTTGTCATCAAGCCTCGGTACCGTCGCCGCATCGAAAACGTTATCGGTTGCGCGATGAGTCTCCCTTCCTGCTCATAACGATCACGCTTTCGGTTGCCACGATGTGCCGCGCCGACGCGGAGATTTGCGTTGGTGCTCGCGCCGCCGCTGCGGAGCCGGCTGGCGCGACCGGTGGCGCGGGGCCCGCGTTCAGTGGGTCTCGCGCGCCGGGGTGGACGGAGAGTGGCGGCCGGTTCTACGCGCGGTGCATGAAGTGGTGTCGAGACTCCTGATCGCTTCGCATTGCATCAATCCACTCGCTGAAGCGCGCGGCGCCCGTCACGGGGCTTGCCCACTCACCCTCGATCATGACGATTCGCGTGCCTGGTGTTTCGAGCCACGTCGCGATCATTTCGCGTTCCTCGATCGTCGCCTGAGGAGGCTCCTCGTCCCACTCGCTGCGTAGGCGTGACGCCGCATTCCATACGCCTTCGCTCACACGCGCGCTGCCCATCAGCACGCCATCGACGACTGACACGACGTCAAACGCGTACCCATTGCGCCGTGCGGCAATGACGCGGACGCCGGCGAGGCCCCGTAACCGCTGTGAGCGCATCGATCCGTGGAGCAGCGCGGCGATCCCGTCGCGCAGTCGCGCCGCGCGCTCGTACTCCAGCTTCTCGGCATGGACCTCTATTGCGTCGCGGATCGCGGCGACCACCGGTGAGGCATCACGCGTCAACGCGTCCTTCGTGCGCGCGACGGCGTTGTCGTAGCGTGCCGACGGCCCATCGACGCAGGGCGCCGCGCACTGGTCGAGATCCTTGAGGAGGCAGGCGCGCGCGCTCGAACGTGGAGTGATCGGCAATCGTGCGGTGCACGTGCGCAGGCCAAGAACGGACTGGAGCACGTCTATTGCGTCATGCGCACCTCTCGCTCCTGGCATTGGCCCAACGAGCGCGTCACGTCCGTCCATGCTGCGCTTTACCTGGAGCCGTGGGTAGCGTTCGTTGCTCAGTGCGAGCCAAACCGTCCGTTCTGGTCGAGCGGATCTGCGGTTATAGCGGGGTCGGTAGCGCTCGATCATGCGCACCTCGAGCACGCGCGCTTCGAGATCGGTCGGACACGTGTGTACGTCGACTGCGACTGCGAGTTCGAGCATTTCTCGCATCGAGCGGCGTTGTTCTCCGCGGGTGAAGTACGACTTCACGCGCGCGCGGAGGTTCTTCGACGTGCCAACGTAGAGATGTTCGCCGCGAGGTCCCCTGAACACGTACACGCCCGGCGCTGACGGCAGCCCGTCCGCCATGTGGGCCTTGGTGCGTAGTTTGTCGGGTACCGGATTGCGCAGCGCGTCTAGGTCTTCGCGGTGGGTGATTCCAAATCGGGCGAGGCGTTCGAGCATGGCGTGAAGAATGTGTGACGTGGCGCGCGCGTCGTCGAGAGCGCGGTGGTTTGGCGTGGTCGGACTTGCAAAGACGCGGGCGAGGGTTGAGAGCTTCTTGTTGGGGGCTTCTTCCTTGGTCGTGGCGCGCCGCGCGAGCGTGACCGTGTCCACCACCTCGTTGCCGGGCCAGCGATATCCGTGCGTGCGACATGCGGCTCGAAGAAATCCGACATCGAACCGTGCGTTGTGTGCGACGAGCACAGCGTCGCCGAGAAACTCGAGAAAGCTTGGGAGAACCGACTCAATGCGCGGAGCGGCAAGGACCATCGCGTTTGTAATGCCGGTGAGAGCGACAATCATGGGCGGTATCGGTGCACCTGGATCGACGAGCGTGTGAAACTCGCCGATCACCTCTCCTCCGCGAGTCTTCACTGCGCCAATTTCGGTGATCTGGCACGTTGCGGCGGAAGCTCCCGTCGTTTCAAGGTCGACGATGACGAAGGTGGTTGCGTGAAGAGGTTCCCCGATGTCATCCAGACCCAGTTGCACGCCTGCGAGCCCGGGATCGATATCGGGGGATAGGTGCGCCATGACGTGAACGCTACGTCAGCCCTCCGACATAGGGACGGTGAGGGTCATGTCAGTGCCTGTCGTTAGCGTCGTCGTTATGAAGATCGATTGCGCAACATGCACAGTACGGGGACCCGCGTGCGGCGACTGCGTTGTGAGTTTCTTGACGATCCCGGTACGTGCCGGACTCGTGGAAGTCTCCGATGAGCAGGCCGCCGCGATGTCGGCACTCGCCACGGGTGGTCTCGTCCCTCCGTTACGGCTCGTCGCACCCGAAGAACGAGCTTCCTAGAGTCCGACGTTGGTCAGGCCGGGCGTCGGACCTCGCCGGAGGCCGCTACGCGTCACCGTTGTACAAGCTGTCGATGTGATCCGCGTAGCTTGCCAATACGCGATCACGCTTGACCTTGAGAGATGGGGTGAGGAACCCGTTGGCCACCGTGAAGTCGTCGAGAACAATCGAGTACTTGCGGATTGACTCGGCCCTTGAGACCGCGCTGTTAGCGCGCTCAACTGCCCGGTCAAGGTGCTCGCGAACCATCGGATCGTCAGCGGCCTCCGCGATCGACATCTCGGGCCTGCCCTTGCCGCGCAGCCAACCGGGGAGCGCTTCTGCATCGAGCGTGATGAGCGCAGCGATGTACGGTTTGCCGTCGCCGACAACGACACACTGCGAGATGAGGGGATAGGCGCGCAGGCGATCTTCAAGCACTGCTGGCGCAACATTCTTGCCACCCGCGGTCACAATGATTTCCTTCTTGCGACCGGTGATCGTCACATAGCCGTCCTCGTCGACCGTGCCGATGTCACCGGTGGCAAACCACCCGTCGATGAATGCCGCTGCCGTCGCTTCGGCGTTGTGGTGGTAACCCGTGAATAGTTGGTCTCCCCGCATGAAGATCTCACCATCGTCGGCAATCTTCACTTCGAGACCAGGCAGCGGCTTGCCGACTGTGCCGATCTTCGAAAGGGCGGGGCGATTGACTGTGCATGCGGCATTGTTCTCTGTAAGCCCGTAGCCTTCGAGAACGGTGAGACCGAGGCCACGATAGAAGTGACCAAGTCGGTCGCCGAGCGGCGCGGAACCCGAAATCGCCCAGCGAGCGCGTCCGCCAAGTACGGCGGAGATCTTCTTTAGTACAAGCGCGTGTGCGACCCGGTGGCGCATCGCGAGCAACGGTGACATGGGACGACCCGAATCGATGGCCTTCGAGTAATCGATCGCCTGCTTCGCAGCCCATCGGAAAATCTTGACCTTGCCTGCGGCCGCGGCCTTTTGCTCTGCTGAGTTGTAGACCTTCTCAAAAACGCGGGGCACCGCAAGGACGAGCGTCGGCTTGAACGTGCCGAGGTAGGGGACGAGCTTGGTGGTGTCGGGGCAGAAGCCAACAATCGTGCCGGATGCGATGAGGGCGACTTCGACCAGTCGCGCCAATGAATGCGCGAGCGTGAGGAACAGCACTGTTGATGCGCCGGGTTCAAAAAGGATCTCGTGCAGTTCGTCCTGAATACCGCTGACGTGACGGGTGTACGAGAACTGGGTGAGGCTCACTCCCTTGGGGCGCCCGGTTGTCCCTGACGTGTAAATGATGGTGGCAATGTCATCGTGGCCGGGCGCCGTGCGACGCTGGGTGAGGGTTTCGTCTGAGACGCGTGCACCGTCGTTGACGAGCACATCGAGTGCGCCGTTGTCGATGACCTCAATCGCCGTCAGCGGGGATTCGGAGTCCGACGCAACCTCACGGGCGAGGGCGGCGTGCGCCTCGGTTTCCACGAAAATCGTTTGAATGTCAGCGTCTGACGTGATCCAGTCGATTTGCGAGGCCGATGAGGTGTCGTAGATCGGCACGGGCAGAGCGCCTGTCGACCAAATGGCGAGGTCGAGCACGGACCATTCGAAACGCGTGCGGCACATGATGCCGACGGCTTGCCCCGGTTCGATGCCGCGAGCGATGAGCCCCTTGGCGACGGCTTCGACTCGTGACTGAAACTCGGCCGCAGTCACATCGATCCAGTTGTCGTGTTCGTCGGTGTAGCGGGCGACGACCTTGTCCGGGTCAAGCGACCACCGGGCATAGACAAGTTCCATGATGTTGCGTGCATAGGACGATGTCACGGCTGCCTCCGTTGGCATGGGGTGAGGTTGTGGTCACGATACCCTCGTCCAAGACGTTTTCCATCACTTTTCGTAAGGGGCAGCAGTGGACGCCGTTGGAGTGGACATCGGGGGCACGAAGATCGCCGTGGGTGTGGTCGACCCGTCGGGCCGGATTCTGACCCAGGTGCGTCGCCCAACCCGGCCTGAAGACCCAGCAAGTATCGACGCGGCGATTGCCGACGCCGTGGCTGAGGTGGCGGACAAGTTTGAGATTGGTGCGATCGGGCTCGCAGCAGCCGGCTTCGCGAGTTCTGACCGTAACCACATGACGTTTGCACCGAACATCGCGTGGCGTGAATATCCGCTTGGCGACAAGGTGAGAGCGCTCTCGGGACACGAAGACGTGGTCGTCGTTGTCGAGAACGACGCAAACGCTGCTGGGTGGGCCGAGTACGCATACGGCGCAGGCAAGGGCAGTCGCACGATGGTGATGTTGACGATTGGCACGGGCCTTGGTTCGGCGCTCGTCGTTGACGGTGAGCTCGTTCGTGGTGCGTACGGCTTCGCGGCCGAATTGGGTCACTTGCGCATGGTGCCAGGGGGCGAGTTGTGCGGTTGTGGCCTTCGCGGGTGCTGGGAGCAGTACGCATCCGGTTCGGCGCTCACCCGCGAGGCTCGCCGCGCGGTCGCTGCGGACTCCAATCGTGGGCGCGCGCTCCTTGATCTCGCAGCGCGCGACGGTGGTGAGGTCAATGGTCCCCACGTCACCGAAGCTGCGCTGCTTGGCGATCCACTGTCGATCGACCTTCTGGCGGAACTCGGCCGCTGGATCGGGGAAGGCTGTGCGCAAATGTCGGCAGTCCTTGATCCGGAGATTTTCGTCATCGGAGGGGGAGTGATCGCGGCGGGCGACCTCATTCTCGAACCCGCCCGTGCTGCGTTCTCTGAGAATTTGACGGCGCGCGGGCATCGCCCGGTGGTGCCGATTGTTGCAGCGGACATGGGTAATGACGCGGGCATCGTGGGTGCGGCCGCTCTCGCGCGCGAAGCGGTCCCGCTCGGCTCAATCCCGTCGTAGCCTGGAACCGAGGAGACGCATGTACTACACACTGTTCAAGCACGTCCTGCTCGGGCCTGGGCTCAAGGTCTACTACCGCCCGTGGGTCGAGGGCGCCGAACATGTCCCAGCGTCGGGCGGAGCCATTCTGGCGTCGAACCACCTGTCGTTCTCGGACTCGATCTTTTTGCCGCTCGTGCTGTCACGCAAGGTTGTGTTCCTCGGCAAGTCCGAGTACTTCACCGGCAAAGGCGTCAAAGGCGCCGCCACGCGAGCCTTCATGCAGGGCGTCGGCACCATTCCGGTCCACCGCGGCGGTGGTCGAGCGTCCGAAGCTGCCCTGCGCACTGGACTTCAGGTCCTCGGGGGCGGCGAACTGCTCGGTATCTACCCGGAAGGCACACGTAGCCCCGATGGTCGGCTCTACCGTGGCAAGACCGGGGCTGCGCGGCTTGCCATTGAGGCCGGGGTACCGATCATCCCGGTCGCGATGATCGGCACGGACGTGGCACAGCCGGTGGGGAAGAAGGTTCCGTCTCGGACCGACATCGGCGTGAGAATCGGAGCTCCAATCCACATTTCGTCCTACCAAGGCAAGCAAGAGGACCGTGACGCGCTACGCGAACTCACCGACAAGGTGATGAAGGCGATTCAGGAGCTTTCCGGCCAGGAGTACGCCGATCGTGATGCCGCGCAATACAAGCGCGAGCTCGAGCGCACCAAGCGTGCGGGAGCCGCCTCGGGACCGGCCGACGCCGAATAGCGGGACGGTCTCAGCGCCCCGTTGCCACTGACAGGACCTGCGGCGTCGAGCGTGCGCGGGGCCACCCCTAGAATGAGCGGGAAACTTCTCACCTGAAAGGCCTTACGCATGTCTGTTCGTCGCGTTGCCCTCCTCACCGCCGGTGGTTTTGCCCCCTGCCTGTCGTCGGCTGTTGGCGGGCTGATCGGTCGGTACACCGAGATCGCTCCCGAGGTGGAGATCATCGCTTATGAGCACGGCTACTGGGGCCTGCTGCTCGGCAAGAAGATCGAGATCACCGACGCAGTCCGGGCGAAGGCCGGCATCCTCCACGACTTCGGCGGTTCGCCCATCGGTAACTCGCGTGTCAAGCTCACCAACGTTGCCGACTGCGTGAAGCGCGGGCTCGTCAAGGAAGGCGAGAATCCGCTGCACGTCGCGGCGGAGCAACTCAAGGCGGATGGCGTCGACGTTCTCCACACGATCGGTGGCGACGACACGAACACGACCGCTGCCGACCTCGCGGCGTACCTTCACGAGAATGGCTACGAACTGACCGTTGTTGGTTTGCCCAAGACCATTGACAACGACGTTGTGCCCATTCAGCAGTCCCTCGGCGCGTGGTCTGCTGCCGAGCAGGCGTCGGTATTCGCGCAGAACATTGTCGGCGAACACCGCTCGGGTCCCCGGATGCTCATCGTCCACGAAGTGATGGGCCGGGCCTGTGGCTGGCTCACGGCGGCATCGGCGCTCAAGTACCGCGAGTGGCTCGGCACCCAAGAGTGGGTGCCCGAGATTGGCCTCAGCAAGGAGCGGTGGGACATCCACGCCGTCTACGTTCCGGAGGCCGCCATCGATCTTGACGCCGAGGCGACGCGCCTCAAGGGCATCATGGACTCGATTGGCAACGTCAATATCTTCCTCAGTGAGGGTGCCGGTGTACCCGAGATCATCAAGGAGATTGAGGCGTCCGGTGGCACGGTTGAGCGCGACCCGTTTGGTCACGTCAAGCTCGACACCATCAACCCTGGTAACTGGTTTGCGAAGCAGTTCGCCGCACGCCTTGGTGCAGAGAAGGTGATGGTCCAGAAGTCGGGCTACTTCTCGCGCTCTGCGAAGGCGAACGCGCAGGACCTCCGCCTCATCAAGTCGATGACGGACTACGCGGTGGAGTCTGCTCTGCGTGGCGTCTCTGGCGTGGTGGGCCACGATGAGGAAGACGGCGGCCGCCTGAAGGCGATTGAGTTCCCGCGCATCGCGGGCCACAAGCCATTCGACGTGACCACCCCGTGGTTTACGGAGATGGTGGCCGACATCGGTCAATCATGAAGACGACTGATGAGGCCCTCGCGCGCCTAGGCGTCGACGACTACCTCACGCGCGAGGCACTTCAGCAGCCGCAATGGCCAGATCGTGAGGCGCTTGAGCGTGCCACCCAGCGTCTCAAGAAGGTGCCGCCGTTGGTGTTTGCCGGCGAAGCCGACGTTCTGCGTAGCCACTTGGCGGCCGCTGGGCGGGGCGAGGCGTTTGTCTTGCAGGGTGGCGATTGCGCGGAGATCTTTGCCGACGCTACTGCCGATCGCATTCGCAACAAGATCAAGACCATCCTCCAGATGGCCGTCGTGCTCACGTACGGCGCGTCAACCCCGGTGGTCAAGATCGGTCGCATGGCCGGTCAGTACGCGAAGCCTCGTTCTTCGGCGCACGAGACGCGCGATGGCGTGACGTTGCCCGTCTACCGCGGCGACATCGTCAACTCGTATGCCTTCACCGAGGAAGCACGCACCCCGGACCCAGAGCGCCTTATTGAGGCCTATCACGTCTCGGCTTCGACGCTCAATCTCATTCGAGCATTCACAACGGGTGGTTTCGCCGACTTGCGTCGGGTTCACCAATGGAACCGTGGCTTCGCGGCGAGCCCTGCGTACGCGGCATACGACGAGCTGGCGGGGGAGATCGACCGTGCTGTGCGGTTCATGGAGGCCGCAGGTGGCGACTTCGAGGCGTTGAAGACGGTTGAGTTCTTCTCGAGCCATGAGGCTTTGTTGCTCGACTACGAGCGCGCGCTCACGCGTATCGACTCCCGTTCGGGATTGCCCTACGACTGCTCGGGCCACTTCTTGTGGATCGGTGAGCGGACACGGCAACTCGATGGCGCTCATGTGGAGTTCTTGTCGAAGATTCACAACCCCTTGGGCGTGAAGCTTGGCCCCACCACCTCAGCCGCAGACGCTGTTGCCCTCGCCGAGAAGCTCAACCCCGATAACGTCGAGGGACGCCTCACCTTCATCTCCCGCATGGGTGCTGAGAAGGTGCGGGATCGCTTGCCGGCTGTTGTCGAGGGCGTTCGTGACGCGGGCGTCAATGTCACGTGGCTCACCGATCCGATGCACGGCAACACGTTCACGTCTGAGTCGGGTTACAAGACTCGCCGCTTCGAGACGATCCTCGACGAGGTGAAGGGCTTCTTCGAGGTCCACCATTCACTCGGGACTGTTCCCGGTGGTCTGCACGTCGAATTGACGGGTGACGATGTCACCGAGGTGATGGGCGGAACGGCAGAGATTGCCGACGAGGGCCTGGCGATGCGCTACGAGACTCGGGTCGATCCCCGCCTCAACCACGATCAGTCGCTCGAAATGGCATTCCTCGTGGCAGAACTACTCAAGCA
>JAEZXC010000088.1 GCA_023442845.1 Actinomycetes bacterium | reverse complement strand
ATGTTGACGCTGCCAACGGCAACGTTCTCGTCGTCAGTGTTGATGGTCAATTGCGATGCAGAGGCCACTGACAGCCCGGCGACGCCCATGATGCCGAGCGCGACGGCCAAAGCCTTGCGCGAATTCTTCTTCTTAGCCATGAGATGGCTTCCCTTTCGACAAGCGCCGCGGCGGCTATCCCCCTTCTGGACAGTCCCTGCGACGCGATGATGGCTTCAGCGCCGATCGTGTGATCGACACCAAACGTCCGCCCCTTGAGACTGAATGGGACATCAAATATGACGCCATTGCTAGAGGGTGTGACCTTTTTCACATGGGCGTGTCTGGAGCTGGCAGCGGGACTCGAACCCGCAACCGCCCGATTACAAGTCGGGTGCGCTACCAATTGCGCCATGCCAGCAGGAGCCTTTCGGCCCCACGAGATTACCTCGTGTGTGTCATGTCACAGACCCGGGTGACGTAGGTCACGCGAGCCTGTGACATGACACCTAGGGCGTTATTGAGCCCCAGAGTTTTCCTTTTGGGCGGCGAGGAGCGCGTCCCGTAACGCGCCATCTACCGTCCAGTTCACCGCATTCGGATCCGCCTGCGGGTCTTGCAGCACGCCGTTGATCGCGAGCTGAGGGGTGAAGCCAACGCCGTCCTTGCTCGCGCGCTCCGTCGCCTGGCGCATCCACGTCGCATACTCGTAGTCCGGAATGCGATTCGCGATCTCGTCCGACACTCCCGCTGCCTTCGCGATCTCAACAATCTGGTCGTCGCTCAGTCCGGTCGTGTTCTCTGCGGGCTGGTTGGCAAACATCAAGCGCATGAAGGGAATGAATGCCTCGGGCTGCTCCTCCGCGACAAGGGCGGCCGCCGAGCCAGCACGCGTCGAGTACTGCGAGCCACGTGACAAGCGGTCAAGGAAGTTCACCGGGTGGTAGTACACGTCGACAACGCCATCCGCCTGCAACTGCTCGAGCGTCGCTCCCTGCGACTCCTCAAAGAGGCGGCAGTACGGGCACAAGAAGTCGAAGTAGACGTCGAGACGCGCGCGGCTGTCATCGAGGTCCTGCCCAGCAATTCCCTTCATGCCCACAGGGATCGCACCATCTGACGTGGAGACGGTGGGGGTGCCTTCGCCACCAGCACCGAGGTCACCGCTCACCTCGCCCTGACGGACGATGTACGCGATCAGTGCAGCGAAGAGGCCAACAATCACTACGCCGACCACGATCCAGACCACGAGGGCCCGACGCTCGCGCGCCTTCACCTGGGCCTGAGCTGCCTGCCTGGCGGCAGCCACCTTGTCTTTGCTTGCCATGGTCGAACTCCTTAGGGGTCAGGATCGAGAAATGAGAGGCTCGCCACGCATCCATGCGTCGAGAGACAGATGCGTCCGGGGAAAGACAAGCAGGAAGGTGCCCAAGGCGACAAATCCCGCGCGCTCCCACAAGTGCGCGGGGTAGTTCACTTCGGATGCGTCAATGTCGCCTCCGCCGCCAAAACAACCGCAGTCAATGTTGTAGCCCTTGGCCCACGCCCAGATCACCCCAAAGGTGAACCCGGCCATCATGACGAGCCACACGATCGAGGCTCCGCGCGTAAAGATGCCCGCGAGCAACACGAAAGCCAAGATCAGCTCGAAGTACGGCAAGCCAACGCCCACGATCGGTTCGATGGCGTCCGGAAGCAGGCGGTACGCCCGCACGGCGTATACCGACTGGTCGATATCGAGCATTTTGGGAATGGCGGCTGCGATGAGGATGCCTGCCATCGCAAGCCGCACCACCAGACTCAGCCACGGCTGAGTACGCCGCCACCGCCCGCTCGTCACGCTGTCCTCGTGGGTTTCAGCGTCGGTCACTGACGGCATTGGTTCCTCCTTGCTTGACGCGTCAACGTCCTGAGTGTCAGGGACGTTCCCCGTCGTGGAGGCCCAATTTACGACGCTTCTGCCGCCCTTCGCAGAATTTCGTCACGGAGCGCGGTTTCGCTCGCCGTCCAGTTGAATGCGCTCGGATCGCTTTGCGGGTCTTGGAACTCGCCATCAAGCACAACTGCGGGTGTGTACGGAATGCCGTCACGGCTTGCCTGCTCGGATGCGACGCGCGCCCACGACGTGTACTGGCGATCGGGAATCCGGTTCGCGACGTCCTCAGGCACTCCCGCCGTGAGGGCAATCTCGACCATCTGCTCATCGGTGAGTCCCGTCGTGCCCTGTTCCGGCTGGTTGGCAAACATCTCCGCGACAAAGGCAACAAAAGCGTCGGGCGCTTCCTCCGCGATGAGTGCGGCGGCCGATGCCGACCTCGTCGAGAATTGCGAGCCGGCCGACGCTCGGTCGAGGTTGGCGAGCGGGTGGTAGTAGACGACCACATCGCCGCTTTCGCGGAGTTCATCGAGATACGGCGCTTCGAAGTACTCAAAGCTTGCACATGCGGGGCACATGAAGTCGAAGTAGACATCGAGCCGCACAGGCGGTTCGTCAAGGCCCTCGCCCACCACACCCGACTTCGCGACCCCAAAGCCGTGGTTCTCGCTCGCGACGGTGGGTGTCAGTTGCCCCTCGCCGGAGACCTCTGTCACATCACCCTGCCGCACGATGAACGCGATGAGGGCTGCCAGGAGGCCCACGACGACGATCGCAACGAGCCCCCATGTGACGGCAAGGCGGCGACGCTGGGCTGCCACCTGCGCTTCGGCGGCCTTCTTAGCGGCGGCCACTCGTTGAGCCTGCGTCATGACGCGTCCTCCGTGACTGCGGCGCGGCGCGGCAAGAGGGGCTCTCCCCGCATCCACGCGTCAAGCGAAAGTGGCGTGCGTGGGAAGGCCGTGAGGAACGCTCCCAACGCGATAAAGCCGGCCCGCTCGAGGAGGTGGCCCGGGTAGTCAACCTCAGATGGGTCAATGTCCCCGCCCCCGCCAAAGCAGCCACAGTCGATGTTGTAGCCCTTTGACCACGCCCAGATCACACCAAACGTGAAGCCCGCCATCATGACGAGCCACGCGATCCCCGACCACCGGGAGAAGACGCCAGCAATGAGAATGAGGGCGAGCACCAATTCGAAGTAGGGCAGGCTCACACCGACAAACGCCTCAAGCGAATCGGGAACCAGTCGGTAGGCGCGGACGGCAATGACGGACTCATCTGGGTTCGTCATCTTGGGAACTGCTGCCGCGATGAGAATGCCAGCCATCGCTAGCCGGACCACCAGACTGAGCCACGGTTGCACCAGGCTCCACCGGCTTTCGCGGACAGGCGCCACTGCCTGCTCCGTTTGCACCATGATGTCCTCCTCGCTGGACCTGCTCGAAGGCTAACCAGCGAATCGGTCTAGGCCTTGGGGCCCCGGTCCCGGTTCAGGCCTTCCCGCTGAGCGGTGGTAGCGGCCACCACCACACATCGGCGCCGAGGTACACAGCAGCGCCGACGCTCGCGGCGACGATGACGGCAACGCTCACCCAAGCGGCGCTCACGCCACGTGTTGGGGCAATCGATTCAAGCGCTCGATAGGCGCCCTCGCGGGTGCCCCACGACCACAACCCCCACCACAAGGCGGCTTCAAAAGCCAAAGCCCCGATGCCAAGGGCAATCGCATGGCCCCAGGCTTGACCCTGCTCGGTGGTGGGCGCGACGGCGCCAATCGTGACGAGCCGCCAACCCAACGCCGCTGCGCCGCCGCCGATGAGTGCAGCCGTAAGGATCGAGGGCAGCAATTCGGCAAAGGCCCGCACGACGTGCCATGGCAAACTCACCGTGTAGAGCATGCTGCCGCGCCAACGGTCACCTCGCCGGGCGCGCAGCACCCGTAGTGACTCGGAGCGCCGAAAGACAACGCGTGCAACAAGAGTGGCAATGAGAGCAACAGTCACCGCGATCACGGGGGCAAGAGCGGCAGCAACGGCTGTGGCAACCGCCCACGCGCCGACGAGCACGGGACGTCGCGGTGAGACCTCGATGTCGATGAGATCAGAAGATGCTTTGAGAACAAAGTCCCCGCTATCGTCGCCGATCCACACGCCGTTCTCGTCGTACTGAGCGCCGTCGAGAGGTTCGTCGTCCCACTCCCCTTCAGCCCCGTCTCCTTCGACGTCGGTTACCCAACCAGCGTCGGCGTCGGAGTCCATCACCTCGGTCACCGCACCACCGGGAACAGGAAGTGCAATGGTGGCCCCACGCAATGCCGCGACGACGTCCCGCATCCCGGGACGCGCGTCCTGCGCCTTGTCGAGCGCCGCGGCGAGCACCTCAGCCCCCACAACGTCGGGGTACTTCCAGCCCCCGGCAAGCGTCTTGCGAATTGCGGAACTGCCCACCCCAAACGGCGCCTTCCCCGTCATCGCAAAGGCCACCGTTGCCGCCCACGACCACCGGTCGGCTGCCGCACCCGGCTCCTCCCCGTCAATCACTTCAGGGGCAACGTAACCGGCGGTACCGCTGACGAGACCCTCGCGGGTGAGGCGCTCATCTTCCTCGCGGTGCGACAGGCCAAAATCGATGAGGACCGCACCTTCGGGCGACATCATGACGTTCGACGGCGTGACGTCGCGGTGCACCACTCCCGCCGCGTGCGCCGCTTCAAGAGCTCCGGCAATGCGCTCGGCCATGTGGGCGAGTTCCTCACCGCCAAGCGGCCCGTGCGTCGCTACGTGCTCGGCGAGCGCCTGTCCCTCGATGTATTCGAAGACGACGAACGTGTCCTCGTCTTCGAGTTCCGCATCGAGGACACGAGGCACGGCCGGGTGGCGTACCGCCATGAGCGCAGACACCTCGCGGCGCAGACGCTCGGCCGCCACCGGGTCTTCGTGTGCGTCAACTCGTTTGAGAGCCGCATATGCACCCTCGGCGTTTCTCACGAGGTACACCTGGCCCGAGCCGCCGGCACCAAGTGCGCGAACGACCACGTAACCGCCTAAGTGATCGCCTGACTTCAGGGTGCGGGCCGCCATGGTCCACACGTTACAGGCGTCGCCCGCTTGCACGGGGTCGAGGACCGATCCGCTCGAAAGTGCTCAGGCCGCACGTCCCGGGTGGTATGTGGCAGGATAAGGGGGTCGTCGCGAGCTCGCGGCGGCAAGTGTCAGTGCGGACACAGCATTGGCGCTCTTCACAACGGATCGTCCGGCACGTACCTGCCGGTGAAGGGACCAGCAATGGCTACCGTGACCTATGACAAGGCCACACGTATTTACCCGGGCACTGAGCGTCCGGCCGTCGACAAGCTCGACATCGACATCGCCGATGGCGAATTCCTCGTTCTCGTCGGCCCCTCGGGCTGCGGAAAGTCCACGTCGCTGCGCATGCTCGCAGGCCTCGAGGACATCGACGAGGGTGCAATCTGGGTGGGCGACCGTGACGTCACCCACGTCCAGCCCAAGGACCGCGACATCGCGATGGTGTTCCAGTCGTACGCGCTCTACCCGCACATGACCGTGGCAGAGAACATGGGCTTCGCGCTCAAGATCGCCAAGGTCAACAAGGCGGAGATCCGTCAGCGCGTTGAAGACGCCGCCAAGATTCTTGACCTCACCGAGTACTTGGACCGCAAGCCCAAGGCCCTCTCCGGTGGCCAGCGTCAGCGTGTTGCCATGGGCCGCGCGATTGTGCGTCAGCCTCAGGTGTTCCTCATGGACGAGCCGCTGTCGAACCTTGACGCCAAGCTCCGCGTTCAGACGCGCACCCAGATCGCCGCTCTGCAGCGCCGCCTCGGTGTCACCACCGTCTACGTGACGCACGACCAGGTCGAGGCGCTCACCATGGGTGACCGCATCGCTGTGCTCAAGGACGGCCTCCTTCAGCAGGTCGGTACACCGCGCGACATGTACGACACCCCTGCCAACGTCTTCGTCGCAGGCTTCATCGGCTCGCCCGCGATGAACATCGGTACGTACCAGGTTGTCAACGGTGCCGCACAGGTGGGCCGTGGCCTTGTGCCGCTGACCCGCGAGGCCATCGCCGCGCTCAAGGCTGAGGACAAGAACTCGGTGGTTCTTGGCTTCCGTCCCGAGGCGCTCGACCTCGCTGCCCCGAACGCTGACGGCGCCATCCCGGTTGAGGTCGACGTTGTCGAGGAGCTCGGCTCGGACGCCTACATTTACGGCACCGTGCCGAACGAGTTTGGTGCGTCGCAGGACGTCAACTTCGCCGCTGGCGATTCGCAGATCGTTGTGCGTATCGACCCGCGTGAGGTTCCCAAGAAGGGCGACACCGTGTGGGTCACGATCCGCGTCGGTGAGCAGCACACCTTCTCCGCGTCGACTGGTGAGCGCCTCACCAAGTAACGGCATATTCACAGCAAGGGGCGGTCTGGTTTTCCGGGCCGCCCCTTGCTGCGTCTTCGGACGCGTGGCGTCGCGGGCCGACGCTGCGGCGCCGGTGTTGCAGCGCCGACGCTCCGCGTGGGTCCCGGAGTGGTCCGCGTAGGCTAGGCGCATGGCCCTGCGCATCACCGGTACCGCCGACGCATCGCTCATCAACCTCCCGTGGTCGATTCCGCTGAGCGCATGGCCCGAAGAACGCATCGCCGCTCTGCCACGCGGTCTATCGCGACACGTTGTGCGTTTTGTGCGTTACGGCGACGGAGTTCTCGCCATCAAGGAGACGGACCCCCGGATCGCGCAACGCGAGTTCTCCATGCTGAGCGAGTTGCGCCGCCTTGGAGCACCCTGCGTGCGACCGATTGCCGTTGTGGCAGGCCGTGTCGATGCGTCCGGAGAGGAACTCCCTGGCGCTCTTGTTACTGAGCATCTCGCCTACTCCTTGCCGTATCGCGCGCTCTTCAGTCAAGGTCTGCGCAAGGCAACGGGTAAGCGCCTCATCAACGCCCTGTCGGTGCTTCTCGTGCGCCTCCACCTCTTGGGCTTTTATTGGGGTGATGTGTCGCTGTCGAACGCACTGTTCCGCCGCGACGCCTCCGAGTTTTCGGCGTACCTTGTCGACGCCGAGACGGGCGATCTTCACGCCCGCCTCAGCGACGGCCAACGCGATTACGACCTCGACATTGCTGTCACCAACATCACGGGCGAACTCCTCGACCTCCAAGCGAGCGAAGATCTCGACGAAGGCATCGACCCCTTCGCGATTGCCGAACGCTTGCGCGAGCGTTACAACCAGTTGTGGTCCGCGCTCACCGACACTGCCGTCATCGAGACAAACGTGCCGCTCATGGTGTCGCAACGGGTCCGCGATCTCAATGAGCTCGGCTTTGACGTGGATGAGATCGATATGGAGGAGACCTCAGACGGCACCGCGGTACGCATCCGCCCCAAGGTTGTCGATGCGGGCCACCACTCGCGGCGCCTCTTGCGTCTCACCGGTCTTGACGTTCAAGAGAACCAGGCTCGCCGCCTTCTCAACGATCTCGACGAGTACCGGATGATTCACGCCGACGAGTATGCGAGCTACCGGGCCGACGAACTCGATACCGAAACCTTTGCCGCCCATCGGTGGCTTACACACATTTTTGAGCCGACGCTGAAGGCGGTGCCGCGCGAGCTGCGCGGCAAACTCGAGCCCGCCCAGATCTTCCACGAGATTCTCGATCACCGCTGGTACTTGGCCCAATCCGCCGGCCACGATGTCCCAATGCCCGTCGCCACGGCGTCGTACGTCAAGAACGTGTTGCCATCCAAAGACGACGAGCGCGCCATCCTCGGCCGATCGCTCGCCGAGATGACCGCTGAGCTTCCGGCGCTCACTGAAGAAGTAGGCACCACCTTCGACATCCGCAATGCGTACGAGATCGACAACACCCACGGGTGGGGCGCAGTTCCCGAGCCGGACGACGCTCCCCCAGCCGTCGTGCGACGCGAGACGACGCGGGTGCCTTTCACGTCAAAGCCCCGGGCACGACTGTCGGCGGCCGACAGCGACACCGACGCCGACACCGACGCTGGGGAGAACGAGTAGCAGTGCCCCAAGGGAAGTTGGCGTCGCGCCGACGCGCAGTGTTCTTGGATGTGGACGGCACCTACGCATCCCACGGTTCAGTTCCCGAGGCGCACGCCCGCGCCGTTGCGGAGGCGCGCGCGGCGGGCCATGCAGTGTTCTTGTGCACGGGTCGTCCCGTCTCGCTCATCGGCGACGAACTCCTGCGCGCTGGCTTCGATGGGGTTGTGGCAAGCGCGGGGGCATACGTTGTCATTGGCGGCGAGGTGATCCAGGACATTCGCTTCCCGGAGGAACTGACCCGTGAGGCGTTGCGGCTTCTCGACGAGGCGGGCACCCATTACCTCCTGGAGACGGCCGAAGGCACCTTTGCGCGTCAGGACTCATACGACCTGCTCGCGGCGCGCGCTGCCCTCTCCGCCGAGCCGGGCTTCGAACACCTTGCCACGCTCACCAATATCGTTGCCGCGATCGAGGTACACGAGACGCTGAGCCCCATCGGCGTCGGCAAGATCACCGCCTTTGACGGGCCAGTGCCGCTGACGGAGATCGCCGACGTGCTTGGCCCCGTTGTGTCGGTGTTCCCCTCTTCGATCGCCGACCTCGGCGTCGGCTCGGGCGAGCTCTACCTCAGTCGCGTCGACAAGGCGATCGGGGTCGAGGCAGCGATTGCGTGGCTCGGCATCCCCCGTGAGGACACCGTCGCCTTTGGAGACAACCTCAACGATCTCGGGATGATCCGATATGCCGGAGTCGGCGTCGCTATGGCCGACGGCGTGGCTGAGGTGATCGACGTAGCGGACCTCGTGGTTCCCGGGCCAGGCGACAACGGCGTGGCGGTGGGCTTTGCTCAGTTGGGCTTGGCCGACGCTTTCGCGGCTTCGTAGAGCGCGATGGAGGCGGCGACAGAGGCGTTGAGGCTCTCCGTCGCAGCAGCGATCGGGATCGACGCCACCTGATCACACGTCTCGCGGACGAGCCGCGACAGGCCGGCGCCCTCGGCGCCTACAACGATGACAAGGGGCCCGTCGAGCAGGGAGGATTCGGCGAGTTCAACATCGCCATCCGCGTCGAGACCGAGCACAAAGAGCCCAGCCTTCTTGTAGTCCTCGAGAGCGCGGACGAGGTTGGTGGCGCGAGCCACGGGGAACCGAGCCGCAGCGCCTGCCGACACCTTCCATGCCGCGACGGTCACGCCTGCAGCGCGCCGTTCAGGGATGACGGCACCCGCCGCACCAAAAGCCGCGGCCGAGCGGATGATCGCACCCAGATTGCGCGGGTCTTGAATGCCGTCGAGCGCGATGATCCGTGCGGGGCTTGGTGCTTCCAGAAGGTCAGCTGGGTCGAGGTACTCGTACGGAGCCACCTCGAGCGCAACGCCCTGATGTGGACTTCCATCGGCCACGCGGTCAAGCACCGCCTTGGTGACCTCACGCACCGGGACCTCACGCTCGATGGCGAGCGAGACAATTTCGGCGACCCGATCGTCGGCCTCAATGTGCTGGAAGACAAGGAGCTCGTGCGCGGGCAACTCGGCTCGCATCGCCTCAAGAACGCTATTGCGGCCAATGACAATGTCGTCGGCGCGCGACGTGCGATCGCGGGGGCCCGAGCCCGTTCGCTTCGTCTTCTTCGCGGCCTCGCGCTCGGCCGCCTGCTTCGCCTTGAAGGCCTTGTGATACGGCCGATCCTCAGCCTTGGGCGTGGGGCCCTTGCCTTCGAGAGCCTTGCGCCCGTGGCCGCCAGTGCCGACGGAAGGGCCCTTCTTGATCCGCCGCGTCGCGCCGGGTCGCTTTTGATTGCCAGCCATGAGGTCTCCTCAGGTCAGTCGTCGCTCGCGAGCGACCATCGCACGCCTTCAGCAGAGTCCTCCACCACGATGCCAGCCGCAGCAAGGCGGTCCCGGATTTCGTCGGCAGTGGCCCAGTCCTTCGCCGCGCGCGCTTCGGCGCGAGCTTCAATATCCGCCTTCACCATCACGTCGAGTGCCCGCATCGCAGCCTCGGAGCTCGCGTCAACGTGCTGCCACTCAGTCGCAAGAGGATCAAGGCCGAGCACGCTCAGCATCGCGCGCACGCTCAGTAGCGCCTCGCGCGTTGCGTCGATGTCCCCCGCGTTCACCGCGGCGTTGCCTGTACGCACCGTCTCGTGGACGTGCGCGAGTGCGCGCGGCACTGCGAGGTCATCGTTCATCGCGTCGACGAAGGCGTCCGGCAGTGCTGCCGCCTCGACCTCCTCGCGACTAAAGCCACCCACGCGCTCGGTCGCTCGCTCGACAAAGCCTGCGAGTCGCGACCAGGTTGCCGTCGCGTCGTCCATCACCGCGTCGGAGTACTCCAGCATTGAGCGGTAGTGGACCTGCGCAAGCGCAAGACGCAAGGCCGGTGCTGGGTAACGCGCGAGCACCTCAGAAACGAGCAGACCGTTGCCGAGCGACTTCGACATCTTTGCGCCCGACTGCGTCACCCACGCCGAGTGCATCCATAGGTGCGCGAAGTCGTAGCCTGCGGCGCGGGACTGCGCCTGCTCGTTCTCGTGGTGCGGGAAGCGCAGGTCAAGGCCGCCGCCGTGAATGTCGAAGGCATCGCCCAAATAGCGTCGTGCCATGGCCGAGCACTCAATGTGCCAGCCTGGGCGGCCCTTGCCCCATGGGGAATCCCACGAAGCGGTCTCGGGCTCGCCATCCTTGCGCGCCTTCCACAAGGCGAAGTCACGGGGGTCGCGCTTCGCCTCGACGGGCGCATCGGTCGCGGGGGTGAGGTCATCGATGCCCTGGTTCGTCAGGGCGCCGTAGGCGTCAAAAGAGTGAACGTCAAAGTAGACGGAACCGTCATTCTCATATGCGTGACCGCGCTCAACGAGCTGTTCGATGAGAGCGATGATCTCGGGAATGTGGCCCGTGGCGCGCGGCTCAGCTGCGGGTGGCTTCACGCCAACAGCGGCGTATGCGGCCTGGAACTCGCGTTCAAACCTGAGCGCCCACGCCCACCATTGCCATCCCGCTTCAGCGGCCTTGTCGAGAGTCTTGTCGTCGATATCCGTGACATTGCGCACCATCGTGACGGCGTAGCCCGAGCGCTCGAGCCAACGCTGCAACACATCGAAGGCGACAGCGCTACGCAGATGGCCGACATGGGGGCTGCCTTGGACCGTTGGCCCGCACAGGTACACGCCAACCTGGCCGGGAGTGAGCGGAACAAAATCACGCTCCTCGCGGGTGGCGGTATCGAATAGGCGCAGAGTCACGTGTGCAAGGCTACCTGGGACTTACGCGTGAGACCCCACCGCGCGCCTGACGCCAGGCCTGGTTACGCGCTGGACGCCACCAGCGCCGTTGCGATCGCGGCGATGCCTTCGCCGCGGCCTGTGAGGCCGAGCCCGTCGGTGGTTGTGCCAGAGACGCTGACCGGCGCACCAAGCGCCGCGCTCAACGCTTCTTGCGCCTGTGCTCGACGCGGGCCGATCTTGGGACGATTTCCGATGACCTGCACCGCGGCGTTGACGATCTCGAAACCGGCGTCACGCACAATCCGTGCCGACTCCTCGATGAGCGCGAGACCAGACGCCCCCGCCCATTCCGGGCGAGCAGTACCAAAGTGCTCCCCCAGGTCACCCAAACCAGCTGCCGAGAGGATTGCGTCGCAGATCGCATGGGCCGCGACGTCCGCGTCCGAATGGCCCTCGAGCCGCTGCTCCTCGGGCCACTCGAGGCCAGCCAAGCGCAAGCCGGCGCCCTCACCGTACGCGTGAATGTCAACGCCAATGCCGGTGCGAGTGCTCACGGTCGCGACCTCCGCTCAAAGAACTCAAGATCCTCTGGATACGTGATCTTGCGTCCGAGTGGGTCTCCGGCCACGGTGGCCAGTGAGTAGCCGTAATGGAGGGCAAGGCTTCCGTCATCCGTGGACTCGACGCCGTCTTCGAGCGCGCGGCGATGAACGTCTCGAAGCGGGCCTAAACGAATCGCTTGCGGAGTCTGAACTGCCCCCAGGCTCGGGCGATCCAAATAGCTGACCGGTCCACCCACGCCCGAGACAATCGTGTCGACGACGGGAAGCACTGGTATCGCGGCGTCGTGATGTTCCGCAGCCTCGATCAGGCGCCCAAACACGGCGACGGGCATGAATGGCCGCGCGGCGTCGTGCACGAGAACAACCGCTTCAGCGTCGAGATCTGCAAGACGCTCGACACCTTCACGCACTGAGTCTTGGCGCGTCGTGCCGCCAGCCACAATATTGATCTCGGCTGGCACCCCGGCGAGAGCCTGAGAGAAGTCAGCCAAAGCGTCAGCGGGGCTCGTCACCACAATGCGTTCAGCGACAGTCGCCAGTGCCGACGCCGCCCATCGCACGAGTGGTACTCCATTGACGGTGGCCAGGGCCTTAGGAACATCGCAACCAAGGCGAGAGCCGCTACCTGCGGCCGTGAGAACGGCCGCGATGGTCACGACGCGAGAACCGCGTCGAGTCGCGTCTCAGCTGTGGGCTCGTCGCACTTCTCGGCGAGAGCGAGTTCGCTGACGAGGATCTGACGTGCCTTGGCGAGCATGCGCTTTTCGCCAGCGCTGAGGCCCTTGTCGGTGTCACGGCGGCTGAGGTCGCGAACCACTTCAGCAACGCGAATGACATCGCCGGAGGCGAGCTTTTCGACATTGGCCTTGTAGCGGCGCGACCAGTTCGTGGGCTCTTCGATGTACGGTTCGCGCAATACGTCGAACACCCTCTCGAGGCCTGCCTCGTCGACAACATCACGAACGCCAACCAGGTCAACGTTTTCTGCGGGGACCTCAATCGTCAGGTCGCCCTGAGCGACCTTGAGTTTGAGATACGTCTTCTCCTCACCACGAATCACGCGCTTCTTAATGTCTTCAATGAGCGCTGCACCGTGGTGCGGATAGACGACGGTCTCGCCAACGACGAAGTTCATGAGTGTCCAATTCCCCTTCGATGCGGACCCCTAGTCTACCACCCGAACGCTCGCCCTATACAGTCCCTTTACTTACCCTCAATGGAGCGACACGCGGTTGGGCGCGAGCAAATGGCCCACTATCCTGATTCCCAGTCCCCTCCCGAAAGGAAGACCCGTGCACGCACGCGTGAAGGTCGCCGCCCTTGCTCTTGGCGCCGCATTGTCGCTGTCCGCTTGTTCCTTAGCCGCCTCGATCACGACGTCGAACGCTTACGACCCCTCGGATGGCATCGGCATTGAGCTCGGCGATGTGTCAACGGAGAACTTTCTGCTGATCTCCAGCGGCGCAGGCGAGCCCGGAGCGCTCGTGGGCACCCTCTACAACGAGGGCAACGAACCTGCGCGGGTACTCATCACGATTGGTGGCGACTCAACCGAGATCGTCGTTGCGCCGCACACCCTCGTCACTCTCGGCGTGGGCGATGGTGAGCGTGAGTTCGTGACGACGTCGCCTGTTGCCGCGGGCGGCATCGCCGAGGTGTCAATCCAGATCGAGGGCGTTGCCCCCGTCTCCTCGCCGCTGCCCGTGCTCGACGGCACGCTTGAGGAATACCGGGCGGTACTCGAGGCGCTCGAGGGCTCCGCCAACTAGCGAATCCTGCTTCGGCTGCGAGAACTCAGCCGAAGCGTCCCGAGATGTAGTCTTCCGTCGCCTTCTCAGCCGGTGCCGAGAAGATCGTCGTCGTGTCGTCCATCTCAATGAGCTTGCCCGGCTTGCCGGTGCCCGCAATGTTGAAGAACGCAGTGCGGTCCGACACCCGTGCTGCCTGTTGCATGTTGTGCGTGACAATGACGATCGTGTACTCGGACTTCAACTCGTGGATGAGGTCTTCAATCGCGAGTGTCGAAATCGGGTCGAGAGCAGAACATGGCTCGTCCATGAGGAGCACGTCCGGCTTGATCGCAATGGCACGGGCGATGCACAAACGCTGCTGTTGACCACCTGAGAGTGACGAGCCCGGCTTGTCCAACCGGTCCTTCACTTCTTCCCACAGGTTCGCGCCCCGCAGCGAGGACTCGACGAGTTCGTCCGTTGCACTCTTCGACATCCGCTTGTTGTTGAGCTTCACTCCAGCGACGACGTTCTCAGCGATCGACATCGTGGGAAACGGGTTGGGACGCTGGAACACCATGCCAACGTGGCGGCGCACAGCAACGGGGTCGACACCGGCGCCGTACAAGTTGGTGCCATCCATCAACACCTCGCCCTCAACACGAGCGCCGGGAATCACCTCATGCATGCGGTTGAGGGTTCTGAGGAAGGTTGACTTTCCGCATCCAGACGGACCGATAAACGCGGTCACCGACTTGGACTCGATCGAGAGTGACACATCCTCGACGGCCAAGAAGTCGCCATAGAAGACGTTCAAGTTATTGACGTCAATACGCTTGCTCACGGTGGGGTCCTTGTCCTAGCGGCCGGTCTTGGGCGAGAAGTACTTGGAAATGAGGCGCGCGACGAGGTTCAGCGCCATGACGATGAGGATGAGCACCAAGGCGGCCGCCCAGGCGCGGTACTCGGTGATCTCGGGTACACACGCAATGTCGGGGTTGTTGCACGGCTGGTCGCCCTTGCGCCATTCCGAAACGATGTACACCGGAAGCGTCATCATGCGGCCGTCAAATAGGTTGAGGTTGTACGAATCCGCGACGCCCACTGCGATGAGCAATGGAGCCGTCTCGCCAATGACACGTGCGATTGCGAGCGTCACGCCTGTCGTGATGCCTGCGGCGGCGGTGCGGACGACCACCTTGAGCACAGTGAGCCACTTGGGCACACCGAGCGCATACGACGCCTCACGCAGTTCGTTTGGCACCAACTTCAGCATCTCTTCGGTCGCTCGCACCACAACAGGGATCATGAGCAACGCGAGCGCAACCGCGCCGACGATACCGAGCTTGGTGCCGGGGCCCACAACCACCGCGAAGACCGCGTAGGCGAAAAGGCCGGCGACGATCGACGGGATTCCCGTCATCACGTCAACGAGGAATGTCAGTGCGCGCTTGAGAGTGCCCTTGCCGTACTCGACGAGGTACACCGCGGCGAGCAGGCCGATGGGAACCGAGATCAGCGTGGCAGCCAAGGTGATGGCGAGGGTGCCGGCAATGGCGTGCGCGATGCCGCCTTCGGGCATCCCACCAAAGATCCCCCGCATTGACTGGTTGAGGAAGTCCAGGTTGAACTGCGCGTCCCCGTTGCTGTCAACCATGAACCGGTCGATGCCCCGGCTGACGACAGTCGCCGACAGCCACAAGAGCGGGACGAGAGCGAGTGCGAAGGCGCCGTAGATCAGCACCGTCATCAAGCCATTCACGACCTTGCGACGGGTGGAGAGCTCACCAAACGGCGATGACGTCACATGTGTTGCCATGTCAGTTGGCCCCCGAGAACTCGGCACGACGCGACACGACCCAGCGCGCCAACATGTTGACGAGCAGCGTGATGATGAACAACGCGAGACCCATCGCAATAAGAGCGGATACCCCCGAAGAGTTCGCCTCCGGGAACTGGAGCGCAATGAACGAGGCAATGGTGTTGTGCTGGCCCGACTGCAGGAGGTCGAAGCTGTACGAAAGCCCCGGCGACAGAATCATGTAGAC
>JAEZXC010000039.1 GCA_023442845.1 Actinomycetes bacterium | reverse complement strand
GCGGCAGAGCGCACGTCAATGATCAGCGCGTTCGCACGCGCCCATTCGACATCAGCTGCTCCCCACGTGGTGAGGGTGCCTGCGACGTAGTTCTGCATCATGAACCCGAGCATGTTGACCGGATCCTTCGCCGAGCCGTACGGGGGAGCGTAAGCGAGTTCGAGTTCCGCGAGATCGTCCGCACCGAAGCCTGCTCGCAGCGCGGTTGCCAACACATCGATGCGCTTGTCGACGCCCTCGCGGCCGACGCCTTGGGCGCCGAGGAGCGTCCCGTCGGGTGAGAACGTGGCAAGTAGGTGCATCTGCTGAGCGCCGGGGTAGTAGCCGGCGTGGTTGAGGTGGTGCGTGTGATGCTGCACGTAGTCGATTCCTGCGGCATCGAGCATCCGCGGGCTCGCCCCGGTGAGCGCGGCGGTCAGGCCGAACACTCTCACGATTGCGGTGCCAAGCACCGGCTTCGCGGGGACGGCGACGCCAAAGATGGACTCTGCCGCCCGGCGGCCCTGCCGATTAGCGGGCCCGGCCAAGGGTACGGACCCGGTCGCGCCGGTGATGGCGTGAGGCACGGCCGTCGCATCACCGACGGCCCAAATGTGGGGATCGTTTGTCCGTTGGTCGCTGTCGACAACCATCGCGCCGCGTTCATCAAGCGAGAGCCCTGCGGCTTTCGCGAGTGCCGTGTTTGGCCGTACACCCACGGAGACCACAACGATGTCTGCCGATTCCGACGTGCCGTCGCTCAGTGAGACGAGCACAGAGTCGGTTCCCTGCTGAGCGAGCTCGGTTGCGGCAACACCGGTCCGGACTCGTACGCCGTTGGCGACGAGTTCCCCTTCGACGAGGTGGGCGAGCTCGGGGGCGAGCGGTGGCAACACCTGCGGAGCCAACTCGACGACCGTCACGTCAAGCCCACGCGTCCGCAAGGCCTCGGCCGTTTCGAGTCCGATAAAGCCCGCGCCCATGACGACGGCGCTGCGGGCGTCGGCAACACGCCCCGCCAAGGTGGTGGCGTCGTCAACCGTCCGCAAGTGAGTGACGTGGGGGAGGTTGATGCCGGGGATCGGCGGCACGGCGGCCGAGGCCCCCGGCGCCAGCACAAGCGCATCGTAGGCGAGCTCGTATTCGCCGTCGGGGCCGACTGCCGTAACGGTGCGTGCGTCACGATCGATCGCCGTTACTTCGGTGTTCACGCGAACGTCGAGGTTGAGCGTGGTGCGAAGCGATTGCGGGGTATGAAGCAACAGGGCATCGCGAGACGCGATGTCACCACTCACGTGATAGGGCAGGCCACAGTTGGCAAAGGACACGTCTGGGCCCTTGTCGAGCACAATGATCTCTGCCTGCTCGTCAAGCCTGCGAGCCCGGGCTGCGGCGGACATTCCTCCGGCGACACCGCCGACAATTACGATACGCATGGTGCACCCCTCTGACGCGTTGACCCGTCATTGTGCGGGCGATCATCCCCACAATACGATACCCCCGGGGGTATGGCAAACCGCGAGTCGCTAGGGTGTTCCCGTGACTCGACTCAACCGTGCCAGCCTCGTGGGCGCGACGCTTGTGACGTTGGTCGTCTTTGGGCTGGTGATCCCGATTGTGGCCGACCAAGGACCGTCGACGCAGCGGCTTTCGGAGGACACAGTCGTTGGCACCACGTACGGCGAAGTGACTTTACCCGCCGGGTGGGACCTCGACATTGCCGCTGCCGCATCGAGCAGTCCGGTGGTACGCAAGCGGGATGTCACGATCGGTGTTGGAGACGGCGTGTGGTTTGAGGGCTCCGCTGGACTTCTCGAGAACATCTCGGAGCTCATCTACGACACTCCGGCAATCTTGCCCCCTGCTCCGGATGACGATGGATTGTTCAGCGGCTTATCTGATCCGTTGAGCGAGAGCGCCGAGGAGTATGAGCCGGTTCGCCAGGAGTTTCGCATTACCGCTGGCATTAACGCGGGCGCGGATGAGCCACATTTTGTCGACGTAGTGCGTTACGGGGAGTCGGTGATCTTTGTTGTGGTGCGCGGTGATGCCGACGCTGTGAAGAGAGAACTCGATACCGTCCGGGCGATCGTCGACTCGGTCGCTTTCTTCAGCGCCGAGCCAGGTTTGGAGCCGCGCCCATGAAGGAGCTGACTCGGCGTCGCTTTGCCGTTCCAGGCTTTGCCTTTTCCCGCATCTCGTGGTGGTTGCTCGTTGTCATCCTCGCGCTCGGGCTCGCGTTCTACGTGGGCGCGTTATGGGACGGGATCGTCACCTTCCCCGAAGTTGGCGTGATTGGCGTTCTGCTCGCGACGCCGCTCGGGATTGCATGGTGGTGGCTGCTGCGTATGCCACAACTGTGGGCGCGCATCCGGCGCTCGAGCGCGTTGGTTGCCCTTGGCTGGGGTGGCGTGGTTGCGACCGGCATCTACGCGCTCCCGTCGAATGGGGCACTCATCACCATCCTTGGACAGCGCGTCGGCATCGACTTTGCTCAGGCATGGGGTCCTGCCCTTGCGGCGCCACTGACCGAAGAGGTGGGCAAGGCATTCGCGATTGCCATGATCCTGGCGGTGACGCGCGAGAAGCTGCGCACGCCAATGGATGGCGCGTTGATCGCGGGCTTTGCCGGGCTCGGCTTCACGCTCACTGAAGACATCTTGTACGGCTTCAACATGGCGTACATCAGCTTTGGCGAGAACCCCGTGGTGTCGACGCTCATCGTGTTCTTCTTGCGCGCCGTGTTGTTCGGCGCGGTCTCGCACGTGATCTTCTCCGCGTTTGTCGGGGCCGGAGTCGGATGGCTTGTCGCGGGCAAGGGTCCGCGACGCTTCGCGCTTGGACCTGTGTTCATTTTCATCGGTTTCTTCATGCACTTTGCCTGGAACTCGCCCTTGTTGCTCGAACTGTGGGCGCGCGGCCTTTTCATCCTTGTGGTCCCCTTCCTCGTGTGGTGGGGCATCCACATGGTGCGCGGCGAGGAGCACCGCTGGTTCCGCCGCACCCTTGAAGCTCCTGGATCGCTCGGAGCCATCCCGCCGGCCTATCTCGACGCAGTGCGACCCACGTGGCGCCAGCGCCGCAAGTACCGCAAGTCAGTTGTGCGCACCTTTGGCCCTGCCGCGCTTGCGTCGCAACGCCGGCTGGAGGCCGAACTCACCGATCTTGCCGACGCCGTGGCGATGGGCAACGACGCCGACGCAGCTCGGCTTCGGGGCGTGCTTGAAGCGCGGCTGGTTCCGCGGGCGCCTGTGGGCGCGTAGCGTACGGACGGCTCAGCGGTCGATCACGCCGAGTTCGACGTAGTACTCACGTTCGCGGGGGAGTACCGTATCGCGCTCGTGTGCTTTGAACGTGTCGATGGGGGCGGGCCACAGCGCGAAGGTGCGGGTGGCGGTGGCGCACGGGTACTCGAGCTCAGAGTCCGCATGAGCATCGCGCCACTTGTCTTCGGGCACCTGAAGTGGGGTGACGCTGACCTTGCCATCGGCATTCTGTCGAAGGGTCAACTCGACGAGCGCGTTCTTCCTTGTTTGGCGCGGTCTCGCACGTGGCCTTCTCGGCCTTTGTGGGCGCTGGCGTTGCGTGGCTTGCCACGGGGACCACGCCGCGCAAGTTCCTGGGTGGCCCCGCGCTCATCGCCGCTGGTGTGCTGTTCCATTTCTCGTGGAACTCGCCGCTCCTGGACGCCTTGTGGACGCGCGGTTTGTACGTGCTGGTGGTGCCCTTCACTGTGTGGGGGGCGCTGCGGCTGGAGAGAACCGAGGAGCACCGCTGGTTCCGCCGCACGCTCGAGGCCCCCGGCGCGCTGGGCGCTGTGCCGCCTGCCTACCTGGACGCCGTGCGGGTCACCTGGTGGAAGCGACGGGCGTATCGTAAAGAGGTGGTGCGGGCGTTTGGTCCGGCCGCTCGTGCGTCCCAGCGCCGCTTGGAGGCGGAGCTCACGGATTTGGCCGACGCTGTCGCAGGTGGCGATGTGGCGGACGCCGCGCGCGTGAGGGCTTCGCTCGAGGCGCGGCTCGCGCCGCGCACGTAGGCGCTACTCGTCGATGACGCCGAGGTCCACGTAGTACTCCCGCTCGTGCGGCATCACCGTGCTGCGGTCGTGCGCCTCATAGGTGTCCACCGGCGTGGGCCACAGGCCAAATGTGCGGCGTTCGTTGTAGCACGGATAGTCCTCGCCGGGGTGTTCTTGGACCCAGTCCACGCTGCGGGTGAACGCCGATTCCCATTCGATGCGGCCATCCGGAGCCGTGGTGATGTCGAGCATTGCCAGCGAGCGGCCGCCGGATTCTCGGGGGTCGTACTGCGGATCCGCCATGCACACGTGCGCCCGAATCGCGGTGGCAGAGACCTCCTCGACCGTGAGCAGCACCATGCCAATCGGCGCCTGAGCGAGCTGGGCCCGCCCGCCAGTTGACCACGGCGTGTCCCCGTCCACAGCGTTGCCGTGCCGTTGTGCCTGCTCAACAGCCTGGTCATAACCCAGGGCCGCCACCACCTCGGGCGCCGAGTAGTCGTTGTTCGCTTGAGCCCACCGCTGTGCGACCTGGGCGTCTAGGTAGTCATCAAACAGGGGGTGGACCCCGCGCAGGGCGCTCGACCCGTCAAACCACGTCAGGTCGCTCGCGTGCGGCACTGCAGTCTCGGAGCGTGCGGTCTCGGAGTCCTGGCCCTGCCCCGCGTAGACGGATTGAGCATAGGCGCCCGATGACAGGGGCCGGCGCACGCTGTCGCGGCCCGTCGCACTGGGATCGAGCGGGTCGCTCCACAGGGCAGCGCGGGCGTCGATGCGCGCGCAGGGGTCATCCTCAAAGAAATTGTGAGTGTAGTGGCGCGTTGGCATGGCGGGTGCGGCCTGCACCTCACCTGTAACGAGGCGGCGCACCCACCACGTGGTACGTCCGTATGATTGCTCGCCGGCCTCACTTTCACCGAGCGCCTGACATGTGGCCACCATGGCGGTGTTGCCGTCGGGAGCGATGTCAACCGATTCGATGGTGGAGAAATGCGCCATGCGAGATGTCTGCGCCAGCAATGTGCTGGGATCAGAGGAAAACCGCAGCAATGAGGCATCCCACGCGTTCGTTTGTGCGTCGACGTAGCCCACGGCCGCGATCAGGTCAGGGTCGGTGAAGTCCCCCATCACAAAGGCGTAGGAGAGTTCGCTCTCGGAGCGGCGCACCGCCTCGACCCACTCGTTGCCGTCCCACCTGGAGTCTTCTTCCCACTGCACGGCGGGCAGGTCAAAATCCGCTGGCCTGGAGCCGTCCACCGTGATCGCCGTGAACACGCCAACCGCGCCCACAAGAACAATGGCCGACGCTGCGGCAAGTGCGGTGCGGCGGGCCAGGCGCGGCGTGGTTGATTTGGGCGTCATCGGATATCTCCCCTCGTGTCGCGGATGCTAGGGCTCGATGACGCCCAGGTCCACGTAATAACTACGCGGCAGTGGCATCTTGATGCGGTCCGGATAGGTGGGTGCTTCTATTGGTGTCGCCCAGTACGCCTGCGGAAAATCGTCGAACTCGGGAGCCTCAATGCTCGATGGGTTGTTCGCGCCCGGAGGCTTCCCGTATACCAATGTGCCGGTGTCGCCGTGGGTGAGACGGACCCGTTGGCAGGCGTCATATGACTCGTACTCTTGCCCATACCAGCGGGCCTGGCACTTCACCATGGTGGCCCAGATTCCGTCGCCATCCTCGATAACGTCTGTCACCACTTCCCATTGCGGCCGCAGGCGCGGCGGCGCATCCTCGGTATAGGTGCCGTCGGGTCCGAGCCATACGTGCGGTGGATAGTGTTCCGCGTTCCATTCCGCGAGGTCGACCGCGCGGTCATAGCCGATCGTGGCGATGAGCGCGGGATCCGAGTAGTCGCCATAGGCAAAGGCCACTGCCTCGGCCAACCGTTGCTCGCGGTAGTCCTTGGCCCATTGGGTCTCTTCGGCGTCGCCGGATGGCGGGAAGTTCTCCCACACCACCTCGGGGATGGTGAGGTGGGATGCGACTTCAGGCGGATCGGCCTCTCCGCCACATCCGGTCAGTGCAACCACCGCCAGGGACGCGGCTACCAGTGCTGATCGCTGGACTCTCATTGATACCCCCCCGTGCGTCAATGTGTATCGGTCGAGCGCCACACGGACGCATAATAGCCGTCCTCGTAGCGCTGGGAGAAGGAGTTCAGCCAGGTCTCGCGTGACTTCTCTCCCACCTCGACCTCGGACAGGTTCAACGCCGGGTCGTTCTCCATTCCGGAGATCTTGAGGTCTACGCCAGCGGCTCCGGCACCCTCGAACGTCGGCAGCAGGCTCTGGGCCATTGCCTCGTTTTGGGCGAGGCCATCAGTGATCACGTCCACGAGCCCGCCGGCGCCAATACCAGTGGCGCTGTCGACGACCGCGCCGAGTCCTCCTACGAGCCCGCTACCGGGTAGGAAGCTTGTCGCAACGGATACAACCTCCATGCGCTGACGGATTGCGTCATCTGCGAGGCGGGCCTCCATCACGTCAGCGCCACCAACCGCCCCTTGGAAATTTGCCTCAAGTTGGGCGTAGCGGCCGAGCGCGTCATCCCATGCCTCGTAACTACCACTTTCGTTGGCCGCGTATAGAAGTGAATTCTGGACCTCCGTCACGGCGAGGCGTAGCGAAGAGAACCCGTTGTCAGTGGCAGAGACGGCGCTTACCAGGTCACCGAAGGAGTTCTGTTCGAGGTACGGCATCGCGCGCGTCGGATCGTTGCCCTGTGGATTCGCCACCTCGACAATGAGGGGGTCGCCCGTGCCAGGCTGGCCCAGGTCCGAGTAGCCCTGGAATTCGGCAAACACCATGAGCCGGCCAAGCGCATCACCGAGATTCGCTCCGCCGGCCTCCGACAGCGATTCCACCGTCACATATCCGGTGCTATCCAAGCCGGCGACGATCCGTGCTGCGGCATCGCCTTGCGTCTCCCAGGTGCTCGAGGAGTATCCGTCCGAGGCAAGGCCGCCCTCGGCGTGCATCGAACCCTCCCACAGCGAGCCGAAGCCATCCCATCCGTCCGCGCTCCAGTCGCGCCGGGACAGGTAGTCGACTCGGTCTCCAGCGACGGAGTGGGAGCCGTCATGTAGCGTCGATGAGTTGTCGTTGAGCCACTCCCAAGCGGCGTCCGGATACGTCCCGAGGGTGTCGAGCACGCGCCCAAAGGGATCGCGTACGCCTGCTCCGTAACGGCTTTCCCCGACATTGCTGTCGTATGCCCCGCCGCGATCGACCTGATCTTCGATTGCGATGCTGTCGAAGACGCCGTATGGATCGAGTGGATCCATACCTGATGAGCCCCAGGGCTCTCCGCCCGTCTGCTCGGTGCGCTCCCAGGTATCGAAAATGTCCGCCGCCGCCACCGTGAAGGAACGTCCCATCGGGTTGCGATCGGCATCGTCAAAGAGGAAGCCGACGCCGGCGATCCCACTCAGGCGGCGGCCGCTGTCTCCGGGCCAGTCGGCGCCGGTGAGCATGTGTGCCGCGAAGTCCTGACCCTGCTCGGTATTCCACAGCTGCGAGCCGCTCGCGAGAGACTCGCGGACGCTACGGGCGAATGCGAGCGCCGCATCGCGGTCCTCGTCCGTGGGGTAGCCCATCCCGCCCTGGTTCGCGTGGGTCATGAGGCCAGCCTCAAGGAGCGGCAACGTCTCGTCGCCGCCCACCTCGAGCCAGAATTGGGAGGACAAGTTCGGGTCCGCCGATGCGTTGCGCAGTGCCGCAGCAAGCGCCGCGATGTCGTCCGGATTGGCGGGGCGCTTGGCCACAGCAGCCGCCAGGTCGAGCGCCTCGTTGAGCAAATCGCCCCGGCGGTCAAGGATGTCCTGCGCGGTGCGGGCGCCGTTATACATGGTGGCAAGTTGCATCCACTGAACTGTGAGGCCACTCCCGTGAGCAAAGGACAGAGCCCGTGCAAACTCTCCATCAATGCCACTGCGCTCGTAGTGAAGGTTGCCGAGCACCATGTTCCCGTGGTTGATGAGTTCTTCCGCGTCTTCCATCCGTCGCGCCCATTGGCCATCGGGCAACATGTCGGGCGGGACGTGGGACAAGCCTTGGCGTTGCGAGATACCGCGCTGAATGTCGTACTCCGCCTGTTGCCCGCGCGATGCCATCGACTCGAGTTGATCCGCATACGTTGCGGCGGACGTGGCCCATTTGCTCGAGACTGTCGACACGTCGGATGTGAGCTGGATGATGCGCGCGAGGCGGATCCGAAAGGTCTCGGCGGCTGACGTCTGCCATTGCGCGACGTCACTGCTACCGCTGATTTGGGTCACGCCGTCCTGCATCTGAACGAGAGCGGTGCTGCGCGAGGTTTGTGCGTCGGCGAAGCCGCGCACATTGCTGACATTGAGATGCGTTGGGTAGGAGGACATGATTACCAGCCACCTCCGCCGCCACCGCCGGCGCCGCCACCCGACGAGCCGTTGTGCACTGCGCCATTGCGGTCGAGTTCCTCGAAGGCGTTGGCCGCAACGTCCGTTGCCGTGACAAGTTCGAGCAACTCCGCCTCGATAATCAACCGCTGAACTCGGAACTGATCCTCGGTCGTGCTGGCAGCGTTCGACACGACCGAAGAACCGCACGAGGCGAGAGATGGTCTATTGCTGACGGGGCTGCCGCTAATGACCGGCACCCAGTTGCCAAGTTGTGTGCCGACGTTACGGACGCTGTCCGTGTCGACTGAGACTCTTGATCGCAATCCGCACCCCCTTTTCGCACGCGGGACGACGTGCCTACGCACACCTTAGTGAGGAAGGTGGTGCGGAAAGACTCGCTTCGAGAAAGCTGGGGAAAACTCCCCTGATCCTCAGGAGAGAGACATGAACATCTTCTCGAGACGCTCACGCGCTGCGGTGTCATCCTCATCGGATCGGATGCACTGCTGCAAGCCTGCAGCGATCATCGTGAAGCCCGCGCGATCAATCGCCTTTGAGACAGCGGCAATCTGCGTCACGACGTCAGCACAGTCGCGTCCCTCTTCGATCATGTTGAGGACGCCCGCAAGTTGGCCCTGGGCTCGCCGCAGCCGCTTGACAACGGGTTCAAGCTCTTCGGGTTCGAGATGCACAGCGGACATGGACTTCTCCTGTGAGAGTGCGATACGCGCTGAAACGCGCCGCATTCAGGATACCCCCTCCCGTACCCGTGCGACCGTCGCGAGAGGCTCCGCCAGCGTCGGCCGCGGTGCCTACGCCACAATGAAGGCGTGACTCACCCTGAGAACGTGCTCCAAGCCACCTCGCTCGATGCAACCTGGCTCGCCGACGTTGTTCGCCGCTCGCTCGACGAGGACTTGGGCGGTAATCCAGGCAGAGATGTCACAACCTTCTCCACTATTGCGGCCGACGCCGTGGTCACCGGGTCGCTCGTCATGCGGGAGGCGGGGGTCGTCGCGGGGATTTCGATTGCCGATGAGGTCGTGTCGCAGGTTGCCAACCGCTTTCACCTGCC
>JAEZXC010000079.1 GCA_023442845.1 Actinomycetes bacterium | reverse complement strand
CGGGAACCGTAGGTTGGGTGACAGATCGACGACGAAGTGCCTGAGGAGGGTCCGTGGCGCGGTGGCAAGGGTTCTATGACGAGCTCGCCTCGACGCGCTACCCGGCGCTCCTTGCTTATGGCGTCGCACTAACAGGCCAGCGGGCAACCGCAGAGGATCTCGTTCAAGAAGCGCTCATACGGACCTTCTCTGCGCCGCGACGCATTCACTCGTTGCAGCACGCCGAGTACTACGTGCGCCGCGCCATCGCCACGATCTTCATCGATGACAAACGGCGCGACGCGCTGTTCCGGCGAACTCAGACACGCCTCACGTCGGGTTCGACGGAGCCCGCGAAGTCCGTCGAGATTGATGAGCGTGACGCGGTCACGGGAGCTCTGCTGACCCTGCCGCCACGCATGCGCGCGTGCGTGGTGTTGCGCTACTACGACGACTACACGGTGCAACAGGTGGCGGACACGCTCGGCATTGCGAGCGGCTCCGTCAAACGATATTTGCACGACGCTTCCGAGTTACTGAGAGCCACACTCGGCGCGGAAGAGGACAAACAAACCATGTGGGTCGAACCCGTTTCGGGCAGAAGAGGAGGGTACTGAGATGCCCACGCTTCACGAATTGTTCGCGGCTTCAATTGATGAGCGGGCGCTCCGCTATGCCGTCGACGATCCGGGCGCACGTCCAGAGACTCTGCGCCGCATCCGCACCGTCCGCAGGCGCCACACACTCGCGACGGGAACGACGTCGGCTATCGCGGTCTCGAGCGGCTTCTTTGTTGCTGCGCAAGGCGACAACGGGCTCACGTCGCCCGCCGACGCTCCGGCCGACGCCACCGGCGACGTGGTCATTGACCTCGCCAACCTCTCCCCCTTCCCCACGCTTTCTGGCCTCGGGCCCGACGCTGCGTGTGGGGTGTCGATCGCCGACGTTGACGGCGCGGCCAGTGACAGCGGCTTCACACTTGAGACAACGTGGCTTCGCGAAGGTCCGCTCGATGTGGACGGCGGCTATGCGCAGGTGCGTGCTGCGGTCACGTACGACGGCGAGCCACGGCCGCCCGCCTTTGTCGACACTGGCTACGCGGTCATCGTGTCCGAAGGAACGGTCGTCGCACTTGTGGCGCCCGACCCGCAGCCCCGCTTTGAGCGCCTTGATCGCGGCGCCGAGTGGGTGGACTACGTAACGGTGCACGGAGGTGCCGATACGACAGTGTGGACGTGTGAAGGGGACGCGCTGAAGGCAGGAGATTACGAGCTCTACGTCATTTCGCAAGTGGGAATTACCGACGAACTCCTCGCCCGTCAGCTCCTTGCGGAACAGGGAGCGGTGCTTGAGCCCGACAATGCCGAGGCGTGGGTTCCTGGTTCGGAGGCGTGCGACCGGGAGGCCCGCTACCCGACGAGCGGAGCGCGGGTGCTCCAATGCCAGCCTGAACTCGCGCCGCAAGTGGAGCTCGACCTCGACAATGCGACCGCGCGACTCACGTACGCCCCTGAGCTCTACGCGGGCGACCTCAACGTCCAGCTCGTATCGGCGCCCTTGCGGCTCACCATTGAGGCACCGGCGGGCGTTGCAGCGACCGACCCGGGTGTCGACGAGGACGCCGACGCCAACCACGAGTTCACCACGCGCATCGAATGCGAGATCCAGCAAGAGTGGCAGGAGAAACGCGAGCAGGAGTTTTCCGGACCCGTGGTGGGCGACGACGGCACCATCCGTTATGACGGCAATGTCGAAGGGTGCGACGGCCTCGTCATCGTGCAGGTCGATCCCGACGGCAGAACGGTGTCGGTCATCGAGGCTCAGTAGCGCCCCGGCGGTCGATGGCGAACGCGTCCTTACGCCTTGTTTGCCCACCGCGACCGAAGCACGGGCCGTTCAAGGAAGGTCCAGCTGACGGTCGCCACCGCGTACGCCAGCACGAGCACAGTGCCGGAGATCCACGCGAACCGCACGGGATTCTCCACTCCTCCGTAGACGAACTCGCCGCCGGTGAGGTACTCCATCAAGTGAAGTAGCAGGTAGTGCCAGATGTAGAGCCCGAACGACACAGTCGCGGTGTAGCGGAAGAAGCGGTTGTCGAGCAACCGGCCGATCGCGCGCGAGTACGCCATGCCGACAAGCGCGAGACCGGCGAAGGCGGCCAACACGGGGAACAGGAACGGCTGGCCTTGGAACGGGTTCTCCATATACCGAGGCTCCTTGGGCGAGGCAGTGAGAGTGACGAGCGCCGCGAGCCCGAGGAAGCCGACCGCCGCGAGAACGTCGAACCTCCACCGGCGTCGGCCGCCGCGTCGTTGCCACCACACGATGACTGCTGCCGTGATGATCCCGATCGCAAAGTGTCCAAAGAAGCCGACCGGGTTGTAGTACGGCATCCATTCCTTGGCCCCGCCCACCACGCCGTACTGCCAGCCCTTGCCGCCGGTTTCGGTCTGGAACACCGTGATGACGGCGTGGTTGAGCGCGGCAATGAGGGCGAACACCACCACCCAGAACCATATGGAGAACCTGAAGCCGCGCTTCCCAAGCGCGAACATCGCGATCATCGCGAGCGGCATGAGGACGTAACTGAAGACTTCGAGGGAGATCGACCACAGCGGCCCATTGCTCTCGGTGGGGAACCACGTCACGTAGTGGAAGCCGGACGTGAATGTCGCGCCTGACAGGAGCCGCCACCAGGGCGCCTGGATCTTCTCGAAAATGAGAAAGCCCACCGCGAAACTCACGAGCAGGCTCGCCCAATACCCCGGCGCGATGCGAGCAAAGCGGCGGCGCACGTAGTGCCCGATGCGGGGGCGCGGGGCGTCCGAGAGGTACGCCTTCCAAAACGGCAGGCTGAGCAGCATGCCGGAGAGCACGAAGAAGATCGAGACCCCGTACGCGCCCTTCATCATCGCGCCCTGGACAAAGTCGAGCCAGCCCGGGTTGCCCTCCATGCCGAGCCGCTGAAACAAGTGAGAGAACACGACGCCGAGCGCCGCGAGCGCGCGCATGCCATCGGCGCCGGAAATGCGGCTCGGATGCTGCGCGATGCCTGGTTGCGGGTCGGTCTCCGTGGTGGACGCCATGCGCGCGAGGCTAGCGCAGGGGCCGCCCACCTCATCGCTGCGGGCCGCCGAAAATCGCGCCATCGCGCCGCGCACATCAGCGCGCTAAAGGGCCCGCGGTTTACGACCTGGGACCAAAGTCTTAGGCTGACCCCATGGTCAACGACGCCCATGTCCCCACGTTGTCGCGTACCCGCCACACCATCGAGAACCTCCATCGCGAGACTCGACGCTTTGCGCCCGCCGCGGACTTTGCCGCACATGCGAACGCGACGTCCACCGAATACGAGCTAGCCCAAGCCGACCGGCTCCCGTATTGGCGCGACGCCGCGCATCGCCTTGCATGGAAGAAACCGTTCACACAGACCCTTGACTGGTCCGATGCTCCCGTCGCTCGCTGGTTTGCCGACGGCACCCTCAACGCATGCGACAACGCCGTCGACCGGCACGTCCGGGAAGGTCGCGGCGACCGCGTCGCCTTCCACTTTGAAGGCGAACCAGGCGACACCGCGACGATCACATACGCGAACCTTCTCGAGCGGGTGCAAAAGGCCGCCCGCGCACTCGGAAGCCTCGGCGTCGGCAAGGGCGACCGCGTCGCGATCTATCTGCCACAAATCCCGGAAGCCGTGGTGGCCATGCTCGCGTGCGCCCGCGTCGGCGCGATTCACTCTGTTGTATTTGGCGGCTTCAGCGCGGACAGCCTGCGCCAGCGCATTGACGACGCCGAGGCCAAACTCGTCATTACTGCCGACGGCGGCAACCGGCGCGGCACCCACCTCGCTCTCAAACCCCTCGTTGACGAGGCACTCGCGCCAAGCGAGGAGCACCCGACGCCGGCCGCGACCGTTGAGCATGTGCTCGTGGTGCGCCGCACAGGCCAAGACACCGCCTGGACGGAAGGCCGCGACCTGTGGTGGCACGACGTCGTCGACCCGCAACCCGCCGAGCACGAGCCCGAGTGGGTTGAGGCCGAGCACCCTCTCTACATCCTGTACACCTCCGGCACCACCGGCACCCCCAAAGGCCTGTTCCACACAACAGGCGGCTACCTCGCGGGCGTCGCGCACACCCATCGACTCGTCTTCGATCTCAAGCCCGAGACGGACGTGTACTGGTGCACCGCCGACATCGGTTGGGTGACCGGGCACTCGTATGTCGTCTATGGGCCCCGCATCAACGGCGCGACACAGGTGCTGTACGAGGGCACGCCCAACACCCCTCACGAAGGCCGCTGGTGGGAGCTCATTGAGAAGTACAAGGTGACGATTCTCTACACCGCGCCCACTGCGATCCGCACGTTCATGAAGTGGGGTGAGGCGATCCCCGCGACATTCGACCTGTCGTCGCTGCGCTTGCTCGGATCCGTCGGTGAACCCATCAACCCCGAGGCCTGGATGTGGTACCGCCGGGTTATCGGCGGTGATCGCTGCCCCATTGTCGACACGTGGTGGCAGACGGAGACCGGCATGATCATGATTTCGCCACTGCCCGGCATCACCGACACAAAGCCCGGCTCCGCCATGACCGCCCTACCCGGCGTCGTCGTTGACGTGGTGAACGACGAAGGCGCATCCGTTGGTCACGGCAAAGGCGGATACCTTGTCATCCGCGAACCTTGGCCCGCGATGCTGAGAGGCATTTGGGGGAACCGCCAGCGTTACGAGTCGACGTACTGGAGCCGCTTTCCCGGCATGTACTTCGCGGGCGACGGCGCCAAGACTGACGACGACGGCGACGTGTGGCTCATGGGCCGCGTGGACGACGTCATGAACGTGTCGGGCCACCGCCTTTCCACCACCGAGATCGAGCACACTCTCGTGTCACACCCCTGGGTCGCCGAAGCTGCCGTCGTCGGCGCGAGCGACGCCATCACGGGCCAAGCGGTTGTCGCCTTTGTCATCGTTCGCAATGACGCCGACGCTGTTCCTCAGGACGGCGCCGAGGTGGCGGCGGCGCTGCGTGGTCACGTGAGCAAGCACATCGGTGCGCTCGCGAAGCCCCGCGACATCCTCGTCGTGTCGGAAGTGCCGAAGACGCGCTCCGGCAAGATCATGCGACGGCTGCTTCGTGATGTGGCAGAGAACCGGCCCATTGGTGATGTGACAACTCTCGCTGACTCATCGGTGATGGACGCCATCAAGGAGGGGCTGGCCGCGGGCCGCGCCGACTAGCTAGCGGCCGAAGGTACACGAAGGGGCGCGGTCTGCGTGACCGCGCCCCTTCGTCGTGTGTACTTACGGCAGCGTGATGAACGACGGCGTGTACGTGATCTCACCGGCGTCGGTGTAGCGACCAAGCATCACCATTTCGATGTCTCCCGTCACCGATGCTGGCAAGAACACCTCGTGGTAGAACTTGAACTCGGTGCCAACGGTGACCTGGGCCTCGTAAATCGATTTGTAGCCGGCGGCTTCAACAGCCTCGACGTCACACCATCCGTACTCTTCGATGATCTGACCGTCGGCGAGCACCTCGATATAAGGAATGTCCGAGCTCGACGTCGCGACCTGGTCCTCAAAAATCCTCGTGGGGCTCATTGAGCCAAGGATTACGAAGCAGCGGCCCTCTTGGTCCTCATATTCGTGCAGCGGGACCTCGGCGATGCCGTCGAACTGGCCCTCCCACACCGTGCCGTCTTCGCCGTAGTAGGACGTGTCGTAGACCCATGACTCCGTCATCGGGAACGGGCCCGTGTTCTTCGGCTTTTCGGTCGGCTCCTCGCGCTCATCGTCACCGTCACCGTCGCCGTCATCCGGATTCTCGGTTGGTGTTGGCGCGGCGCTCGTGACGGCGGGCTCGGCCTTCTTGTCATCCTCATCGGCACCCATTGAGCCGAGTAGGTAACCCGCACCAGTTCCGACGCCCAGCATGACGACCGCCAACACAATGGTGAGCCACCACGGAGCACCCTTACTCGGCGCGCTCGCCGGCGCCGCGTAATTGGCGCCCGTCGTCGGGACGTAGGCCGGAGGGGCGGCAACAGCAGTCTGTCCGGTTGTGACCGGCTCGACGAACGGCGGCGGGGCAATCGGCGCGCTAGCAGCGGCGGGCGTTGACTCAGGAACTGCGGGGAGCACCTCCGTCGCGTCG
>JAEZXC010000049.1 GCA_023442845.1 Actinomycetes bacterium | reverse complement strand
AAGACCGCGCTCTTCAACCGACCATCCGGCGCGGGCGAGCAACGCGTCGCGCGCTGCGACGATGCCGGTGAAATTTGCCAAGGTGGCGCCCGAGGTGAAGGTGGCAACGGCGTCGGCCGGGAGCCCGAGGAGGTCGACAATCCAGCCAGCGGCAACCTCATCGAGCACGCTCGCGACGGGAGACTGGACCGGCAGCGCCGCATTTTGGTCCCATGCTCCGGCGAGGATTGACGCCGCCGCGGCAGCGGGTTCGACGCCACCGTTGACATAGCCGAAGTAGCGTCCAGCTGCCTGCACGGTGGTGGCGGGCGAACCGAGTTCATCGAGCTGACGGAGCACGTCGCGCGGATCGCGCGGCTCATCCGGGAGGGCGATACGAAACGCGTCGAGGGCGGCGACAGCCTCGGCGGAAGGCGCAATCGGGCGGTGAGGCATGGCGGCGATGTAGCCGCCCGCGCGTCGGGCCGCTTCTGTGGTGAGGGTGATGCGTGTGCGCAATCGATCGAGAGCCGCAGGGTGGCTACGCGCGCGGGTGAGATTTGCCATGCCCTCGAGCCTGAAGCAACTGGCTCCCGACTTCCAGCGCCAGTTTGAATGCGACTGGCGCTGTCCACAAGGAGCCAGTTTGCGCCATGCTGGCCCGTATGCGCACCACTGCCGAACAACTGTCGGACGTGTTGGACCACTGGCAGACCGGTACGGGCCCGCTCTATGTCCAACTCGCCAACGCGATTGTCGCGCTTGCGGAAGCGGGCTCGCTCGAACACGGCACCCGGATGCCCTCGGAGCGCGCACTTGCCGCGCACCTGCACCTCAGCCGCAACACCGTGACCGCTGCGTACCAACGCCTGCGCGATGCGGGCTGGCTTGAGGTTCACCCCGGTGCGGCGCCGACGCTGGGGGTCAGCTCTCGCGGAGTGCTGGGTCTCAGCCCGCAGGAGCGGTTCGCGCAGATCCTCACCGGACAGTACGAGCCGATCGTCGCGTTCAACACGGCGTCTCCGCCGCCAGCGCCACATGTGTCCCGCGCGCTCGTGGACCCCGTGGGGTTTCTCGGTGGCGCGCCGATCCAAGGCAATGGCTACTCCGCGCTCGGCCACCGTGACCTCGTCCTCGCCGTCACCGAACACCTGCGGGCGCAAGGGATTTCGGCCAAGCCAGAAGAGGTGGTCATCACCGCCGGTGCGCAGCAAGCGATTTGGCTTGGTGTCACGATGCTCGCCACCTCGCAACGACCTGTCGCACTGGAGTCGGTGACGTATCCGGGGGTCTTCGACGCAGTGCATGCGTCCGGCTCGCGCCCGCTCGCGCTCCCAATGACGGAAAGCGGGCTCGATGCGCTCGCCTCGGTCAAGCTACTCCGTGCCGCGCGGCCCGACGTCGCGTACATCACGACGTTCCACAACCCAACGGGTACGGCGATGACGGAGCATGAGGCGATCACGTTTCTTGAGGGTGCGGCGGCAACGAACACGACCGTCATCGACGACCGCACAATCGGTGAGCTGGAGATTGATGGCACGTCACCTCGCCCGTTTGCGGCGATGGAAAGCGGCGCTGCGGTTCTCACGATCGGAGGCATGTCGAAGGTGTTCTGGGGCGGTCTGCGCATCGGCTGGATCCACACGAATGCGACCCTCGCCGCGCAGTTGCGCCACCGCCGCGCCGCAATGGATCTCGGTTCACCGTCCCTGTTCCAGCGGGTTGCGGCACGCCTGTTGTCAGAGTTCTACGACGAGACGCTTGCATGGCGTCTTGCGTCGATGCGGGAGTCTCTCGATGCCATTGACGAGGCGGTCGCGGAGAACGGTCTCGATTGGGAGTATCGCCGCCCGCTGGGTGGCCCCGCCCTGTGGGTCCGCCTGCCAAACGGGGGAGCAACGCGTTTCGCTGAACGCGCCGCCGAGGTCGGTGCCCCCGTTGCCGCAGGAGCCGCCTTCGAGGTGCTCCCCGGCCTTGGCGCCGACCGCTTCCGTCTGCCGTTCTATCTCACGGCCGAAGAGATGCGCCTCGGTATCAAGATGCTCGCCGAGCGCGCCAGCTGACCATACGCCGACGCCGGTAGGGGCGCCGACGCGGACAGCACCTACGGCAGCAGCCGTGCCATCCATGCCTCGACGGCGTTGGGGTCGCGAGGCAGTGCCGCCGAGAGGTTCTCGGAACCGTCTTCCGTCACCAACACGTCGTCCTCGATGCGCACACCGATGCCGCGCAGTTCCGCAGGCACGGTGAGGTCATTGGCCTTGAAGTACAGTCCTGGCTCGATCGTGAACACCATCCCGGGCTCAAGGACACCTTCCATGTAGAGCTCGCGTTTGGCGGCCGCGCAGTCGTGGACGTCCATCCCCAAGTGGTGCGACGTCGAATGCACCATCCACCGTCGGTACAGCTTGGATTCTGGGTCCTCCATGTCGGGCACGATGCCCCACTCGGCGAGACGCTTTTCGATGACCTCCATCGCGGCAAAGTGAATGTCGATGAACTTGACGCCTGGCGCGGCAATGGCGTGCCCAGCGTCGGCCGCTTCCAAGACCACGTCGTAGACCTTGCGCTGCACGGGGGTGAAGACGCCGTCGATGGGGAGGGTGCGCGTGATGTCGGCGGTGTACAGGCTCTCGACCTCGACGCCGGCGTCAAGGAGGAGGAGGTCGCCGCGGCGAACCTGCCCGGTGTTGCGAATCCAGTGCAGGGTGGTCGCGTGATCGCCGGAGGCGGCGATCGTCTCGTAACCGACCGCATTGCCTTCTTCGCGCGCATGGCCGTCGAAGGTGGCCTCGACAACGCGCTCGCCGCGCTTGTGCTCAACGGCGCGTGGCAGCTGTGTGACAACTCTTTCGAATCCCGCGATCGTCGCGTCGACGGCGTCGCGCAACTGCTGGATCTCGTAGTCGTCTTTCACCATGCGCATTTCGCTGAGTGCACGGCGCACGGCCTTGGTCGGGTGATGTGCGAGGCGAATTCCGCCCGGCAGGTCCTTCAGCGGCGCCGTCGCAATCCCGGTCAGCACCTCAAACTCGTGGAGGCCGGGCCGGCGGCCAATCCAGAACTCTCCCGAGCGCGGGTCGGAGTAAAAGCCCTCATCGTCTGCACCGGCGGGAGGGATGAGATACAGCGTCGCGTCGTGCCCCTCGCCCTGCGCACGCGGCTCCATAACGAGAACAGCGCCGGGCTCGTAATCCGCGCCAAGACCAGTGAGATATGCGAAGTCGCTGTCGGGTCGGAAACGGTAGTCGGTGTCGTTCGAGCGCACCTTGAGGTCACCAGCCGGCGCGACGATGCGCACTCCGGGGAACATGTCGCTCAGTCGACGCCGGCGCTCGGCCGCGTACGGCGCCGCAGCGATGGCGGTGACGGCAACATCCGCCTCACCCCAACCGCTGGCGAGGAAACGCTTGAACTCGTCCGTGCTCGGGCGCGTCGTGCGCGCCTTGTTGAGCTCTTCAGGTGCCTTGTCGGTGTTGTTCACGCGGCTATCGTGACACGACGAGCCCGGGACCTGCACCGAGCGGGACCAGTGCCACCGTGCGGCCCACGTACGCTGAGACCGTGCGCATTGACCTTCACACCCATTCGCTGGTGTCGGATGGCACTCAGTCCCCGGCGGATGTGATGCGAGCCGCGGCCGACGCTGACCTCGACGTCGTTGCGCTCACCGACCATGATTCGATGGCGGGGCTCGAGGAGGCAGCGGAGACCGCACAGGCGCTGGGTATCGATTTTGTGCCCGGCATTGAGGTGTCGTGCCGCAATCGCGGGGTGTCGATCCATCTTCTTGCGTACTGGCCCGATCCGTCCGACGCTGGCGTCACGGACATGCTCACCCTCACCCGGGATGCGCGGGTGGTGCGGGCGCAAGAAATCGTCGCGAAGATCAGTGCTGACTACCCGCTCACGTGGGACCACGTCCTCATGTATGCGGGGACGGCGGAGACGGTGGGACGGCCCCATATCGCGGATGCAATGGTGGCCGCCGGGCTCTTTGAGAACCGCGACTCTGCCTTTGCCGAGGTGCTCGCAGGAAACTCTGCCTACTTTGTACCTCACTACGCGCCAGAGGTCATCGACGCGATCCGCACGCTACGGGCCGCGGGAGCGGTACCGGTCTTTGCCCACCCGGGAGCAGACGGTCGGGGCCGAGTGGTCCCCACCTCCGTCATCGAGAGCATGGCAGCGGCCGGAATGGTGGGAATCGAGATCGATCACCGCGACCACACCGCGATGCAGCGCACCCGTCTTGCCCGGATTGCCGAGCGGCTCGCGCTCGTGCCGACAGGAGCGTCGGACTATCACGGCGACGGCAAGGAAAACCGGCTCGGGGAGAACCTCACGACTCCCTCAAACTACGCCCGCCTTCAGGCTGCTCGCGGTGGTGTCAGGCGGTAGTGTCGCCGCATGGATTTCGCAGCCACACCCACGCTCGAACACCCACTCGTGCATCTTGAGGCGCTGTCGTTCGCGCATGCGAGTGACCTTGCCGAGGCGTCGGCAGAGGGCGAGTTGTGGCGCACGTGGTACACGTCAATTCCTGCACCCGACGCGATGGAGGCGGAGATTGAGCGCCGCCTTCGTCTCCAGGCTGAAGGGCGCATGGCGCCATGGGCTGTCATTGATCCCGCCACAGGCAAAGCGGTGGGGATGACGACCTACATGGACATTGAAGCGGCGCATCGGCGAGTTGAGGTCGGCTCGACGTGGATCGCGAAGCGCGCCCAAGGCACAGGCCTCAATCCCGCCGCAAAGCTTCTCTTGCTTACCCGCGCCTTTGATGAGCTTGATTGCGTCGCTGTCGCGCTCCTCACCCACTGGCACAACGCGCAATCGCGCGCTGCGATCGAGCGCCTGGGTGCGCGTCAAGATGGCGTGTTGCGCGCGCACCGAATCATGCCGGACGGCATCCTGCGCGACACCGTCGTGTACTCGATCCTTGCTCACGAATGGCCGGCAGTGCGCCGGGGCCTGCTCGACAGGCTGACCCGACGCGCCGGCGCTTAGGTGAGGGCGCGCGGCTTCACCGTGTGAAACCGTTACTCGCTTGGCGTGGCCGACGCTGTCGCGGCGCCGCCCTCACCGGAGGGGCGACGTCGCCGCCGACGCTGACGTGCGGGGCGGTCGCCGCCGCCCGGCGCTCCAGCCGCGTCCGAACGCGGTGCCGCGGTGTCGCGCCCCTGACCCGAGCGTCGGCCGCCCTGCCCGCCCTGACCGCGCTGGCCACCTTGACCGCGCTGGCCACCCTGACCGCGCTGGCTACCTTGACCGCGCTGTCCGCCGCGACCGGCTTGGCTGCCCTTGCCACCGGACGGTTTGCGGCCGGTCTCGCCCAAGTCCTCAAGACGCTCAGCGTCGAGGCCCGCGCGCGTACGTGCATCGCGGGGGAGCTCGCCCTTCGTGCCCGTGGGAATGTCAAGGTCGCTGAAGAGGTGCGGCGACGAGGAGTACGTCTCAACCGGCTCGGGGAAGCCAAGGTCAAGCGCCTTATCGATGAGACCCCATCGTGGCATGTCGTCCCAGTCAACAAAGGTGACAGCGGTGCCGGTCTTGCCTGCACGGCCGGTGCGACCGATCCGGTGGAGGTACGTCTTTTCGTCTTCGGGGCACTGGTAGTTGACGACGTGGGTGACATCATCCACGTCGATGCCTCGAGCAGCGACATCGGTGGCCACGAGCACGTCGATCTTGCCCGAACGGAAGGCGCGCAGTGCTTGCTCACGGGCACCCTGACCAAGGTCGCCGTGAATGGCTCCCGCAGCAAAGCCCCGATCGCGAAGTTCGTCGGACACTTTGGCGGCGGTGCGCTTGGTGCGGGCGAAAACAATGGTGAGGCCGCGGCCTTGAGACTGGAGAATGCGCGCGAGCACCTCAACCTTGTCAAGGGCGTGAGCGCGGTAGACGAACTGCTTCGTTGCCTTGACCGTCGCACCACCGTCGTCGGGGTCAGATGCCCGAATGTGCGTGGGTTGCGTCATGTAGCGGCGGGCGAGCGCAACGACTGGACCGGGCATTGTTGCCGAGAACAGCATGGTGTGTCGCGCTGCCGGGGTGGCGGCGAGCAGTTTCTCAACGTCGGGCAAGAAGCCGAGGTCGAGCATCTCATCCGCCTCGTCGAGAACGACGGTGCGCGCCCAGCGCAGGTCAAGGTGGCCCTGGTTCATCAGATCGATGAGGCGTCCGGGAGTTCCCACCACAACGTCGACGCCCTTGCGAAGCGCCTCGATCTGAGGCTCGTATGCGCGGCCACCGTAAATTTGCAGGATTCGAGTGGAGCGCTTCTTTGACGCGGCCTCGAAGTCACCGGCGACCTGGACCGCTAGCTCGCGAGTGGGTGCGACGACGAGTGCTTGGGGCTTTCCCGCGCCGTCGCCCAAGTCGTCGTAACCGGGTTCGCCCGGAGAAATCGTGTGGTGCAACAGGGGGATACCGAACCCGAGCGTCTTGCCCGTGCCCGTCTTGGCCTGGCCGATGATGTCGTGTCGTTGCAGCGCAACAGGCAACGTGAGCGCCTGGATGGGAAACGGGGCGGTGATGCCGGCGTTGGCAAGCGATTCAACAATCAGCGGGTTCACGCCGAATTCGGCGAAGGTTTGGTCAGTCATGTGTCCTCAAGATGGGGTGCTGCGACGGGCGTCGTTACGGGAGCCGATCGCGCATTTACCCTTGCTGGTGCGGCGTCGCGCCGCGCTTCACATGCGACCGGTCAACCTCTGGTCGCGGCAAGTCTACCGCGCAGGGGCTCAGGTGCCGTGGAGGCCGTCATGAGTGCGCTCCAGGGCATACGCTGGGGCTATGCGGGTGGTCGTCATGGGCGTGACAGGATGCGGGAAGACGAGTGTGGGTCGCGAGTTGGCGTCCGCACTCGGATTCACCTTCGCCGATGCCGATGATTTTCACTCACCCAGCAATGTCGCGAAGATGGCTGCGGGTACGCCATTAACGGAGGACGACCGTTGGCCATGGCTCGACGAGGTGGGCAATTGGCTCGCGTCCCATCCCAACGCGGTTGTCGCGTGCTCGGCCTTGCGCAAGTCGTATCGCGATCGCATTCGAGCCCGTGCCGGCACCACGGTATTCCTTCACCTCGCGGCGCCATTGTCAGTCATTGCGGAAAGAGTCCACCGACGGAGCGTTGACGAGGGCCACTTTGCTGGCGTCGACCTGCTTGAGTCGCAATTTGCGTTGCTTGAACCGCTTGGTTTCGCCGAAGTGGGCGGCAGCATTGACGTGTCACACCTGACGCTTGCCGAGGTCATTGAGGAAGCGCACGACATCATCGCGCTACAGGACGATTAGCGAGCAGCGCGCTCGTCGCGCAGTAGCGTCTTACGCGGTGAAACCGACGAAGCGCTTGTTCTCTTCGCCGATCTCTACATAGCCAATCGAGCCGGAGGGAACGACGACGCGGCGACCCTTCGTGTCCGTAATGTCGAGCGTGCTTCCACCCACGGCGTCGGCCACCAACTTCGCGACGGCGTCTGGCGTGAGATCAGTCTCGACAACGAGTTCCCGGCTGACGTTCTGTACGCCGATGCGGATCTCCAACGTGACCTCCTGAACCGTGCTGATGCGACGATCACCTATCGTAGGGGGGTGCTTCGGCGGTTTGGCGGGATTTTCGCGGGCAGGGGAATCACCCTGCCTGGCTTCGTGATCTCTGCCTCAGTCATTGTCGCCGCTTTTGGACTCGGTATGGGAGCGGGTTGGTTCACCGCCAACCTGCCCGAAATGCTTGAAGCCGAGCCGTCAGCAAGCCCGTCACCGAGCCCATCTCCGGTGGTCGATATCTCGTCTGTGCCGTCACTGCCGCCCATGTCGCCCATTACACGGACGCTCGATGAGGACGATCGCGACGCTGGCATCGTCACAACCGACGTTGAACTCAAGGGCGAAGGCACGTTCAACGTCGTGAGCGGCGTCGGCACCCCTGCCCCGACCGAGGGCGATATTCGGTGGGTCTCTGTTGCGGTCGAGGAAGGGGTGCGCGCAGACCCGCTCGCTTTCCGCACGTACGTGATGAAGGTGCTCAACGACAACCGTGCATGGGGAACGGGCGACTCGGTCCAATACGTGCACACCGATGGTGTTGCCGACTACCGCGTGATCTTGGCCAGCCCGTACACCGCCGCCGCGATGTGCCCCGATGACCACGAGGCCATTCAGTCGGGCCCGGTCGTGCCCGTTTCCCCAAGCCCAGCGGCGACGAGCGACGAGAGCGCAATGGCGGTTGCTCCGCCTGCCGGGTCCGGTATGGACGTCCTCGACAATGTGGGTGAGAGCGTATGCGCCGATGACAGCGTCGTCGTCGTGTCAATCTACGACTGGACGGCAGGCACCGCGGCATTTGGCGACGACTACCAGTCCGCGCGCGCGTTCTTCTTGCTTCACCGCCTTGGGCACCTTGCCGGGAACCCCGATGTCGCGTGTGCGGGTGGACGCGCCGATGTCATGGTCAATCAGCACGAGGAGTTGCCCGAGGGCTGTGAACCCAACCCATGGCCGTTCCCTGACGCGCCCATCGACGTCGAGGTAACGACTCCCACGCAGTCTCCCGCCGCAACCGCGCCGCGTTAGCGGGTCTACGTCAGTCCTGCGTGGTGGGATAGGGCCATGACCGCATTGCGCCTGGTCGCGCCCGTCACGTCAGCAGCAGAGCCTGCGCCCGACGGCGATCAGGTGCGCGCCCTCGACATGGTGCGGACGCATGAGCGTGCCGTTGTGACAGGAGCGCCTGGAACCGGCAAAACCACCTTCGTTGTCCATGCGGCGGCCGACGCCGTGGCTCGGGGAGTCTCGCCCGAGCGCCTGCTCGTCATTGCGTCGTCGCGCGCGGCGGCGGCGAGATTGCGTGATCGAGTGACGAGTGCGATCGACACGGTCACAACGGCGCCTCTCGCACGTACCGCAGCCTCATTTGCGTTCTCCGTGCTGAGTGCGCGGGCGCGTCAGTTGGAACAGCCGCGCCCGAGCCTCATCACTGGCGCAGAACAAGACGTCACCTTGCGGGAGCTCTTGGAAGGCCATGCCTCGGGGCGCGTTGCGGCGCTTCATTGGGGGCCTCATATCCCGCTCGAGGCCACCGCCTTGCCCGGATTCCGGGAAGAACTTCGCAATCTCCTGATGCGCGCCGCTGAGGCGGGGGTTGGGCCTGACAGGCTCGCTGAACTAGGGGTGGCGACAGGGCGCCACGAGTGGGTTGCGGCGGCCCAGTTGTACGAGGAGTACCTCGATATCGTCGACTTACAGAGCATGCCTGCGGATCAAGGCGAGCGCTACGATCCCGCCACGATCGTGACGCGGGCGACCGATGCCTTGATCGAGTGGGAGAGCGACGTCGGAACAGCGCGGCCACGCTTCGATCTCGTGCTCGTCGACGATGCTCAAGACGCCACCGCTGCCACCGCTCGACTCTTGGAGTATCTGGCGACGACGGGCACGCGACTCGTGCTCGTGGGCAATGCTGACGAGTCAGTTCAGGGATATCGCGGGGCAGTGCCCGCCTTGTTGGGCGATGCGGCGGGGGCTCCGGGGACCGGTCACGTCGAGCTGGCACTTGATCACCGCCAGGGCGGTGCGCTCGCACGAGTAACTGCGGCGATCGCGACGACGATCGGCGTGAAGGGCGCCGGATCAGCGCGGGCGCGGGCGCGCGAAGTGGCGATGGAGGTGATCGAGGTCGATGACGGTGCCCCCAAACCGGTGGTTGTCATTACCGCCCCACATCGTTATGGCCAGTCGCGCGCGATTGCCGCAGAACTTCGTAGGGCTCGGCATGGCCTCGATGGACCGCCTGTTCCGTGGTCACGCATGGTGGTCATTGCGAGGTCTGCCGAGGTGTTGCGCGCGGTGCGTTCGGACTTACGTGGAGCTGACATTCCCTGTGAGTCGAGCGGCGACGGTGTTGCCCTTCACCTCGAGCCGGCGGTGGCTCCCTTGCTCGCGATCGTGCGCCACGCGCTCGGCGAGCGGTGGGATGAAGACCAAGCGGTCGACGTGTTGTGCTCCCGCGTCGTGGGGCTCGACCCCGTGAGCGTGCGCCGCCTACGGCGCGAACTCGTGCGCGAGGAGCGTGCCGGCGGTGGCCACCGGTCATCGGGCGAACTCTTGCTCGACGCTCTCGATAGCCCTGACGCGTGGGCGACGCTTCCCGGCCCGGAGGCGCGCGTTGCCCACCGTTTAGCCCGAGCAGTGCGTGCTGCCGCGACGCGGGCGCAGGAGCCCTTTGCGACCCCCGGCGCCGTCGTGTGGGCGGCATGGCACGTACTCGACGTTGCCGACGCCTGGCGGCAGGCCGCTTTGGCTGGATCCTCACGTGACGATGCGGACCTTGACGCTGTCATCGCGCTGTTGCGTGCGGCTCAAACGTTTAGCGAACGCTTGCCGGAGGCGAGCGCGGCCACCTTCCTCAGTTACCTGGCGGGACAGGGGTTCGCCGCAGACACGCTCGGTGCCCACGCAAGCATGGCGGACGCCGTCTCTTTTGCGACGCCTGCCTCCGCACTCGGCCGCGAGTGGGATGTTGTCGTTGTTGCCGGTGTCGAGGAAGGTGTGTGGCCAAACCTTGCACTACGTGACTCGGTGCTCGGTGCGCAGCGCCTCGCAGAGGCATTACGCGATGGGTGGCGCGGGGCCGCGGAACGCGCGAGCGGGCCTGCCGATCTGCGCACTGCTCGGCTTTCTGTACTTGACGATGAGGCTCGAACGCTCCTGGTGGCGGTTTCGCGCGCCCGGTCGCGGCTCATCGTGACGGCGATCGATGATGGCGAATCTCGACCATCACGTTTTGTGTCAACGATCGAAGCGGCGGCAGGGGTCACCCGTGATCGTGCGGGCGAGCGCCGCTCAGTTGCAGATCTGCGTAGCGCGGTCGCGCAGGTGCGTGCGCAGGCCGAGGCAGACCTCGGCAACCCGGCGTATGCCGAGATGTTGGCTGCGCTTGCGCAGCGCGGGGTGCAGGGCGCCCATCCTGCGCAGTGGCATGGCGCGCAGGAGTGGAGCACCGACGAACCATTCTGGGACGAGGACGAACCAATCCGAGTGTCCCCGTCCAAGGTGGAATGGGTAGAGAAGTGCACGTTGCGTTGGGCCTTCGAGTCGGTGGGAGGAACCCGCGAAGTGACGGAGGCGCAACACGTTGGCACGCTCATCCACGAACTTGCCGAGAGGCATCCTCAGGGGGGTGCGGAGGCGATCTTGGCCGATTTCGACGCGTTGTGGTCCGAACACTTCGCTGTGGAGACGTGGCCCGAGCGGGTCGCGTACGAAAATGCGCGTCAGATGGCGGAGCGCCTCGCTGCGTATCTCGACAAACGCTCGCACATCGATGTTCGCACCGAACATCCGTTCCGCGCTGAACTTGGTCGGGCCGTCCTCAGCGGCATTGCTGACCGCATCGAACTTCACGACGGCGGTGCTTACGTTGTCGATCTGAAGACAGGACGCTCTGTGCCGACACAAGCTGAAGCGCTTGAGAACGCACAACTCGCGATGTATCAACTTGCCATCGCCTCGGGGGCCGTCGACGGCGTCGACACCTCTCTCGGCGCCGAGCTCGCGTTCGTGTCGAGCGGTAAGGAGGGTACAAGCCGTCGTCAGGACCCGATCGATCCGCAAACGGCACGTGCCCGGCTCGACCACGTCGTCGGCCTCATGGGAGGTTCGGTGTTTCCGGCCGTCGTCGACAGGCACTGTGACACGTGTCCGGTGCGGCGGGCGTGCCCAGCCCACGCTGAGGGCGCCCAGGTGAGTGACTCATGACGGCACACGTTGGGGTGGTCGAGGGCTTGGGCCGCCCACCCGCAGAGATTGCGCGCGAGATTGCTCCGGATCGCCTGCTCACCGCGGAACAAAGCGAGGTCGTCGGGGCAGGTCTGGATCCGATGCTCGTGGTCGCGGGTGCCGGATCCGGCAAGACGGAAACCCTGTCTCTGCGCATTCTGTATCTCCTCGACAATGCGCGCGCCCTGTTTGGGCGCGACATCTCACCAGAAGAGATTCTCTGCCTCACCTTCACGCGGAAGGCCGCGTCCGAGATCGCTGAACGTGCGCAAAAGCGCGTGGCAACTCTCTTCGGCCCGGATCCGGCGCGTGCCCACGTCAGTGTGTCGACCTACAACGCGTACGCAGCGGCACTCGCAAAAGAGCACGGCTTGCGCGCTGCCGTTGATCCAAGCTCGACAGTGCTCACCGATGCCGCGCTGTGGCAACTGGCGAACTCGGTCGTCTCCTCGTGGGACCGGGACGTGGACACTGACGCCGCGGTTAGCTCGATTGTCGCCGCAGTGCCCCGTCTTGCCGCGCAAGCGCGTGATCATCGCGTCACGCCGGAGCAACTGCGCACGTGGGCTAGCAATGCACTTGCCTTTATGGAAGCGCTACCCAAGCGGCAAGGCGGCGGGCCGGGGCGCTTCACTCAAGATCTCGCCCGAGTGGTTGGCAAGGTGCGCTCGCTCGTCGCACTTGCCGATCTCATCGCCGAGTTCGACGCACGCAAACGTGCGTCATCACTTCTCGACTTCTCGGACCAGGTGGATATCGCCGTCACGCTTGCGCGCATGCCAGCCGTTCAGGAGATTGAGCGTTCGCGTTATGTCGCGGTGTTGCTCGACGAGTTCCAGGACACATCGCCCCCGCAACTTGACCTTTTTGCCCACCTCTTTGGCGGCACACATCCCGTCATGGCAGTGGGAGATCCGAATCAAGCGATCTACGGGTTTCGCGGCGCCTCTGCCGACGCGCTTCGACAGTACGTCGAGCGATTCGGCGGCCCGCGGGTCCGCGTGGGGCATTTGTCGGTGAGCTGGCGCAACGAGTCGGGGATATTGGCCGCTGCGAACGCCGTTGTTGCACCGCTCGTATCGGGGCCGGTTACGGGAGTGCCGTTGCGGACACGGTCGGCCGAACTCGGCACTGTCGAACCCGTGCGAGCCGCCCCCGGCGTTGTCGCCTCTCGTCACCTCACCGAAGAGGACGAAGCGGCTGCGGTCGTCGGCTTCATTGTGGGAAGGCGAGCGGAGTTGGGACACCGCCCGGACGAACCCGTTGGCGCTGCAGTGTTGTGTCGCCGACGCGCGCAGCAGCGTGCAATTGTCGATGCACTTTCCGCCGCCGGGGTGGATTACGAGGTCGTTGGACTCGGCGGGTTGCTCGATACGCCGGAGGTCGCCGATCTTCTGGCACTGCTCGAAGTAGCGCATGATCCGTCTCGCGGTGATGCACTCATTCGTTTGCTCACCGGCGAGCGGATTGCGCTAGGACCACGAGACTTGGCCGCGCTACATGACCGTGCGGAGGCGCTCGCGGGGCCCCGTGAGGCGCGCGAAGGCAACGCCGCCATCATTGATGCGCTCGCCGATTTGCCTCCGCGCGGCTGGGTATCGCCTCAGGGGCGTGCACTCAGCGATTCAGCGCACGCGCGCCTCACCGAGCTTGCCGCGGTTGTCGACGCGATTCGTCGCCACACCTACCTCCCTCTGGGCGAGCTTGTTCTCTTCGCGGAGCGAGCATGGGGACTTGACATCGAAGCTGCCGTGGCTCGCCCGGATGGGAAACAAAGGCGAGCGATCGATGCGTTCGTCGACGCAACTCGCACGTTCACGATGGGCGCGGAGCGAGCAACTCTCGGTGCATTCCTTGCATGGCTCGAGGCTGCCCGCGACGAGGAGAACGGTCTTGACGCACCCGTGCGTGACCCCGACCCGAGCGCTGTTCAGGTGCTCACCGTTCACGCGTCAAAGGGGCTGGAATGGGACATCGTTGCCGTGCCGGGCCTCAACGACGGTCAGTTCCCCATGGTGGGCGTGCCCTCGACCAGCACACCGTTCTACAGCGACTCGGGCTGGCTCGACCGCGTCGGTTCATTGCCGCATGAGTTGAGGCTCGACCGCGACAGCCTTCCCGCGTGGGCATTTCGCGACGCCACTGACCACCTCGGTATCGCGGAATCCATTGCTCAGTTCAAAGAGGCGAGTGGGATGTGGCGTCTCGACGAGGAGCGACGCCTCTTCTACGTGGCGTTGACGCGCGCACGCTCCCACGTTCTCCTCAGTGGTTCGTGGTTCGCCTCCGGCAAGCGCCCGCGCCAACCGTCGACGTACGTGATGGAACTCCTCGACTCGGGAGGAGTGAGCACAGGGGAGTGGGTCGACGAGCCGGCGGATGGCGAAGCGCACGTACGAGAGGCCGTGACGGCTGACTGGCCGCGGCCCATCACCGCTCGCCAACGTCGGCGTCGTGAACTCGCTAAGACTGTCGCGCACGCGAGCGAAACGATTGGGGACATGTGGGATGACGCCTGGCCTCTCGCCGGTGATGTTGCCGCGATCCTCGCGGAGAGGGCGGAACGCGCCAGCGACCATGTCTCCGTCGCGATCCCTTCTCATCTGAGTACGTCACGGCTTGTGGCTCTCCAACGCGACGAACAGGCGTTTGCCCTGCAATTGCGACGCCCCATCCCCGAGGAGCCAAGTACTGCGGCACAGCGCGGTTCGGTCCTGCATGCGTGGATTGAGGCCCACTTTGGCGTGCCGTCACTGTGGGAGGACGACGAGCACCTTGAGGGCGACACGGACAAAGACCTTGACGCGCTCAAGCGCACCTTCCTCGCAAGCGAGTGGGCCGGCCGGGTACCGCTTCATGTGGAGACCGATGTTGAGCTACCGATTGCAGGCGTGACGATCCGCTCGCGCATTGACGCGATATTTGGGCCCGGTCGCGGCCTCGACAAAATCACTGTTGTCGATTGGAAGTCGGGGCGCCCACCTCGCGATCCCGTGGAGCGAGCAGCGCGTGAGATTCAGTTGTCGATGTACAGGATCGCCTGGGCAGAGCGCGAACGCATCGCACCAGATGCCGTCGATGCTGCCTTCTACTACGTCGCGACCGACGAGACCGTCAGGCCGGAACGCCTCCTCACACGAAAAGAACTGACAAACCTCTTGCGCAGACACGAGCATTAGCACCACGATGTACGCGCTTGCAACGAGGCGTAGATCACAACGCGTGCCCCTCATTTAGGGGGCACGATCGTCGATTTGAATGTGACGACGAATGCGTGAGGAACAGGGGTGCCGTGGCGACTGTGCTCATGGTGATGGTGTTGGGGCTGGCCATGATGGCGGGTCTCACACTCATCGCGGTGTCTCTCAACACGCCGAGGAAGACCCTCGCGCGCACCTCACTTGTGGGGTTCATGGCGTGCACCGTGGTGTGGGGGGCGATCTCGCTCACGTCCTTCCTCGCCGACCCGCCAGACCCCACCCTCGCCATCGCCTGGACGTTGCCCGTTGTCGCCCTCATGGTGTCGTTCTTTCGCGCGCTCATTCAGGCAGTGCGCAACGCGGCGTGGCGTCCGTCGTGGCAGTACATCGCTTCTCTCATCGTCCACCCGCTCGTCATGCTCGTCCTCGCACTCATGCCCTCGACGCATTCGTGGCTTGTGCACGTAAGCGATCACGGCCACGCGGCATACGGGCCGCTCTTCTGGGTTCATGCGGCCGTCAGCTACGGCTTGCTGTCGGGGTCGCTTGTTGTGCTCATCGCCTCCCGGCACGCGCTTCCTGCACTTGCGATCCGTAACCTGCCCTTGACGCTCAGTACATGGGCGCTGCCCGTGGTCGCCAATGTCGTGACAATCATCCATGACGGCGCGAGCGGAGTGGATCTCACTCCGGCGGCCTTCACCATCACCGCGCTCTTCATGGGTCGATCGATGATCCAAGACGGGCTCGCCGATGTGATCCCGGTCGCGCGCGTTGAAGTGTTCTGGAGTCTCACGGACGCGGTGTTTGTTCTCGACACATCAGGTCGCGTCGTCGACTGCAACCGCAGAGCACTACGGGTGCTTGAGCGTGTCGGTTTCGAGGGGTCGTTCCACGGCCGCCGCCCCGAAGAAATCGCGCCCGCGTTCGTTAACCTCCTCCAGGCAAACGGACACTGGGATGTGTCGATCGAGGGCGATGACCTCGTTGTCGACGTTGCGACGAGCGATCTGCACGACCGCAAAGGTCGCGGACTCGGCACGCTGGTCCACGTGCGCAACATCACCGATGAGGCGATGCGAACACGCGAACTCATTCGTATTCGCGACGCTCTCGCTGACGAGGCGCGTACCACGGAGAGGTTGCGCGCGGAACTCGCCGAACAAGTGGTTCGCGACGTCGGCACGGGCCTTCACAACCGACGCTACGTCTTTGACGTACTGCCTGACGTCGTCGCTGAATGTGTGGCAAACGAGGTGCCTCTCGCCGTTGTGCTCATTGACATTGACTTTTTCAAGGAGATCAACGACACGTACGGCCATGCTGCTGGTGATCGAGCGTTGCGCGCGGTTGCCCAAGCGATGGAAGACGCTGCGGGAGACGCCGTCGTCGCGAGGTTTGGCGGTGAGGAGTTCATCGCGATCTTCCCGTGCCGAACACGTGATGAGGCAATGGCGCGTGCCGAACGCATCCGAGACGCATGCGCGCATGTCGAAGTTGCCGCTCGCGAAGGTGCGATCCACATTACGGCGAGCGCAGGCGTCGCATGGGCTGCCGTTGACGGTGGAGACGCCGCGTGGCTTATTGAAGCGGCGGATGCTGCGCTCTATACCGCGAAGAACAGCGGTCGCAACCAGTTGCGCCTTGCGCAGACTTAGGTTTCGAAGAGAAGCGCTTCCAAGTCGCCCAACATGGCGCGGCCATCGTCAATGACATGCGCGTTGTCCGTGCGTACTCCGTACATCAGCCACCGCAAGAGGGCGAGTTCAGAGGCAAGGCGCGCGCGGTCAGCGAGGTGTTGGTCGCGCAACTCGCGCCGATGCATCGTGTACGACTCGAGGACGGATTCGAACACGTCATCAGGAGCTGACGCTGCCAGCCACGCGAGATCATCGGCGGGGTCTGCAACCCGTGCGTCCATCCAATCGACAACCCCCGCGACGAGCCCTTCGCGCACGAGAATCTGGTGCTCTCCCAAGTCACCGTGCACCACCGTCGGTTCAAACCGCCACCATGCGACGTTCTCAAGGTTGCGCTCCCACCGATCGGCAAGGCGCGGCGGCACGAGCCCTGTCTCAACTCCAGCGTCGAGCTCCGCCAAGCGCCGCTCACGGTATTCCTGTGCGTCGTAACTGGGAAGACCTTGGTCTTCGATGAGGGAGATCGGCAGTTCGTGAATCTGCGCGAGGGCGCGACCGACAGAAGCGGCTAGCCCCGGCCCAGGCTCCATGTGGGCGAGGACAAGCGGCGAGCCGCCAACCTCGGTGTAGACAACAGCGCGGCCACCGTCATCGCCTGACATCGTTGCGGCTCCGACGGGGCGCGGCACTTCGAAATCAATGAGGTGCGCGTGGTGAGCGCGATCCAGTTCACGCAACAGGCCCACCTCGGCCTCGAGCGCCGCACCAGCGGCCGCTCGGTTGGGTGCGCGAACGATCCAGCGTTGGCCCGTCGCGTCCTTTACAACAACGACGTCAAAGTCGGTGTCGGAGTTCGGGCTCCGCAGCACGTCATACACGTCGAGGCCAGGGACGGCGACTGACGCGAGCGCGGCAAGTGCGAGAGGCGAACGGGGCACGGAGCAACCGTACGACCAAACGGGTGTGTCCCGCATGTTCCACGCCGCCGATCATCAGGCTCTTCGCCCGCGTTGATCGTGACGGGTAGCGTGGTCATGTGAAGCGACCACTGCTCGACCCGCCACTCATCGACCGCGCCGCGCAGCGGCGACAGAGTGCCGCTCTCGAGGATATGGAGGCCGTCATCGTCTCGAACGGCGCCCTTCTCGCTGCCGAGGGCCGACTTCTTGTGGTCCGCCCCGACGCCCAGCCTCCGGCAACCTTGCGCATGTACTTAGGTCGCGACGGAGACCGCGACATTGCCGCGCTCGTGCCCACAGATCCGAGTTTCGGTCAAGACGGCGACGGCATCGGCACGGAACGGATGGTCGCGTTGCGTGACCTTTTTCGAGCGCTTTCCATACGAGGTGATGACGGTGCTCGGGACCGTGAACTGGCGTCGGCCGCCGTCGCGTTATCGACGTGGCACAGCAACCATCCGCGCTGCTCGGTGTGTGGACAGGAAACCGAGCCTCGTCAGGGTGGCTGGGTGCGATTCTGCGGCGCCTGTGAGCGAGAGCACTATCCCCGCACCGATCCCGCCGTGATCGTCGCGATTACGGATCCTGAGGACCGGATCTTGCTTGCTCACGCCTCCTACTGGTCGCCGCGGCGCTACTCCCATCTCGCAGGCTACGTCGAGCCGGGAGAGAGCCTCGAACAGGCCGCCCATCGTGAGGTGTTCGAGGAGTCTCAGTTGCGATTGAGGGATCTCACCTATGTTGGCTCGCAGCCGTGGCCCTTTCCGGCATCGATCATGATGGGCTTCACCGCCGTCACCGACGATCCCGCCTTCAGGCTCGATGAGAATGAGATCTCTGACGCGATGTGGGTTTCACGTGACGACTTGCTCCGCGTCATCGACGAGGGCACGGTGATCCCTGCGCCGCCGGGCTCGATCGCGCGGCGCATGCTCGAAGAATGGTTTGGTGACCCGATTCCTGACGGTGTGTAGCGCTGGGGACAGTCGCACCGACGTCAGCCACGGCTGACACAATGGCGCCAATGTCTGCCGACGAAATCCTCGAAGCTCTCGACCCCGAACAGCGCCAGGTCGCCGTGGCGCTACACGGTCCCGTATGTGTGCTTGCTGGCGCGGGTACGGGCAAGACCCGTGCCATTACCCATCGCATCGCCTATGGCGTACGCGTCGGTGCCTACAACCCGCAATCGGTGCTTGCGGTGACGTTTACCGCGAGGGCTGCCGGAGAGATGCGTCACCGGCTGCGCACGCTTGGCGCGGCGGGTGTGCAGGCACGAACATTCCACGCGGCGGCGCTGCGCCAGCTCAGTTACTTCTGGCCCCAGGTCGTGGGGGGTCAACTGCCCGGCATCGTCGAGCAGAAGGCGCAGCTCGTAGGTCGAGCCGCGCGGGCCGCAGGCCTTTCTGTGGATCGGCTCGCTGTCCGCGATCTTGCGGCCGAGATCGAGTGGGCGAAGGTCTCGCTCGTCGCGGCAGATGACTATATTCGGGTCGCGGCCGACGCTGGGCGGCCCGCTCCGGCAGGCATCGAGCGCCCGCTGGTCGTCGATGTCATGCGCGCCTATGAAGACATCAAGACCGATGCCGTGGTCGTCGACTTCGAAGACATCCTCTTGCTGTTGGCGGACATGATTGGCCGTCATCACGAGGTGGGCGACCAAATCAGGCGTCAATACCGCCACTTTGTGGTCGACGAGTACCAAGACGTCTCACCCTTGCAGCAGTACGTCTTGGACCAATGGCTCGGTGGGAGGCGAGAACTCTGCGTGGTCGGTGACCCTGCGCAGACGATCTATTCCTTCGCGGGGGCGTCACCGAGCCACCTGCTGGGTTTCGGGCGACGGTATGACGAGGCCACGGTTGTTCGCCTTGTGCGCGATTACCGCTCGACGCCGCAAGTGGTGAGTCTCGCGAACGGGCTGATGCAGCAGCGGGGAGCTGCGTCGTCCGGGGTGGAACTTGTTGCGCAGCGGCCGTCGGGACCAGCCGTCGGGTTTCACGCCTATCCAGACGACGCTGCGGAAGCCGCCGGAGTTGCGGATCGCGTCGACGCTCTCATCGCCGCCGGTACCCCCGCACGCGAGATTGCGATCCTCTACCGGACCAACAGTCAGTCAGAGGAACTCGAGGATGCGCTCGCATCGCGCGGGATCGGATACCTCGTGCGTGGCGGGCAGCGATTCTTCGAAAGAGACGAAGTGAAGCGCGCGATGGTCCTGTTGCGCGGCGCCGCGGTTGCGTCTTCCGAGGAACGTCTCGGCTACATCACCCGCGAAACCGTGACGGATGTGGGGTGGAGCGAAGAGCCCCCTGCTGCTCGTGGTGCGGTGAGGGAGCGCTGGGACGCGTTGCAGGCCCTTGTTGACCTTGCCGACGCCTTCGACGCGGACGTCGAAGCCGCCACGGGAAAGAGTGCGTCGATGCGGGAGTTTGTCGAGCATCTTGCAGAGCGCGCTGCCGCGCAACACGCGCCAGTTGTTGACGGTGTCACTCTCAGCACGATTCACGCCGCGAAGGGACTCGAGTGGGACGCCGTTTTCGTCATTGGCCTTTCTGAAGGTCTCGTGCCGATTTCGCTTGCCGATACCGATGAGGCGATTGAGGAGGAGCGGCGGCTTCTGTACGTCGCCATCACTCGCGCGCGGGAGCACCTGCACCTCAGTTTCGCGCGGGCGCGCCGCGAAGGTGGCAAAGCGACAAGAAAGCGCACACGCTTCCTGGAGAAGTGGTGGCCGGATGCGATGCCGGCGAAGCGAAGCCTCGCCCCCAAGCGCACGGTTCGCGATCTCGATGCGGACGCAGCCCGCGTCTTTGAGGCGCTGAAGGCGTGGCGACTCGAGCGCGCACGGGAGCAATCGAAGCCAGCGTTTACCGTGCTCGTCGATACGAGTCTCATCGCGATCGCTCAGAACCGTCCAGGCACACTGGGTGAACTCGCCGCGGTGCCGGGAATTGGGGCGTCAAAGCTGGATCAATACGGTGCCGAACTGTTGCGCATCGTCGCCGACAACTAGTGCTAGTCGTCGTGCAGCGTCGGCACGTGTGACCGCATCTGGGCGCGTCGTGCAGCGAGGTCATCGCCGACATCCCCTGCCGCTCCGCACCCACAGTGCGGATGTGGGCGCACGTTCTGTTGCACCACAGGGCGGCCCGCTGTCAGTAACCACGCCGTGTTGTGCCACAACGGAGCGTCGCCGCGGCGCCACGCTCCGCACGCGCCAAGGACGAGTGCCGTGGCGCCTGCGACCACGTCTGCGGATGCGCGGGGCGCCGATGGGTCAGGTGCACTCAATTGAAGTGCAAGCCGTGGCCAGGCTTTGTCTGCGTCCGCCCGCGCCAAGCCATCGCACCAACCGCACGCAGCGTCGCCAGGTTCGACGAATGGCCCCACACGGGCGCCCCGCTCATCGACTGACACAAAAAGGTGGGCGATGTCGCGCGCCATAAGGGCAACGGCGGTGTCAAGCCCAGGTGCGCCGTGCGAGACGATCACCCATGCGTCAGCGGGACCTTCTCCCGCGCACACGCGTGCCATTGGCGCAAGAGAACGCACGGTGGCGCAGGCGGCTCCTTGCCGGGCCGACGCCATGACGCCCGTGCTGTAGGTGCCCGGCGGTGCGTGCTCGATACCGCCACCATCGACGAATCGAACCGTCCATCCGTCTCGGGCCGCGCCGAGCCCGATGGCGACTCCGATGGGGCCCGCGTCGGTGATGCCGAGCGTGCGAGGCGCGGGAGTGGGGGGTTCGAGGAGGTCCGCCTCGGCAAGGGCGTTGACAAGATCGCGGTGACGCTCTTGCTGGCGCGTTGTCACGCTCGCGGCCGTCTCAAGGCGTTCGACGAAGTGGCGCTGCGTAGCGGTGAGTCCCGTCAAGATGAGCCCGGGCCGGAGCCCAACCTGAAGCGTTCCATCGCCCCGGTCGAGTACCCGCGTGCCCCGTCGCATCCTCATAGAGCCAGGGTGCCACCTGCTGTGACGCTGGCGTCGATTGTCCACAGGGACGACTAAGGCCGGGCACCAAACGGCGCCCGGCCTTGACGTCTTGAAGCGGTTATGCCTTACCGAGGATGCGGTTCAGCTTGGTACCGCATTCGGGGCACGTGGCCTTTGCCATGCGGCGACCGTTCTCGGAAACGACGATGTCGCCCTCGGTCTCACGCTTGGCCTTGCACTTCACGCAGTAAAACTCGCCCTGGTACTTATCGGCCATGAGCATTTCTCCTTCTTGCCATTGAGCGGCTTGCGCCGCAAGAGTCCCCCGTCGGGGATCCATTGCGTCAAGCGTAGACGCGGTAGCCGACAATACCTCCTAAGAACCGCCCTTTGTGTCTGATTCGTCCTCTGGAGGGTGTGATTGCTCCCACGTGCCGCTCAGCAGCGCTTCGATCTCTTTGTCCATCTCGTCCACCTGGTGGGGTGCCGCCGCGCTCTCAACCCACGCCTCCCAACGGCCCACGGCCTCGGTGTCCGGTAAGAGATCGGGGTGGCTCCACAGGGCGTCGCGACCTTCCGCCCCAATGCGGTTCGTCAGCGCATGCCACAGCTGAGAAGCGTCGCGGGATTGGCGCGGACGCAGTGTGAGACCGAGCAGGGTTTCAAACGTGTCTTCAGCCGGTCCACCTGCGGCTCTGCGGCGGCGCATCATCTCTCGCAGTTGGCCGAGCGAGGCCATATGCGGCATCGCGGCACGGGAGGTGACCTCATCCACCCAGCCTTCAATGAGGGCAAGCCAGGTCTCGAGTGATGTGAGAGTCTCTCGCTGCGCGTCGGAATGGTTGGGGGAGAAGATGCCCGTTGTCAACGCTTGCTGTAGCGCACTTGGGTCACCCATCCCGGCGTCGTGCACAGCCGAGTCCAGTGCGTCAATATCGACGCTGACGCCTTGCGCGTAGCGCTCGACAAGCCCGCGCAAATGCCCTGGTAGCCAAGCGGCCGCCTGGAACAGCCGGACGTGAGCGGCCTCCCGAAGTGCCAAGTAGAGCCGGACGTCGGCGAGGTTGACATCGAGGCCTTCAGCGAACGCTTCGACGGCACGGGGCACCAACGCGACGCGAGGCTCATCGATGAGTGGGACGCCAAGATCGGTCGCGCCAAACGCTTCACGAGCCATCGCGCCTGCCGCCTGGCCCATGTGCATCCCACACACCGTGGGGCTCACCGAATCGATGAGGCCGCGGGCTCCCTCCGCGTCGCCAAGACCTGCTTCGGTCCGCAGGACACCGCCGAGAGCCTGCGACACTGACGATGCGACCGGACCCGCGAGAAAGCGCCACATTGGCAGCGTCGCCTCAACCCACTCCGCGCGGCTCCACACCGCAGGCTGAGCTCGAGCAGGGTCGAAATCGGTGACGGCGTCGAGCCACAACTCCGCTTCCGACACCGCCGCGCGGTACTCGCGCGCTTGGGCGGCGCTCACGGTTGGATCGCCACCTTGTGCCGCGACGCCACGTGCCACATCATGTGCGAGAGTCCAGTTGACGTCTTCGCCTGCCGATTGCGACATCAGCGCGCGAATCTGGCTCATCACGTGGTCGAGCATCGCCGGCGAGTCCGCCATGCCCGACGCTTGGGCCAACATCGCGGGGTCCATCCCCATGCGCTTCATTTCTTCGAGCGCCTCATCCGCGTCGGCGCCGAACAGTTCTCGGAGCAGCTTCTTCCACTGCTCTTCGGCGTCCGCCATGTCGTCTCCTTTGTATGCGCGCGCTGTGTCTCAACGGTAACGAACGGCGGTCGCAATTGGGGGTGCCGTTCGCTATGGGCAATGATGGTGACGTGACGTATCCCCCTCCCGGCTTCGATGTGCCGCTGTCCGAGCGACCTCCCACGCGCAAAGCGGGCGTCATGGCGGCAACCGGCCTTGTGTCGTCGTTGATGATCAGCATTCTCACCGTGGCGCCTGCGCCATTTGCGATCGCGCAGGCAGGCCCGACGTACGACACCCTCGCTGCGTACGACGGCACTTCCGTCATCAGCATTGAGGGGTTGCCCACGTATGACTCGACAGGGGAGTTGCGGCTGACGACGGTGTCGTTCAGCCGCGGCGGTTCTCGCACCTTCACGTTGGGCCAGGTCATCGGTGCGTTCTTCTCGGAGCACCGCACCGTCCGTCCCGAAGAGGACATTTTTGGCACGCCTGAGGAGCAACAGCGCGAAGCCGAGGAAAGCCAAGAGATGTGGGTGATCTCTCAAGAGTCGGCGACCGTGGCGGCAATCGAGGCCCTCGGTGAAGTTGTCCCCACGACGTTGACGGTCGACGGAATTACGGACGAGTCAGGTGCGCTCGGCGTCCTTGAGGATGGCGACATTCTCCTCGCCATCGACGGCGAGGAGTTCCGTTCCTACAACGACCTCACCTCTCAGCTTGAGAGGCGTCGGCCCGGGGATGAGGCGACCTTCACCGTGATGCGCGGCACTCAAGAACTTGATGTGACGTTTCCGCTCATCGCGTACGACGACGATCCCGAAACGGCGCGGATGGGCATTTTTGTGCTGCCGACCTTCGACCTGCCGATCACTGTCAGCGTCGGAATCGCTGAGGTGTCAGGGCCGAGCGCAGGGCTGATGTTCGCCCTCGCGATCATGGATAAGCTGACGCCGATCGATGAGTTGAACGGCGCCCATGTGGCCGGCACCGGCGCGATCGACATTGATGGCCAGGTGTCGCCCATTGGGGGCATCGAACACAAAATGCACGGTGCGGCGGCGGCTGGAGCGACTGCGTTCCTCGCACCCATCGAGAACTGCAAGGACGTCGTGGGGCACGTTCCCCCCGGTCTCGACGTTTATGCCGTAGACACCCTGGTCGATGCCTATGCGGCCATCACTGCGATCGGACAAGATGACACTGCTGATCTGCTCACCTGTGCAGCAGCGGTCGAGAAGGAGTAAGAGCCCGTGAGTTTTGACGACGACCGTCCCGCACGTTCCCCGCGGCCCAGGCCCGTCACGCCGCCAACCCGCCGCTCTCCCTTCGCCATCGCGGTTGGTGTCGTTGTCGGATTCATCGTGGCAACGGTGTTCTTGGCGAACATCTGGACCGAGGTCCAGTGGTACCGCCAGCTCGGTTACTTCGAGGTGTGGCGCACTCAGTGGGTGACGCGCATTGTGCTCTTCGCCATCTTTGCTGTCATTGCGGGCGTCGCCGTGTGGGCGTCATTGCGGTGGGCCAAATCGGTGCGACCGGCGCTCACGTCCAGTCGTTCAACGCCGCTCGACCAATACCGCGAGCAGATTCGGCCTATTGAGCGGGTCGTCATTGTCGTCCTGCCGATCGTTGTTGGCCTCATTGCCGGTGGCGTCATGTCGACGCGCTGGGAGAAGGTTCTCGCGTTCTTGAACCGCACGTCTTTCGGATATGAGGACCCCCAGTTCGGCCTCGACGCGTCGTTCTACGTCTTCACGCTGCCGATCCTCCGCGCCGGCGTCGGCTTCTTCTTGTCGATCACCGTGTTGTGCGCGGTTCTGGCGGCCTTCGTCCAGCTTCTCTATGGGGGTATCTCTGGCGGCGGCCGACGCTTTGTCGCCTCGCGTGGCGCGCGCGTCCAGCTTGCGGTGCTTGGCTTCCTCGTGATGCTTGGTATTGCGGCGAACTACGTCCTTGACCGCTTTGGGCTTGTGCTCAACGACGGGGACCGCTTCTCGGGAGCTTCCTACACCGACGTCAACGCGATCCTCCCCGCACGGTCGATCCTTGCTGGAATCGCTGTCGTTGTTGGTCTGCTGTTCCTCCTCGTCATTTGGCGGGGCGACTGGCGCATCCCTGCCACCGGCGTCGGCCTCATGGCCCTTTCAGCGCTCGTCATTGGCGGCGTATACCCGGCAATTGTTCAGAACTTCCAAGTTGACCCGAACGCGCAGGAGTACGAGGCGCCGTACATCCAACGCGACATTGACGCGACGCGATATGCCTACGGAATCGACAAGGTGGAGGTGCTGCAATACGCAGCGAAGACGGAGGCAGACCGCGACGCATTGCGCGCTGATGCCGACACGACGGCACAGATCCGCCTTCTTGACCCGAACATCGTGTCGCCAACGTTCCAGCAGTTGCAGCAGAACAAGCAGTACTACTCGTTCCCGAGTCGCCTCACCGTCGACCGTTACCGCGTGGGAGACGAGATCCGCGACACCGTGATTGCGGTGCGCCAGCTCAACCTTGCCGGCCTCAGCCAAGAAAACCGGTCATGGGTGAACGACCACACGGTCTACACCCACGGCTTTGGTGTTGTCGCGGCGTATGGCAACCGGGTGGCTGCGGACGGACGCCCGCTGTTCTACCAGCAGGGGATCCCGTCAACGGGAGAACTGGGTGAGTACGAGCCGCGCATTTACTTCGGCCCATCCTTGCCCGGCTATTCGATTGTTGGCGCTCCCGAGGGTACGACGCCGTGGGAACTTGACTATCCGGACGACGCCGCCGGGGGGCAGGTCAACACGACCTACAAGGGAGACGGTGGCCCGCAGATTGGCAGCATGTTCTCGAAGATCATGTTCGCCCTCAAGTTCGGCGAGCAGCAGATTCTGTTCTCCGACCGCGTCACCTCCGAGTCGCAGATTCTGTACGACCGTGACCCGATTGAGCGAGTCAAGAAGGTGGCTCCGTACCTCGAGCTCGATGGCACGTCGTACCCGGCCGTCGTTGATGAGCAAGTGGTGTGGATCGTCGATGGCTACACGACCACCCAGGACTTCCCATACTCGGCCTCCTTTACGTCGTCGACGCTGTTCGCCGACGCGGACCCTCTCAATCCGGTCGTCCTCAACTACGTACGCAACTCCGTCAAGGCTGTCGTCAATGCGTATGACGGGTCCGTGACGCTCTACGCGTGGGAGCCGGACGACCCGATCTTGCAGACATGGCAGAAGGTCTACCCGAACACTGTCCTCCCATACACGGAGATGTCGGCGGACCTGATGAGCCACATGCGCTATCCGGAGGACTTGTTCTCGATTCAGCGTTACCAGCTCACGCGCTATCACGTTGAGGACGCCTCGGAGTTCTACTCAGGTCAGGACTTCTGGCGCACGCCCTCTGACCCGACAAACCAGACGCAAGAGCAGCCGCCCTACTACCTCACCCTGCAGATGCCGGGCCAGGATGAGCCCTCGTTCTCCATCACGAGCACGTTCATCCCGAGTGGAACGTCGGAGCGACAGATCCTCACGGGATTCCTTGCCGTGAACTCCGAGACGGGAAACAAGGCAGGGGAAAAGCACCCCGACTATGGCACGTTCCGCCTTCTCGAACTGCCCCGTGACACGACGGTGTCCGGTCCCGGTCAGGTGCAGAACCAATTCAACACGGACCCTGAAGCGCAGCGCGTGCTTAACCTGCTGCGTCAGGGCGAGACCGTGGTGAATAACGGCAACTTGCTCACGCTGCCAGTTGGCGGCGGGTTGCTCTACGTGCAGCCGGTCTATGTGAAGTCGTCGACCGGTACACAGTTCCCGTTGCTCCAGAAGGTGTTCGTGTCCTTCGGCGACGAAGTGGGCTTCGCTGACACCTTGCCGGAAGCCCTTGATCAGGTGTTTGGTGACGGCGCTGCGCCCGAGGTGCCTGACACCCCTGATGTGCCGGACACGCCGGATACTCCTGACGAGCCCGAGACTCCCGACACGCCCGATGTGCCGGATAGTCCGGAGGTTGGCGATGCGCGGGATGACCTCAAGGCAGCGCTCGAGGATGCGAACACCGCGTTCAAGGACGGTCAGGAGGCGCTTCGCAACAACGACTTCGCTGCGTACGGCGAGGCTCAAGAGCGGCTCCAGTCCGCGCTTGAGCGTGCGGTTGAGGCGGAGACTCGCCTTGAAGAGGCGATGCAGGCGTAGCGCGTCACCGAAAACAAACAAGCGGGGCCGCACCATGAATGGTGCGGCCC
>JAEZXC010000020.1 GCA_023442845.1 Actinomycetes bacterium | reverse complement strand
GACTTGTCGAGCTGCACGTCGCCAGCGTCAATGCCGGTCTCGTCGGCAACGATCTCGGCAAGGCCAGCGAGGATGTCCTGCTCAGAAAGGGCCATCGGGTTTCTCTCCTTGGGTTGGGCAGTGCCGGGTGGCACCCGCTTCATGTCGACGACTACCGAGGGTAGCGCCGGACGGTGGTGTTTTACGGAAGAACGATCACTTGTGCCGCATAGACAAGTCCAGCACCAAAACCGATTTGGAGCGCGACGTCTCCCGACTTCACAGCCCCGTCACGGTACAGCCGTTCGGTCGCGAGCGGAATCGACGCCGCCGATGTGTTGCCGGAATCGGCGATGTCCTTGGCGACGACGACCGACTCGGGCAGTCCAATCTGCTTCACCATTTGGTCGATGATGCGGATATTCGCTTGGTGGGGAATGAACGCGTCAATATCGTCCGGGGTGAGGCCCGCCTTCTCGATGGCTTCGCGCGCAACGGGTGCCATCTTGAACGACGCCCACTTGAACACGCTCGGGCCTTCCTGGCGCAGCGTCGGGAACGGCAATGACCTGTCGTTCTTGATGTCGAGCCACGTGTTGGATTCGGCGACGAGGTGTGCTCCGGACCCGTCTGATCCCGCCACCGTGGGGCCGATGCCAGGGAAGTCCGAGGGGCCCACGACAACCGCCCCCGCGCCGTCACCGAGCAAGAAGGAAATCGACCGATCGGTGGGGTCGACAAAGTCGGAGAGCTTCTCCGCGCCGATGACGAGCACGTGAGTTGCCGCGCCCGAGCGGACCATCGCGTCGGCCTGGCCGATGCCGTAGCAATAACCCGCGCACGCCGCACGAATGTCGTGGGCAGGCACCGTGAGACCAAGTCGGTCAGCAATGACAGGTGCACCGGCGCCAGCGAGGTGCGGGTAGGTGATGGTCGACAGCAACACGGCGTCGATATCGCTCGGCTCGAGGCCCGCCTTGGAGATCGCCTCACGTGCCGCACGCTCGGCGAGGTCGAGCACCGTTGTGCTCTCGACTGCGCGAACGCGCGTCACGATGCCCGTACGGGATCGAATCCACTCGTCCGAGGACTCGATCGGCCCCGCAACCTCGTCATTCGTCACATAGCGCTCACCCCGGGCCACTCCGAGGCCAAGAATGCGGGAGTACTCGGCGCCCCGTTGAATCTGGATGGTGGGGCTCATGCGACGCTCCTTGCGAGGTCCCGCGCGGCCTCAAGGTCATCGGGTGAGGTGAGGGCGACCGCGGGTACACCCTTCATCGCGCGCTTGGCGAGTCCGGTGAGGACGCCGCCAGGTGCAAGTTCGATGATGCCAGTGACGCCGAGCGACAGCATCGTCTCCATGCACAGGTCCCAACGCACGGGGCGCGCCACCTGCGCGACGAGGCTGTCGACCACCGCATCGGCCGACGCTACCGGGGCACCGTCGAAGTTTGACAGCAGGGTGAGGGTGGGCTCGTGGCGCGCGACTTTCTCGGCTGCTTCTGCCAGAACGGGCACGGCAGGCGTCATGTAATGAGTGTGGAAGGCTCCCGCAACCTGAAGCTGAATGACGCGGGCCCGGGTGGGCGGTGCCGCGACGAGTTGTGCGATAGCGGCGGCTGAACCAGCGGCTACTACCTGTCCTCCGCCATTCATGTTGGCAGGAGTGAGGCCAAGCTCTGCGAGCAGCGCCGCCACCTCGTCTGCGTCACCACCGAGGATGGCCGCCATCGAGGTTTCCTCTGCTGCTGCGGCTGCCTCAGCCATCGCGACGCCGCGCGTGCGCACAAGGGAGACTGCATCGGCGGGGGACAACACGCCCGCAACCGCTGCGGCGCCGAATTCGCCGACGGAGTGGCCAGCGGCCAGCGCAGGCGTCACCTCGAGCGCCGCGTACGCGGCTAGCGCAGACGCGACCAGCAAGGGCTGGGCGATTGCGGTGTCGCGAATGGTGTCGGCGTCGGCAGTGGTGCCAAAGTCGATGAGGTCAATTCCAGCGGCGTCCGAGAACTGCTCAAGCGCTTCACGCGCAGCCGGGATCTCGATCCACGACTTGAGCATTCCTGGTGCCTGGGCTCCCTGTCCGGGGCTCACAACGGCAAGCATGTGTACAGCCTGCCTCATGTTGGGGCGATCCGTGGCACCAGGGGACACGGACTTGCTTGCCGTACGTTGTAGAGAACCTACAAAAAAGCGCGACCGGCGTCCCGCAGCCGCCCGAGGGCAAACGCCATCTCAAGTACGTGTGCGTCACGGGTGGCGAGCACGTCCCAACCCGTGAGTTCAGTCACCTTCTTGAGGCGGTAGCGCACCGTGTTTGCGTGGACGAACATCGTGCGTGCCGAAAGTTCAAGTGAGCGCCCACAGTCGAGGAAGGTGGCGACCGTCTCTTGTAGGGAACCTCCAGCGCGGACGATCGGGTCGAAGGCGATCGCAATGAGTTTGTCGCGTGCATGCGTGTCGCCCACGAGCACACGCTCTGGCAAGAGATCGTCGGCCATGACAGGCCGGGGAGCGAGCGACCACGCAGGCGCAGCGACGACGCCCGCAAATGCGGCGCGCGTTGCGCGGGCCACCTCAAGAAGTGTGACGGCGGGCGGGCCCGTCACCACCGGGCCTGGCCCAAAGTGAGGGAGGACGGCGTCGACGAGTTCGTTGATGTCCGCGTCGGTGCGCGCGATGACAACAAGATCTTCGCCGTGAATCCCCACCATGGCGCGCGGCGCCTCTTTGCGCAGGGAGCGCCGCAGTTCGGCCGACTCTGTTTCCCCCAGCGGGCCCTTGGTGCGGCCGACCATGACGAGCGTCGGCCCCGGCTTCCATCCCAGTGCGGCGGCACGCGACGGCAAATCGTCGTCGACTTCGCCGCGCACCAGGGCGTCGACGACGAGGGCCTCAAGGCGTGCGTCCCACGCGCCGCGGGACTCAGCGGCACGGGCGTATATCTCAGCGGCACTGAAGGCGACCTCTCGCGAGTAACGCAGGATCGCTTCACGAAGGTGTGCCTCGCCACCGGTTGCCGCGAGGTCGTCGGCGTGCTCCTCGACAACCTTGACGACCGTCCGCACGATCGACAACGTGTGCTGCAACGAGATTGACCGGGTCAGTTCCGGCGGGGCGGCCGCAAACATCTCCATCGCACCCCGGTAGCCGGTCGCTGGCGCCGCGTACCACGTGACAAATGACGTGATGCCGGCTTGGGCAACGGTGCCCACCCATGAACGCTCCTGAGCGGGCAGCTCCCCAAACCATGAGTACTGGGTGTCGAGTTCGCGCAGTGCGGCGGTGGCAAGTTTGCCCGTGCTGGCACGAAGCTTTCGGAGCGTTTCGTGGCGGACCTCCGCTGGTGCGACCATGCAGTCAGCATACGGGGCCTTTGTGTCTAGCCGACAAGACAGTGCCCCCCATTTGGGGGGGCATTAGACGCGAAAAAGCGCGTGAGACCGCTCACATTGATGCGTCACGTCACAGATTTAGTGGACTCTCACGATTGAGAACGGGGTCACACCGATGCGTCCTGTCCACATTCGCCAAAATCGGGCGTGACATGCGTGACGGGCGTGTCGTGAGGCAATCCCCACCACACGCCCATCACGTGCACGACGGCAACGAGTTACGAGTCGCCGCCCGCGTTCCCAGACGTGCCCTTGCGCACGTCGTGCAATTCGTAGCGCTCGATGGCTGCCGCAGTGGTTCCCACCGGCACTTCGCCGCGGCGCTCAAGTTGCTGCAGTACGCGTACAGCGGTGGACGGGCCATCGATATGGAAGAAGCGCCTTGCCGCAGCACGCGTGTCGGAGAAGCCAAATCCGTCCGCCCCGAGCGTCGCGTAGTCGCCTGGAATCCACGCGCGCACCTGGTCAGGGACGAGGTGGTCGTAGTCAGTCGTCGCGACAAACGGCCCGGGCGCACCCTGAAGCCGTTGGGTGATAAACGGTGTGCGCTGGGGACGCTCAGGGTGGAGGAACGCCTCTTCCTCACAGGCGAGCGCATCGCGACGCAGCTCGGTCCACGACGTCACCGACCACACAGCGGCGTGCACGTTCCAGTGCGCCGCGAGCAGCTCCTGTGCCTCGAGTGCCCACGGCACGGCAACACCTGAAGCGAGAATCTGCGCCTTCGGGCCCTCACCGGCTGGAGCGGGGGCAAGGCGGTAGATGCCCTTGAGGATGCCCTCAACGTCCACGTTCTCGGGCTCCGCCGGCTGCGTAATGGGCTCGTTGTAGACCGTCAGGTAGTACATGACGTTCTTGTCGCGACCGTCCTCAGGCCCGTACATGCGAGCCAGGCCGTCCTTGATGATGTGGCGGATCTCGTACCCAAATGCGGGGTCGTACGTGACGATCGCGCGGTTGGTCGCTGCAATGAGCGGTGAGTGGCCGTCTGCGTGCTGCAAGCCCTCACCAGTCAACGTGGTGCGTCCAGCGGTTGCGCCAATGATGAAACCGCGCGTCAACTGGTCGCCAGCGGCCCAGAACTGGTCTCCTGTGCGCTGGAAGCCGAACATTGAGTAGAAGATGTAGAACGGCACGAGCGGCTGGCCTTGCGTGGCGTACGACGTACCAACGGCTTGGAAGGCAGCGGCCGAGCCAGCCTCGTTGATGCCCGTGTGCATGATCTGGCCAGCCTCGGACTCCTTGTAGGAGAGCATGAGGTCTCGGTCAACAGGCAGGTAATTCTGACCCTGCGTGTTGAAGATCTTGGCGCTTGGGAAGATCGAGTCGAGGCCGAAGGTCCGCGCCTCATCGGGGATGATCGGCACCACGCGGTTGCCAAACTCCGGGTCCTTGATGAGGTCCTTGAGAAGGCGCACGAGCGCTTGCGTCGTCGCGATTTGCTGCTTACCCGATCCCTTCGCAAGCAGTTCGTAATGCTTCTCATCCGGGAGGTGGACAGGCGGGGCGACATCGCGGCGCTCCGGCACAAAGCCGCCGAGCTCGCGGCGACGCTCGAGCATGTACTGCACGGCTGGGTCGTCCATACCAGGGTGGAAGTACGGCGGGTTGTACGGGTCCGCGTCCAACTGCTCATCCGTGAAGGGGATGTCGAAGGTGTCGCGCAGGACCTTGAGGTCAGCCGACGCCAACTTCTTCATCTGGTGGGTCGAGTTGCGCGCCGCGAAGTTGGTGCCAAGACCGTAGCCCTTGATCGTCTTCGCGAGGATGACCGTGGGCTTGCCATTGGCCTCGGTCGTGGCCTTGAGATAAGCCGCGTACAGCTTGCGGTAGTCGTGCCCACCACGCTTGAGCGCCCAAATCTCGTCGTCCGTCATGTCGGCAACAAGTTCCTTGGCGCGCGGGTCTCCACCAAAGAACTGGTCACGAATGAACGCGCCCGATTCGGCGCGGAACGTCTGGAAGTCGCCGTCGGGAACGGTGTTCATCAGGTTGACGAGAGCGCCGTCGGTATCGCGGGCGAGCAGCTTGTCCCAGCCGCGTCCCCACACGACCTTGATGACATTCCATCCAGCGCCTCGGAAGAAGGCTTCGAGTTCCTGGATGATCTTGCCGTTGCCGCGCACGGGCCCATCGAGTCGCTGCAAGTTGCAGTTGACCACGAAGGTGAGGTTGTCGAGGTGCTGGTGTGCGGCCAATTGCAGCATGCCGCGCGACTCGGGTTCGTCCATCTCGCCGTCGCCAAGGAACGCCCACACGTGCTGCTGCGACGTGTCCTTGATTCCACGCATGTGGAGGTAGCGGTTCGTCCATGCCTGGTAAATGGCCGACGCCGGGCCAAGACCCATCGACACGGTGGGGAATTCCCACACGTCGGGCATGAGGCGGGGGTGCGGGTAGGAGGAAAGGCCGCGCCCGGGGCCCGACTTCTCTTGACGGAAGGAGTCGAGATCTGCTTCGTTGAATCGGCCCTCAACGTACCCACGGGCGTAGACGCCGGGGGCGGCGTGACCTTGGAAGTACACCTGGTCGCCACCGCCGGGGTGGTCCTTACCGCGGAAAAAGTGGTTGAGACCCACTTCGTACAGCGTCGCAACCGAGGCATAGGACGAGATGTGACCGCCGACGCTCTTGTCGGGTCCCTGAGCGCGCGTCACCATGACGGCCGCGTTCCAGCGAATCCACCCCCGATAGCGGCGCTCGATCTCCTCGTCGCCGGGGAACTCGGGCTCCTCATCAGCGTGGATGCTGTTGATGTAGGGCGTGGTGAGACGCATCGGCACCATGAGCTGCTTGGCGGCAGCGTGGTCGACCATGCGGTCCACGATGTATTCGGCCCGTGTTTCGCCGCGGGCTTCAATGAGATCGTCAAGCGACTCAAGCCACTCGTGGGTCTCGTCCGGATCCTTATCGATCACGCCGTGCTGTGCCACAGGGGACCTTTCGTCGGGGCGCGAAGGTGGCGCGCCGTTTTCCGTGAGGTGCGAGGCTGTAAAGCCGCTTACCTCACCATTCTTGTCACATCCCAGACCAATGTCACGCCAGGGTCCTAGGCGGCACGCATGAGCGCGTGCAAGGATTTCCGAGATCAAACGGGCGGCTATGCCGTTGCACCGCGCGCCGCCAGGCCCGTACTGTGGGACGAACGAGCACGTAGCCGCGTGCTCACGGACGAAAGGGGCGCGCGACCGTGGCCACGAAAGAGGGCTCGGAGACTGTCGACACTTCGGTGGTGTCACGACTGAGCTTGACCACAGGGATGGTCGTGCAGGAGTTCGGGTACGACGACGACGTCTGTGAGGCGTTGCGTGAGGCAATCGAGGACGCCACCGGCGAAGACCTCGTTGATGAGGATTTCGGTGATGTCACTGACGCCGCAATTGTGTGGTTCCGTGACGGGGACGACGACCTCGCGGACATGCTTGTTGACGTTCAGTCTCTCCTCGATTCCGGGTATCAAGTCGTTTTGCTGACGCCCAAGGCGGGCCGTGACGGCCATGTGCATCCGCGCGAAGTGGAGGAAGCGTCGTCCCTTGCGGGCTTGCACGCGACGTCGACCTTTGTTGTTGATGGCACCTGGGCGGGCACGGTGCTCGTCGAGAAGGGGCGTTCGAAGTGACCCACCCCCTTGTGGGTCAGCCCGCACCTGATTTCACCCTTGTCGATCAGGACGGGATTTCCGTCACATTGTCGGACCTGCGGGGAACAGAAACGTTGCTCGTTTTCGTGCCGTGGGCGTTCTCGCCCGTGTGCACCTATGAGATCGAGCAACTACGTGACGCGGACGACATTAACGAGTCCGAGGCGCGGGTCCTCATCATCAACTGTGATTCGACGTTTGTGAATCAAGAGTGGGCGTACCAGAACAAGTTCGTGGGGACCCTGCTCAGCGACTTCTGGCCGCATGGTGAGGTGGCCCGTGCATACGACGTCTTTGACGACAAGACGGGTCGCGCACGGCGGGGAACATTCCACGTGACTGCAGATGGCACGATCGACTGGGTCCTCGAGACCCCTACAGGTGACGCACGTGATCTGTCTGAGTACCGCAAGGTCCTCGGCTTGGTGTGATGCGTCACTTCCGCCCCGAAGTTACGGAACAATAGGGCGCGGGCCCTTAGCTCAGTTGGTTAGAGCACTGCGCTTACACCGCAGGTGTCGTCGGTTCGAGTCCGGCAGGGCCCACCCAATATTCGATGTTCAAACCCGCGATGTTAGCGGGGAGAGTGTCGTCGAGTTTCGCGATGCTCTCCTCGGCATTAATCCAGCGTCTTGTCGTAACGAGCATCGACGGGTGGGTCGCAATCTTCGTGAGTTTCGGCGTAGGCGCGTTCGCGGACGAAGAGCGAGCAGATGAACGCGAGGAACGTGATGATGGCGAGGATGATGAAGACGGTCTGGATCGAACTTGCGTCGGCAATGAGACCGAGAATGGGGCTGAGGAGGCCACCAACGGTCGTGGACAACCCGAGCGCGAGTCCACTGGCCGTGCCGAGGTGTCTGGGAAGGTAAGCGTGGGCGAGCGTGACGTGCAACGCAAATGGCAGGAACAAGACGAATCCAGCGATCGCTGCGAAAGTCACCGCGACCCCATAATTTGGAGCCATGACGATGGCGCCCGTCATGATCGTCGCTGAGAAGTATCCAGCGACGATGACAGCTCGGCGGCCGATTCTGTCGGCGAAGAATCCGCCGGTGAGTGTTCCGAACGTCGCGGCGAAGGTGTATATGGTCAGTGCGATCGTGCCCGCGGTATCGTCCGCGTGGAAGCGCTGTGCGAGGTATAGCGCGAGAAACGAGCGCGTGCCAATAAACGTCGTCGACCACAGGCATACGACGAGCAAGAGCCACCCGAACCGGGCCCAGAGGTCGTGCGGCCGGTGCGAATCCGTCGCGGCGAGCTTTGCGTGATTCCCGAGTTCAGCGCCCACGCCGCGCTGACGATGGAATACGAGGTAGACGATCGCCGCAGTGACAGCGGGGATCAGCAGAAGGGGTGTGGCGTTGAGTCCGAAGATCCCGACCGTGAAGCCGACAAGGATGGGCGCGATTGCAGCGCCGACGTTGCCGCCGACGGAGAACGTGCTCATCGAGCGATTGGTGCCACCTCCGGTTTCCTTGGCGTGCACGGTCGCGGAGGGGTGATATGCGGCGACGCCGATGCCAGAGACTGCGAATGCGATCCAGGTCAGCGCGTAGTTCGAGGAGACTAGCCCCGCACCGGCGATGCCGAGCGCGGCGGTGAGCATGCCAATCAGGATGAGCGGACGCAAAGGGAACCTGTCGCTGAGGAATCCGAAAGCGGGCTCCGCGACGGAGGAGATGGATGTTGCAGCCAGGGTGAGTCCGGCGACGGCGGCGTAGGAGTAGTGCTGCTCGGTGACGAAGTAGGGCAACAGCGCAGCGGAGGCGCCGACCTGGAAGTCGTTCATCGTGTGCGTGCCGACGAGTGACCAGAACCTTCCCTTCATGGAGGTCGGTACGCCAGGATCCTCCGTGGAGTCGATAGCCATGTTTTCTCCTTGAGCGGGGGCGGAGCTCGGTAGCGACGGAGGGCCAGGCGTGGCCCGGACGGCACCCCCCGAGAACGTGGCCGTACGACATCGTCCGAGCCAGTTCCGAGAGGCTGGCTCGGGTGTACGCAGAGCCGCTCATCTTTTCGATATGCTCACAACATATAGAAGTATGTGGATGCTCGCAACAAACTTGCCAGCGGCGCTCTCAGGCTCGTGAGTGGCAGAGGGAAGGAGCTGGTGACGTTAGTGGACGGCGGTCCGGGTCGAGAGGGGATCCGCAATCACGTCTCGCAGGACGAGTTCGGCAGCGCCGACAGCGAGGATGTCTCTCCCGAGTTCGGCGGTGACCACTTCCATGTCGTCGCGCGCACCAGGCAGGGCGCGGCGGAGTTCTGTGTCTATGGCGTCCATACCGCACGCGTTGAGCATGCTCGCGAGGAACCCGCCGAGGATGAGTCGTTCGGGGTTGGTGATGTTCACGACGGTGCGAGCGGCGATCGCCAGATACCGCATCTGCCGATCAAGTTCTGCGACCACCAGCCGGCCTGCGTCGGAATTCGCCGCGTGTTCTATACGTGACCGCGCAGAATTGATGGCACTGCAGCGTAGCAGCTCCTCATCGAGCTGGGCCACGGGCACGTCCCCGAGGGCGGCAAGGAGCCGGGATCGGGTGACTTCGGTCTCCAAGCATCCGTCTGCCCCGCAGTGGCAACGCTCACCGAGTGAGTTCACGAGGATGTGGCCGAACTCGCCGCCGTAGCCGTGAGTTCCGGCCACCAGAGAACCGCCGCGCGCGACCGAGCCGCCGATCCCGGATGCGCCGCCGTTAAGGTAGACGATCGTCTCGCGTCCCCGGCCCGCTCCGAACAGGGCCTCGGCCACGACGCCGCAGTTTGCGTCGTTGTCAACGACCACGGGAAAGCCGTACGCCTGGCGGAGCAGGTCGGCCAATGCCACGTCCTGCCAGCCGAGGTGCGGTGCGACTACGACCGTCCCGCTCTTGGCATCGACCAGCCCCGGCACCGCCACGCCTATGCCGCGCAATTCGCCCGTGGGGGCAAGTGTCCGAAGTAGTTCCCCTGTCGCGGCAACCACATCTCCTGAGCTTGGAGAGCTGTCGTGACTGACCTGCGCGCGGGCGAAAACCTGCCCGTTCAGCCCGACCAGCGCTCCAGCAGTGGAATCGACCTCCGGGTTGATCGCCAGCACCTTCACTGCATCAGAGACGCACACGACTGGGCTCGGCCGCCCGACGGTGCCGGACTTTTCCGTGCGTCCCTGGATCAGAATATTGGCCGCAACAAGATCGGCCACCAGCCCCTTGACCGTCGACCGGTTCAGCCCCGTGTCGCGAGTGATATCCGCGCGCGAGCAGTCTCCGCGCAGATGGGCGACGCGCAGCACCGACCCCAGGTTGCGTCGACGGAGATCATCAAGACTGCCACCCCGAGCCCGGTCGCCCGCAACGCTCTCACCGGGCAGCGCAACAGACTCCACGGAGGCGGCGGAGGCGGCGAACGAGCGAGCAGTCATCAAGACACCATTTTACGACAGGTCCCCACGCCACCCTCGGCAACAGGATCGCCTCGGAGTCACAACTGTGGCGCCGGTCAGATGGACGCGCCACGCGCGCCGCTCTCGACGTGCGGCTTGACAGCTGCATCACCTCGTCCTATATGTTTATAGCATCCACAAATCAAGAAGGGCTACCACATGTTGGAAGACGACCAGACTCTCGCCCAGGATCGCTTCATCGATGACAAGATGAGGGCGCTTCTCTCGGGCGATGAAGACCTGCAACGCCTCGTCGCTGGCGACTGGATCCGCTACCGCACCTCGCCTGCGCTCCAGGAACTGAGCTGGGAAGCGCACGCGACCTGCGCCACCATCAACCGCATCTACTACGATGATCCCGAAGAGGCGATGCGCCTCTTCCACGAACTGATCCCCGGAGCCGGAGAAGGAATCGACTTTCGCCCGCCATTCGGCATCGACTACGGTGCACGGCTGGTCATCGGTGACCGAACCTTCATCAACACGGACTTCCTCATCATCGGCGGCGGCCAAGTCACCATCGGCACTGACTGCCTCATCGGGCCCCGCTGCGGCATCTACACTCCCAACCACGCCGAAGACATCCCTCGCCGGCTCGACGGCTGGGAACTGCCCGAACCGGTCACCATCGGCAACAATGTCTGGATCGGAGGGGCCGTCACGATCACCCCCGGCGTCACCATCGGAGATAACAGCATCATCGGCGCCGGGTCCGTCGTCACCCGAGACATTCCTGCTGGAGTGATCGCGGTCGGAAACCCTTGCCGCCCTATCCGACCCATCGTCGCGGCCTGAACACTGCGAAAGCGACAACTGCATAGCCTGTCGGGCTCATGCCGCGCTCCGATGCCCGCTGTATAACGTAGAGCGATTCTTCCCATCGAAGCACACGCTGGGGAACGACGGTCATACTCCCCCGCTCCCCAGCGTGATGCTATCTCGTCGTGAACAAGCGGTCGGGGAAACTCGCTCTGATGCGAGACTCGCGAACCGCCTCTTCTAGCTAGTTCATGCGGTTCATCGAGCGAGAATTCGAAGTGCCGCCACAGCTTGAAGCGGGAGCACTCCGTTGCCGAGTGCCGTGATCTGTTGGTTTGGTGTCAGACCGAGCCCGGCGTTGGTGACCCATCCGGGCGGGAGGCCCATGAACCATTCCACGAACTCCGGTGCCGGGCGCGGCATCGAATCCTCGGTCAAGAACGCCGGCGCCGGAGCTGGTCGTCCGGTGATGTATTCCCATCTGGTGATGGCGTCGGCGTAGCCTCCCCATTGGCGAAGATGGTGTCGATCAGGGTGAACAGTGTCTCCGATGCGTTCTGTCTGGCCGGTGAGCCATGCGGTCCGTGAAGCGCGAAGTCGATGATCTGATGGCTCAACGCGATCGTGCCCCGCCTCGCCTTCACGGTGTCCAGGCTCTCCCCGCCGCGGGAGGAGTCCGAGGCGAGCGGGGTTCGGAACAACGCCTTGGCGGTGCGCGGTGATGAAGATGCGGAACCGATGATGAGGTGCCCCAGCCAGGGAAGCGGGTAGGCCGATCCATTCCGCGTCATACCGGAGGTCGGCCAGATCACCGAGTACGGCGCCGAGCGCCCGAAGAGGTCGGGCTGACTCGTCTCCCAGCACCCACGCATCGGGTTCCACACCGCCAGGGGTTGCACGGGTAGGGGTTGCATCGTCGGGGTTGCAGTCGGCATCGGTTTCTCCTTCGCTCTGGGGTCGGGCGGCGGGTGCGGAGAGCAGCCCGCGAACGTTCTCGATCACCACGAACTCGGGTTGCAGCGCTTCGATCGCCGACGCCATGAATGACCAGAGGCCGGGGCGGGTGCCAGGTGCGAGGCCGGCTTGCTTCCCGACCGTTGAAACGTCCTGGCAGGGGAACCCACCGCAGAGCACGTCGACGGGCGGCACAGTCGCCCAGTCGATCGCGGAGATGTCGCCGAGATTCGGGGCGTCCGGCCAGTGGTGGGAGAACACCTTGGCGACGTGTTCGTTGAGTTCGGAGAACCAGATCGTTTCGCCGCCGGTGAGGTGTTCGACGGCGAGGTCGAGGCCGCCGTACCCGGAGAACAGCGACCCGATCCGAGGACGAGAAAGTAGCGGTTTCGGCATGAGGACTCCGGTAAATCGGTGATCCCCGGTCATCGCCTCACGCTGAGACTTCGACCGAGCTGGTCACCTGCCAGGTGCTCCGTCACCGCCCCTCGCCGGATCGCGCCCCGTCCGGCCTCGTCCGGCCTCGTCCGATCCCGGCTTCCCGAGCTACCACGCGTCTTGCAGATCGAGGGTGAGCGAGCTTTATCGCGTCAGAAGTCACCGCTCGCGAGCACCGTCCGAGTGCACCTGATCGTCATGACGAATGAAGAAAACAGAGACGCACCGGCAGATCGAGTACAGGCGTGGCAGGCGCAGACGTGGATCTCGTTGGCACGTCCGGCCGAGTGGCCGCGTTTGGAGGTCGCACTACTGAACGCAGAGTTGAACTACGACGACGCCCGATACCGGGCGATCGAACAACAGATCACCACCGAGTGGCACGCCCACCGCGACGATCCACTACCCGAACGCGAGGCGCGGGTCCTTGAGACAGAACAGGGCATCACCTGGCACGCTGCTCTGCCTCCAATCGAGTTTGAGACTTCAGCCGATTATTTTGCACTGGGCCTCGCGTATCCTGTCTATCGACAGATCGAGAGCGGACCGTTCCACCTCTAGAACCCTTGAGAACACGGGAAATCAACGATTTCAGCGCAGGTCGGGGGTTTGAGAATCGCCTGGGAAGGCCCACTCGTTTTCTTCGCGATCAGGCATGTTGCCTGCAGGCCGTGGTGTCCAAAGGCGCCGACTAGAATCGCTGAAATAGGTTGACGAGCAATCCACCATGTGGCGAGAGCCGACGGTTGGGTAATCGCGAGGGAGCAATGACACGCATCGCCGACGCCGTGGCGTGGCTTGACGAGCGCTTCGCGCCGCGTCTCGCGGAAGAGTGGGACACGCCGGGTCTCGCCGTCGGGGACCCGTCTCGTCCGCTCACCCATGTGATGTTCGCCGTGGATCCCACTCTTGATGTCGCTCGTGAGGCAGTTGCTGCTGGCGCCCAGTTGCTTGTCACCCACCACCCGCTTATGCTCCGTGGCGTCACGTCGGTTGCCGCGACCACGGCAGCGGGAGCGGTGGTGCACACGCTCATCGAAGGCGGGTGCGCGCTCCTGGCCGCCCACACAAATGCCGACGCCGCACTGACGGGAACGAATGACGCCCTTGCCGCAGCGCTTGGCATGACGGTTGATGGTCCGCTTGTTCCCGACGCCGAGGATCGGACTGTTGGGTCGGGGCGCGTCGGCACCGTGTCGTCACAAACGCTGGCGGAGTTCGTCGCCCTTGTGGCTCGCGTCTTGCCGCCCACTGCAGGAGGCGTTGTCTACGCGGGCGATGCAGCGGGTGGTGTGGAGCGTGTGGCCATTGTTGGTGGCTCGGGTGGCTCGTACATCGACGATGCGGTCGCGGCCCGCGTCGACGTGTTTGTCACCGCAGACATGCGTCACCATCCGGCGACGGATGCGCGCGAAGCGGCCCGCTTGCGTGGCGGCAAACCGTATCTTGTCAACGTGTCGCACGCAGCGTCGGAATCGCTGTGGCTTGCAGCAGCCGCCGCTGACCTGGCGGCAGATCTTGGGGTCACCGCGTCCGTGAGTACCCTGAACACAGACCCGTGGACTGGCCACGTGCCGTCCACCCACTAGAGGAGAGCAACGTGGCCCAGGCCCCAGCGGCGGACCAGGTGAGACTGCTCACCGTCCAAGACGTGGACACTCGTATTCAGCAGGCACGGCATCGTCTCGAGACCCTTCCCTCGCGAAGTGAGTTGGCGGCGCTTGAGGCGACGGCGGCGGACCTGCGTGCTGCGCGCATTGAAGCCGAAACCGCGGTGAGCGACACGAAGCGAGAAGTGACGAAGGCTGAGGACGACGTCCAGTCGGTGCGTGCGCGCGCGGAGCGAGACAACGCTCGTTTGCTCGGCGCAGGGATGACTCCCCGCGAACTTCAGGGTCTGCAAAGTGAACTTGAGGTGCTTGCGAAGCGCCAGGGCGACCTTGAAGAGGTCGAACTCGAGGCGATGCAGCGGCTTGAGGATGCAGAGAAGACGCTCGCGGATGTGAGCGCACGCCTCGTCGAGGTTGATGCGGCGCGCGCCGAGGTCGCGACCCGTCTTGACCATGAGTCGGCAGCGATTGAAGCTGAGGTGGCATCGCTGCTCGCCGAACGCACGTCGATTGCCGGCACCATCGACGCGGAGTTGATGACGTTGTACGAGAAGCTCCGTGAGCAACATGGCGGAGTGGGCGCCGCCCCGCTCGTACGCGGCGCTTGCCAGGGGTGTCACATGAACCTCAACCCCGGCGACTTGAGCGCTATCGAGGCTCGTCCTGCGGATCACGTGGTCCGATGTGAAGAGTGCGGGCGAATCTTGGTGCGGGGAGCCGGTACGTAATGGTGGAGTCTCACCACGCTCAGGAAGACGACGCGACCGCACCGCTCGTTCTCGATGACCCGAACGGTGAGAGCACTGCAAAGCCGTCATCATTATTCACGATGGGTGGCCGGGACCTTATCGAGCCGCTCACTCTCGTGTTCGTCCGCCACGGCGTCACCGACATGACGCTCACCCATGCGTTGTCGGGCTCGGGGGTACCCGGGCCGCCTCTTAACGCGGGTGGCCGTGTCCAGGCTGCCAAGGCGGCCGACGCTGTGTATCACCTTGGGCGCCGCACATGGGATCGCTTGGTTCCAGTCACGCGCGTCATTGCGTCGCCCATGGTGCGCACCCAAGAGACAGGTGCGGCCCTTGGCCGTCGCCTTGGCGTCCGTGTGGAAACCGAGGAGCGGCTGCGCGAGATCGACTTCGGGAAGTGGGAAGGTCTCACGGGGGACGAGGTTGCGTTGCGCGAGGGCGACGCGATTCACCAATGGCGCTACGGGACGATTGCGGCGCCGGGAGGGGAGTCGCTTCCGCACGTGGGAGAGCGCCTCGATGCTGCGATGCGTGACCTCGCCTCGGAACACGCCCGCCTCGCGGCCGACGGCGACAATGTCGAGCGATCCTGGGCGTGCGTGTCCCATGCGGTCGCCATCAAATGCGCTGTCGGTGTGTCGATGCGAATGCACGTCGGTGCGTGGGGCGCGATCTGGCCGCAGCCTGCGTCGATCACCATTCTTCAATTGCGCGTGACCCGTGACGGCGACATCGCCGAGCGTCACATCCTGTGCGTGGGCGCGCCCACCGATTAGCTCAAGGAGTATGTCGATGACGAACCCCGCAACCGGCCTCGTTGTGTGGAGGGAGCCGCGTAAGGCGTCGGTGTTGCGCGTCGTGGGCCGTGCCGCACTAGGCGGCGCGTGGATCTACGTCAGCCGCATTGTTGACTGGGTGCCTTTGCGATTGGTCGTCTTCGCATTCGCCGCCATTGCCTTTGTCCACGCGCTGCTCGCGGTCGCAAACCTGCTACGCAACAGGGGAGTGCTCTTGCGGCTACGGGATGACGGAACCCTCGAATGGCCTCGATCCATTCAAGAGATGGTGATGGGGCGTCGGGTCGATCGCGTCGACGGGCCCGTGATCCAGGTGAAGACGGAGGCGGACCATCCCGGAATCTCTCGTGCAGATCCGCGCGTCACATTGATTGGCCCCGAACTCAAGATTGGCTTTCTTCCGCTTCACGGCACCAGCGTCGATGACTTCATTGCGCATGCAAACGACGTTCTTTCGGCGCACCGCATCACGTTTGAGCGCGCACCGGATCTCGTGCCGATGATCGAGTCGGAGACAGACGATACGAGCGCGACTGAGGACAGTGCTGACGATTAGCCCGCGATGACGAGGGTCAGCTCGTGAGGGCCTCCGCGTGTGGTGGTGAGCGATACGTCAACGAGAGCGCCGCCCACGAGAGCCGCTGCGGCGTCGGCGACATCCTCGGGTGTCTCAGGAGGGGCCTCGAGCGCCGTGAGATGGGCGGCGAGGATGCCGCGCGTGTGCTTCGCCATATGACTGATGACGGTGCGCACGCCGTCCCTGTCTCGGAGAACGCGCACCGTCACCCACGGCGCATCGGCCGGAGACCACACCGAGGCATAGGCGGACGACCTGCAGTCGATGACCACCTTGTCTTGGGCCAGAGGGTCGAGCGCCTCGCCAAGTCGTG
>JAEZXC010000115.1 GCA_023442845.1 Actinomycetes bacterium | reverse complement strand
GTGCGAGCACATCAAGGGCACGCTCATACGCGGGAGCATCCTCACCGAGTGCCCGGATCTCGGGATCAATGAAGCCGTCTTGAGTCAGGTAAAGCGCGACAAAGACAAAGGTGATGATCACGGAGTTGAACGGCTGCGTCGCCCAGTCCCACAGCGCCCACGAGATGACTCGTCGTCGCGGAATGGGGCGGGCCGCTTCCTCAGGTGTTAGGGTCGCGTCCGCAACAGCCGGAAGTTGGATGGCGTCGTTGCCGTCAGTCATGCGCATAGTCTGCCCTCACAGAGAACGAGTTCAGTGGCGCGCGCCGGGGTGTCCCCTAATAGGGTCGACGAGTGAACACACCGGAACGCGAGTGGGTGGCCGACACCCTCCCCGGCTTTGAGGCGCGTTCAATAGTGGGTGGAACCCTCGTTCGGCCCGTAGCGCAGCCCGAGCACCCTCGCTTCGCGGTTGTTCACGTGCACGGGTACAACGACTACTTCTTTCAGCGCCATCTCGCGGAGGCGTTCACCAAGGCCGGATACGCGTTCTTCGCCGTCGACCTCGACCGGGCTGGCCGCTCGCTCGCGCCAACCGATATCCCCCACTACATGGCCGACGCCGCGGAACAAGGGATTGGGATCACCGCGGCTGTTGAGGCAGTACGAATCGAGTTCCCCCACGTGCCGGTCGTTGTCCACGCACATTCGACGGGTGGCCTCACCGCGGCCGTGTGGGCGCACGACCACCAACCCGATATTGCAGGCCTCATCCTTAACTCGCCGCTCTTCGGCTTGAGAGCAACCATGCGTGACCGTCTCAAAAGAGCGATTGCGCTCGTCGTGCTCCGGACCCGCCCGCTGGCCATTGTGAGGGCCGCGAGGTCACCGTATGCGACGAGGTTGGCGCAGCACTGGGACTTCGACACGTCACTCAAGAGGCCACATGGTGTTCCGGTTCGGGCGGGCTGGCTTGCTGCGGTGCTCCGCTCTCAACGACGCATTCAACATGGTCTCGCAATTAGGGTTCCCGTGCTCGTTGCGCACTCTGACACATGCGGACCCGATCGAGATGACAATCCACATGCAGACGTTCAAGACACCGTCGTTGATACCCGTGCAATTGCCGCTCTCGCGCCCCAACTCGGCCCACACGTGCAAACCGTAGTGATCCCCAACGGTATTCACGATCTTTGCCTCTCGGCGCCCAGGGCCCGGGCTGCGTATATCGACGCCGTTTTCACCTGGCTCGATAGCCTGGCGTCATGACGGAGCATCCCTATTTCGACACAGCAGGCGCGGTAGCAGCGCTCGCGCACCGCGGTTTTTCTCGCGACGGGTTGGAAAACTCGATGGCGGCATTCCAGGCCGCCGTCGACTTGGGTTACCGCTATGTCGAGACCGACGCTCATGGAACCGCAGACGGTGTGGCCGTCGCTCTCCATGATGCGTCGCTAGACCGCACGACCGATGCGTCGGGAAACGTGTCAGCGCTGCCGTGGGCTCGGGTGAAGGGCGCACGCATTGGCGGCGTTGAGCCCGTGCCGCTCCTCGAGGACGTGCTTGGCACATGGCCAGACTTGCGCGTCAATATCGACGTCAAGGCTGCATCCGGCATCGGCCCAATCGCAGCGGCGATCGAGCGCACGCAAGCCCATGATCGCGTGTGTATCGCGTCGTTCTCGGCAGCTCGGCGGACGGCAACTGTTGCCAAGTTGAGCCGTCCCGTTGCCACATCGGCGGGCACTCGCGAGGTCGGGGCGTTCGTGCTGGGCGCGCGCCTCGGCGCCGCAGCGCTTGGTCCACTATCTGCGGTCGACGCCGTTCAAGTGCCCGAGAAAGCGGGGCCCTTGACGGTCGTCTCAGAGCGCACGCTCACCGCGGCTCACCGGGCACGCAAACACGTCCACGTGTGGACAGTCAACGACCCTGCTCAGATGGCCCGACTCATCGACCTGGGCGTCGATGGCATTGTCACTGACCGGGCTGACCTACTCAAGGACGTGCTCATCCGACTCGAACGCTGGCAATAGCGTCGGCGTCACTTGGCAACCCCGGCCACGCGACGGCGCGACCCTGCGCCAGCGATGCAGGAACGTCGAGAACTCGCTGATTGCGGCTGCCGCGAAACGCAAGCGATAGGTCTCTTTGGTCCTGCTCGTACGTGCCGTCAACGAGGACGTCGACGAGTTCGAGCAGCTTCAGCTTGTCGGGACTGTCAACGAGAAGTTGCTCGAATGTGTAGCCCGACCAGCACCAGATGTCCTTTGACCATCCGAAGGTCGAGCGCACGCGCTCGGCCACCGACAGACATACCTGAGTGTTGAGGAAGGGCTCCCCTCCCAGAAGCGACAGGCCTTGCACCGCTTCGTGACCGAGGTCGGTGACAATGCGGTCCTCCAGCTCCGTCGTGTACGGAAAGCCGTAGCGAAAACTCCATGCGTTCTCGTTGTAGCAGCCGTCGCATTTGAAGAAGCAGCCACTGACGTACAGCGAACACCGCACACCTTGGCCGTCGACGAAAGAGAACGGCTTGTAGTCCGCAACGTACTGGTGGCTCGCCTTGTCAGCGACCCATGTACGCGGGTTCGGAGTAAGTGTCATCACCCCTGCCCTAACAAGGCCGCCCACCGGCGGGGGCCTCGCCATCAGGGCCAACTGCGCTCAGCGGTACACGGACATCAGACGAGTCCATGTGCTTGACCCGAGCCGAGATCTCCATGTGGCGACCATG
>JAEZXC010000153.1 GCA_023442845.1 Actinomycetes bacterium | reverse complement strand
GGAAGAAGACGCCCGCCCAAACGGGATACCCAGCGAGCTGACAAGTGTCCGTCAATGGCACCTGGGAACAAGTAGCCCGTGGGACTGTCGGCAGCAAGTGTGCGTATGTCCTGGGCTAAGTCCTCTGATATGGGCACCAGCCGGTCTACAGCACCCTTGCCATGTACTACGAGCGAGACACCGAGCAGGTCATGTGTCAGATCCCGGATGTGTACCCGTGCTATCTCCCCACACCGTAAGCCAGCGAAGGCCGCCAACCGCAGCATGAGCGATTCCCGCAAGGGAGCGCCCTCCAGCGCTGTTTGCAGCTCGGCGTCGGGAATCGGTGTGGCAGGGGGAATAACTCGCCGGATACTAGGCAGCATGCTGGCCGGGTCTGAAACCCCGTGGCGGTGAGCGTGAAACGCGAAGAACGCGCGGATAGAGCAGTAGTACGAGTGGCGCGTTTCTGCCTGCCAGCGCTGTTTGCCAGCCCATTCAAGGATGGTGTCCTCGGTGACCAGGTCAGGATCGACCTGCAAACCACGAGCGACAGTCCGCATGTGGTTTACCCTGGTACGGATAGTCTCGGCAGACATACCAGCAGCAATCAAACGCGCAGACCATGATTCAAGAGCGGCCTCCCATGCTACAGACGGGACGGCCATTTTCTGCAATGGAGCCATAGCGGCATAGTGCCGGAGCAGCCGACAAATGGACATGAACACGGTTCACGCGCTCAACTGCCAGGCACGTGCGCAGCATCGGCCCACGCAGAGCACATATACCCGAGCTAGGAAAAGGCGAAAAACTCGTAACCCGGAGGTCGCAGGTTCAAATCCTGTCCCCGCTACCAGTCTGGTGTCTTGCGACATCGTTCAAAGGAAGCCCCTCCTTCGGGAGGGGCTTCCTTGTTTTCTGGGCTGCGATACGCGCCGTCGACAGGATGAAGCCTTGTGCCCTGATGAGGCATATTTCCCAATTGAAGTGTTGACCTTACGTAGGTGATGGTCGATGGGCATACTGGAAGCCGTTGCGCTCGATGCGCGACCGGGCAGGTAGGAGCCGGTGTGTCACGGTTAGTGCGAGGAGCGGGCAAGAGAGCCTTGCCGATGCACTTGGTCATGGCCGGGTGCTACGTCATTGCTGTGTTCGCTGGGCGCCTGACCGCAGTTCCCGACACTGGTGTCTCGCTTATTTGGCCCGCCGCGGGCATGGGCGTGCTGTGGGTATTCCTTGCCGCCAAGAACCGTGCGGGCGTGCTCGTCGCGGTGGTCGGGGTGGGAGTAGTCGCGGGCATTGTCAACGCCGCGACGGGAGCCGGCGGCCTGCTCGGCGTGGTGTTCGCCGTTTCGAACGCGGTGCAGTCGTGGATCGCACTCGTCATTTTCCGATGGTTGCAGGCGCGCTTGGGTCGCTCGACGTGGTGGCGGATGAGAAGTGTGACCGATGTCGTGGCGCTCGGCGCGGCATCCGTAGGCGGCGTGGCGTCGGTTCTCGCGCTCGCGCCCGTCGTCACGGCAAGCGTCAACGATCTCAACTACATCGCTGTTGCGTCGGTGTGGCTCTTGCGCAACGTGGCGGGAATTCTCCTCATCATGCCGCTGGTCATGCGGCTGCTTGACCCGCGCTTGAAGTCAAGTTCGCGGATCCAGAATGCGTGGCGACAGCGCACCCGCGAGCTCATCATCATCGTCATTCTTACGGCGGTGACGTACGGGGCCGTCTACGGTACCTCCACCGCCTTCACGTTGTCCTTCCTGCCCATGGGACTGACGATCTGGGCCGCCGTACGCCTCGACACGACGGTGGCAGGCTTGCATGCACTCCTCGCAAGTGGGCTCGTTGTCGTGCTCACGCTTGCTGGCCTTGGCCCGTTCGCGGAGCTCGAGGCTTTTGATCGGGCACTAGTCGCGCAGGCCTATGTGGTCGCCTACCTCGTTTTCGCGTGGCTCATCTCGTCGCAAAGAGACGAACTCTCGTCGTTGCTCGATGACGTCGAGGCGTCTCGCGCGGAAGTCATGCAGCAGGCGGAACTTCTCGGAGCGTTGTTCTCGACCTCGCGGGACGCGATCTCGGTGTTTGATGCTGAGGGCAATGTGGTGATGCGCAACGCCGCCAGCGAGGAACTCTTCAGTGAAATCCCCCGAGGAGCGCGGGTCAACGATCCCGCTGTTTTGGCGAAGTTCTTCCGCTTGAGCGACGGTGCGCCAGTCAATCCATACAACGCTCCCTTCAGCCGGATTTCGCGTGGTGAGTCGATGGTGGGCTCTGAAGTAGGAATGCTGCGAGACGGCGAGCGTCACATCGTCAACATCACGGCATCGGCACTTCCCGCAGTCGGTGGCGCCGAGGGCGGATCCGTGATCGTCGCCCGCGACGTAACGGAGGCGCGTGCTGCGCAGACGGAGATTCGCCGAGCGCGCGATGACTACGCGATGCTCCTCGCCGCTGCGACTGAACAGGCGATTCTCGCGTGTTCCCCGGACGGCACGATCCGGCTGGCAAGCAAAGGCTCCGAGACCGTATTCGGTTTGGCACCGGACGAACTCGAGGGCACGATGCTCGCTGCCTTGCATGATCCCGATCACCTCGCAGCGGTCGCTCGCGAGCTTGACGTTGAGCCTCAGGGCGTCCACGCGGAGCTGGCCCGCCGTGACCTATCGGGTGCACGGCGGTGGCAAATGGCGGGACCCGGGCCGTCGGTGGTATCGATGACGGTGACGTCAACGCCCGACGGCGGCTTTATGTGCGTCGCCTGGGACATGACGGCTCAAGTGGAAAGCGAAGAACGGCTACGCGTGTCCGAAGCACGCTTTCGGCAAGCGTTTGATACCGCGCCCATCAGCATGTTCATTGTGAGCCTCGATGATCCCGACGCTGGAACGGTCCTGGAGACTAATGCGACGGCGATCATCTTTACCGGGCGGGCTCGGGACGACCTCACAGGGGCCGACTTCACGTCCCTCATCCATGACGATGATGTTGCGACCGTCGAGAGGTGGATTGCCACGTGTGCCGAGGGGCACAAAGCGCAAGTGCGTGGGGAGGTGCGTTTTGGCCCGCACGCGGGTGGCGTCTCATGGGGCATGGTGTCGACATCTGTGGTGCATCTCGAGACGATGCGCCCGGGCCAGCGTGCGCGTTATCTGCTGTGCCTCGTCGAAGACATCACCGCGCGTCGCGCGGCCGAAGATGCGCTTGTACGACAGGCGCTTCACGATGACCTCACCGATCTGCCCAATCGCGTGCTCCTCCATGATCGCCTTGACTTCGCACTGCGCTCGATTAGTGAAGACACATCGCGCCGCGTCGGCATCTTGTTCTGCGACCTCGATGGGTTCAAAGACGTCAACGACGCGTACGGTCACAGCACCGGTGATGAAGTGCTCCGCGAGGTTGCACAGCGATTCTCACGCGCTGTGGACGCCCACGACACTGTCGCGCGTCTTGGGGGAGATGAGTTCGCCGTCGTGCGTCCGGACGTGACCGACGAAGAGTCTCTTACCGCGCTCGCACATCGCCTCATTGACACCCTGCGTGAACCCGTGCTCTCGACGCGCGGCACCCACCACTTGGGCGTCTCAATCGGGATGGTGACGGGCGGTGCTAATGCCCAGACCGAGGCGCTGCTCGCTCATGCGGATGCCGCGATGTACCAGGCCAAGCGTGACGGCAAGAACCGCGTCCATCGGTACGACGCGACATTGCTCGCCAAGAGTGTGCGGACCACGCGGCTCGTGCCGGAACTGATGCGGGCGCTCGAGGAAGGCGAGCTCGTCATGTATGGCCAGCCGGTTGTCTCGTTGCGCACAGGCGCTGTCGAGTCATTTGAAATGCTCCTGAGATGGGATTCGCCGGAACGTGGACTCATACCGCCTGGCGAGTTCCTTGACGTGCTTGAAGCGAGCGCGTTGATGGTCCCCGTCGGCATCCACGTGCTGCAGGAATCGTGTCGCATTGCGGCCAGTTTGCCCCCGACCGCCGATGGCTCGCTGCCGGCCGTGCATGTCAACGTGTCTGGCAGGCAGTTGACGGCAGGAGACTTTACGACGTCCGTCAATGCGGCGCTCAAGGAGACGGGCCTCGACCCGAACCGCCTCGTTCTTGAGCTGACCGAGACTCATATGCCGCAGTTGACCTTGCCGCTCCTGACGGATCTTGCCATGCTACGTGAGCAGGGGGTGCGCATCGCTCTCGACGATTTGGGCACGGGGTACTCCTCGCTTGCGCGCCTCACGGAGTTGCCCATTGATGTGCTGAAGATCGACCGTGGTTTTGTGTCGGGCATTGGCACCGACGATCGTTGTGATGCCGTCGT
>JAEZXC010000082.1 GCA_023442845.1 Actinomycetes bacterium | reverse complement strand
CGCCAGGTGGCGCCATCGCGGAGGCGCTATCAACGCCGATTGACTTTGCCGGCGGTGCTGTCGTTCATATCAATGCGGGCGCTGCGGCGCTTGCCGTTGCGCTCGTCGTCGGCAAGCGTGAGGGTTTCGGCGTCGTCCCGTTTCGGCCGCACCATTTGCCGTTCGTCATGCTGGGCGCTGCATTGCTGTGGTTCGGTTGGTTCGGATTCAATGCGGGTTCCGCAGGAGCGGCCGACGCAGTGGCTGGCCGAGCATTCATCAATACGGCCATTGCCCCGGCAGCGGCGATGCTGGCCTGGCTACTCGTCGAGAGGTTGCGTGACGGCAAGCCCACGTCGCTAGGTGCGGCATCGGGACTTGTTGCTGGTCTTGTTGCGATCACTCCCGCGGCCTCCGCTGTCGACTCGTTTGGGGCGCTCGCGATCGGTGTGGCGGCGGGAGTCTTGTGTGCGCTGTCTGTCACGGTGAAGTACAAGCTAGGTTTTGACGATTCTCTCGACGTGGTCGGGGTACACCTCGTGGGAGGCCTCGTCGGAACGGTCCTCATCGGTGTGTTTGCCAATCTTGACGAGGGATCGACATGGGCGCCCGACGGTGCACTCAACGGACTGCTGTACGGCGGAAATGCGACTCAACTCATCACCCAGTCGCTCGTCGCGATTTTTGCACTGGCCTTGTCCTTCGGAATCACAGCTCTCGTGGCTGCGCTCATTAAAGCCACAATGGGATTCCGGGTCAGCGCCGATGTCGAGCACTACAGCGTCGACCTCGCCGAGCACGGTGAGGTGCCGTACGACGCGTCGTGACGGGGCCCTTCCGCGGGTCTGTTGCGTGGTTCTAGAGTGAGCCCAACGAGATATGTGAAGGGGCTTCAATGACGACGCAACCAGGCTGGTACGACGACGGCAGTGGCCAGCAACGCTATTGGGACGGTAGCCAGTGGACGGAGCATGTCGCCGGTGCCGCGCCCGGTGCGAGCGCCCCGGGAATGACGCCGGGAGCGGCCGCGCCGAAGAAGCGCCGCGTCGGAATGTGGATTGGAATCGGGATCGGGGCCGTCGTCCTCCTGTGTGGTGGTGGTATCGCCGCCATCGTCGCGCTCGCGGTGAACGCAACATCTGGGCCCCGGGACACCGTCAACGCGATGTTTGACGCTCTTGAAGACGGCGACTGCCCCGCCGTTTACTCTCACCTCGGCGATGAGATGACGTACGGCCTCACTGAGGCAGAGTTCTGCGGTGAGAACGAGATGGAGCCCATTGACGTCTCGCACTCCGTGACGTCAACCTCCGTGACGAACGGTGAGGCGACTGTTCGCGTCAAGGCGACGATCGGCGAGGGTCTCAGCGCGATGGAAGGCGAATGGGATTACTTCCTTGTGAAGGAGGATGGCACGTGGTTGGTCACCAAGATCGAGTCGGTCGACTAACGCGACCCGTCGTCCGCCGTCTGCGCAACACGACTTTTACGTACGAGCCAATTTAGTAACCGCCTCGAAACACGCGGGCCGTTCAGGAGAAACGGCACTGCGGAAGTGTGACTCTCGACTAGCCGCGGGGCTAGCGAAAAGGAGTTAGCACTATGGAAGAGGCAATGGCTTATGCCGACAGTGTGGGCGCCACCGCGTGGCTGCTCGTGTCGGCATCGCTGGTGCTGCTGATGACGCCAGCTTTGGCGTTCTTCTACGGCGGCATGTCGCGAAGCAAGTCCGTCCTGAACATGATGATGATGAGCTTCGGCGCGATGGCAGTCGTCGCCGTCGCATGGGTCGTGGTGGGCAACTCGCTGTCGGGGGGCGACAGCGTCGGTGGCGGCCTGTTCGGTGACCCGACGTCAGACTGGTTCCTCAGCTCGACGTTCGCATCAGGTGACGCGGAGACGATCATCGCGGGTGGCTTTGGTGCCACCTTCGCCATCATCACCGTCGCACTCATCTCCGGTTCAATCGCTGACCGCACCAAGTTCAGCGCGTGGCTCGTGTTCGCATTCGTGTGGGCAATCGTTGTGTACGCCCCGGTGTCTCACTGGGTGTGGGCGGGTGGCATCCTGTCCGACGCTGGCCCGATCTTCAGCGAAGACTGGTTCCCGCAGGACTTCGCGGGTGGCACGGTCGTTCACATCAACGCCGGTGTTGCGGGTCTGGTGCTCGCTCTTCTCATCGGCGTCCGCAAGGGATTCGGCAAGGAGCCCTTCAAGCCCCACAACCTGCCCTTCGTCATGCTGGGTGCCGCGCTCCTGTGGTTCGGCTGGTTCGGCTTCAACGCCGGTTCGGCCTTCGCTGCCGACGCGTCGGCCACCGCTGCGTGGGTCAACACGACCGCTGCCGCCGCCGCTGCAATCCTCGGCTGGTTGCTTGTTGAGAAGATTCGCGACGGTAAGGCAACGTCACTCGGTGCCGCTTCCGGCGTCGTCGCAGGTCTTGTCGCCATCACCCCCGCCGCGGTTGCGGTGGACCCGTGGGGCGCACTCCTCATTGGTGTGGGCGCCGGTATCTTGTCGGCTCTCGCGGTTGGCCTCAAGTACAAGTTCGGCTACGACGACTCGCTCGATGTTGTTGGCGTCCACTTGGTCGCTGGCCTCTGGGGCACGCTCGCAATCGGTCTCTTCGGCACCACCACGTTCGGTGCATGGGAGGGTCTGTTTGTGGGTGGCGGTCTTGCTGGTCTTGGTGCTCAGGCGGTGGCGGCTCTCGTCAGCATCGTTTACTGCGCCATCGCGACTCTCATCATTGGTCTCGCCATCAAGGCGACGATCGGCCTGCGCGTGAGCGAGGATGTTGAGGTTGCTGGAATTGACCTCGCCGAGCACGGCGAGACTGCCTACGAGGAGGCCCTGTAACCATGAAGCTCGTTACCGCAATCATCC
>JAEZXC010000076.1 GCA_023442845.1 Actinomycetes bacterium | reverse complement strand
TCCTTCGCCGCCTCGCGGACAATGACCCGGTGGTCAACGAAGAGTGGATCACGGACAAGGATCGCTTTGCTTTCTCCTGGCAGAACCAGGCTGATCGCCTGACGAGACCCCTCGTGCGCAAGGACGGTGAGCTTGTCGAGGTGTCGTGGCCAGAGGCGCTCGCCGCGGCAGCTGAGGGGCTTAAGGCTGCAGCTGGACGCACGGGGACCCCTGCCGACAAGAAGGCAAAGGGCGTTGGTGTGCTTCCCGGCGGACGCATCACGATGGAGGATGCTTACGCATACGGCAAGTTTGCGCGGCTCGCTCTTGGCACGCATGACGTTGACGCTCGCACCCGCATTCACTCCGACGAGGAGCAGGCTTTCCTCGGTGCCCACGTGGCAGCGACCGGTCTTGGCGTCACGTTCCAGGACCTCGAGAAGGCTCCTGCTGTCGTCCTCGTCGGTTTTGAGCCGGAGGACGAGGGCGGCATCGTCTTCCTCCGCCTGCGCAAGTCGCTCGGCAAGCAGCAGGTCTTCACCGTGGCCCCGTTCTTGTCCCGGGGCGCCGAGAAGCTCGGCGCCACCCTCATTCCTGCGGTGCCGGGTCACGAAGCAGCGGCACTCAACGCGCTGAAGGGGTCGAAGGACGCATTCAAGGCGCTCAAGGCGCCGGGCGCCGTCATCATCGCCGGCGAGCGTCTCGCTGGCGTTGCGGGTGGCTTCACCGCTGTCGCAGATCTGGCCCGACGCTCGAAGGCACGCATCGCATGGATTCCGCGCCGTGCGGGTGAGCGCGGTGCCGTCGAAGCAGGTGCACTTCCTGGCTTGCTTCCTGGCGGCCGTGACGCCAGCTCGCTGTCGGCGCGCAAGGTTGTCGCTGAGGCGTGGGGTGGCGAGTTGCCCGCGGGCAAGGGCCGTGACGCCGACGCCATCATCGCCGCCGCGACGTCGAAGAGCCTTGACGGGCTCGTCATCGGCGGCGTTGACCCGACCGACCTCACCGAGAACCTGCTCAAGGCCATCGCCACCGCGAAGTTCGTTGTGAGCCTCGAAGTGCGTCGCACGGCAGCAACTGAAGCGGCCGACGTTGTGCTACCGGTCGCACCACCCTCGGAGAAGTCCGGCACGTTCGTGAACTGGGAAGGCCGCCTGCGTTCCTTCGTCACCGCGATCCGCACGGATGCGATGTCGGACCACCGCGTGCTTGACCTTCTTGCCCGCGAATTGGGCGTGTCGCTTAACACCGCGACGGTCGAAAGCGTGAATGAGGAGCTTGGAGCGTTGGGTGCCGCGACAGCGGACGAGCGCCTTGAAGCGCCGAACGCCCCGGTAGCCGCGACGAGCGTGCGCAAGGCGAACGAGCTCGTGCTCTCCTCATGGCACCTGCAGGTAGACGAAGGTTCGCTGCAGGATGGCGAGCCGTACCTCGCAGGTACGGCCCACGTGTCCGTTGCCCGTGTCTCGCCTGCGACCGCTGCAAAGGCCAAACTCTCCGGCGTCGTCTCGATTACCGGCGTGCGTCGGTCTTCGATTGCCCTGCCGCTCGTGGTGACCGAGGGTATGGCCGACGGCGTGGTGTGGGTCCCGGCGAAGTCCCAGAATTCGTGGGTAGCTGAGCAATTGGGCGTGGCACCTGGCGCCACGGTCGTCGTGAAGGGAGCGAGCGCGTGATTCTTCCGCTTGAGGTTGATCTCACTCCCGCACAAGAGACGTGCGGCGTCACTGACCCCGCCAACATCGATGCGGTACGGCTCGCCTGCATTCAGCGCATCGAGTACTCGCTTGAAGGCGATTCGATTTGGATCGTCATCATCAAGGCAGTGCTCGTCCTCGTGTTCCTGCTCACGTCGGTGCTGTTCGCCGTGTGGTTCGAACGCCGCGTCATCGGTCGCCTTCAGTTGCGTCCGGGCCCCAACCGCCACGGTCCCTTTGGCTTGTTCCAGTCGATCATGGATGCGATGAAGCTCCTCCTGAAGGAGGACATCACCGTCCGTGCCTCCGAGAAGCTGCTCTACATCGTGGCGCCAATGATCTCGGTGTTCTCGGCCCTCATGATTTTTGCGGTCATCCCGTTTGGCCCGGCAACGCGCATCCCGTTCACCGATGAAGTGACGCCGCTGCAGCTCACCGACTTCCCCGTGGCGATGCTCTACGTGCTCGCCTGCGCCGCCGTCGGCGTCTATGGCATCGTCCTCGGTGGTTGGGCGTCGGGCTCGACGTACCCCCTCATGGGTGCTGTGCGGTCGACCGCACAGATCATTTCCTATGAACTCGCCATGGGTTTGTCCCTCGTCACCGTGTTTATGTACGCGGGCTCGATGTCGCTGAGCGACATCGTGGAGGCGCAAGAGTATTGGTGGTGGGCGCTCCCGCTCCTGCCCGCGTTCGTCATCTATGTCATCTCGATGGTCGGCGAAACGAACCGTTTGCCCTTCGACCTGCCGGAGGCAGAAGGCGAACTGGTGGCAGGCTTCATGACGGAGTACTCGTCGATGAAGTTTGCGTGGTTCTTCCTCGCCGAGTACATGAACATGATCAACGTCTCGGCGATTGCCGCCACGCTCTTTATGGGCGGATGGAAACCGCTATGGCGTCCCGATTGGCCCGGTTATGAGGTGCTGAGCAACGGCGTGTTCCCGCCGCTGTGGCTCATCCTCAAGATCTGGCTCCTCATGTTCTTCTTTGTGTGGGTGCGCGGTTCGCTGTTGCGTTTCCGCTACGACCAGTTCATCCGCTTCGGGTGGAAGGTGCTGATCCCCACGGCCCTTGCATGGGTCGTTCTGTGGGGCAGTGCGCTCGTGTTCCTGCCGCACTTTGGTCGCTCCACCTCGCTGTTCATCGTTGTAGCTCCAGTGATCGCAGTGATCCTCGCGTGGCTCGTGTTCAGCCTCGTTGCGGAGTCGCGTCAGTTGCGACGCGACGCCGAGCGTGAGGAGCGCGAGCGCGTCATCGCAGACGAGCCGTTCGATGCGTTTGCGGGCGGCTACCCTGTACCGCCGCTCCCGGGTCAACAGCTTCCCCCGTCCCCCCGCGCACGGCGCCGCACCGTTGACGCCAGCAAGGAGGCTCCCAGTGAGTGACCACCAGTGGAATGCGTCCGACGTTCAGGAAGAGTTCGTCTCTAACTTGCCGAACCCAGGTGGCATCGGTGGGGCATTACTGCCCGTCGCCGGGTTTGGCGTCACGTTGAGGAACTTCTTCCGTCCTACCGTGACGGAGCAGTACCCGACAACTCCAGCGAATGTGCAGCCGCGTTACCACGGCCGCCATCAACTCAACCGCTACCCGGATGGCCTTGAGAAGTGCATTGGCTGTGAGTTGTGCGCCTGGGCATGCCCCGCCGACGCCATTTACGTGGAAGGTGACTCCAACACCCCGGATCACCAGATGAGCCCGGGTGAGCGGTACGGCCGCGTCTACCAAATCAACTATCTACGCTGCATCTTCTGCGGCCTCTGCATCGAGGCGTGCCCCACGCGTGCTCTCACGATGACCAATGAGATCGAACTCGCTGGCCCCACGCGCGAAGGTCTCATCTACGAGAAGCAGGACCTCCTCGCTCCACTGGAAGAAAGCATGCTGGCCGCTCCGCACCCGATGGTCGATGGCACAACGGACCACGATTACTACAAGGGCAATGTGGTAGGTGTCACCGAGGAGCAGCAGGCATGGGTGCGTGCGCATCGTCCCGATGACCCGACGTTGCCGGAGAACGCTCAGGCGTCGTCGAATGCGCACGAGTCCGCAGCCACGGCAGGGGGAAGCACCTCATGATTTCGCCCATCCTGTTCTGGACCGTCGCGTTCTTGACGGTAATCCCAGCGCTCGGACTTCTCTTTGCACGTAAGCCCGTTTATGTCGCCGTCGCCGTCATCACCGCGATGGTTGGTCTCGCTGCTGCATACGTCGCGCTTGAAGCGCCGTTCCTTGGCATCGTTCAGATCGTCGTCTATACGGGCGCCGTCATGATGCTCTTTGTCTTTGTCCTCATGCTCGTGGGTGTCGATCAGCGCGAAAGCCTCAAGGAGACGATCGCCGGTCAGAAGTGGCTCGCGTTCGCTCTTGCGATTGGCGTGGGCGCGCTGCTCATCTCGGTGGTGTCGCGGCTTGCGTTGTCGATTGACACGACGCCCACGACAGGAGAGCCGGAGGCAATTGCCAAGGAACTATTCGGCCCGTACGTGCTCGTCGTCGAGACGCTCGGCTTCCTCCTTGTCACCGCCGCGGTCGGCGCGCTCGTGCTGACTCACGTGCCTCGGTTGTTCCCCAAGCGCACGCAGAAGGAAGTGCAGGCAGCCCGCATCGCCGCAGGCGCGAACCCCGTCAACAAGACCTTCCCTGGCGTTTTTGCCCGTCACAATGCGCTGGACGCTCCTGCTCTGGGTCCGACGGGTGAGCCCATCGACGAGTCCGTCTCGCGCGTGCTCAAGGCGCGCCAGCAAACCGTTGACAGCGCTCAGTACCGCGACGACAACCGTGCTCGGCGTCGTGAACTGGGCGCGAAGGAGGACGACGCGTGAGTCCCATCAACTTTGTCTACTTGGCGTCGGTGCTGTTTGCCATTGGCGCCGCGACGGTGTTGCTGCGCCGCAACGCGATCATCGCGTTCATGGGGGTGGAGCTCATGCTCAACGCCGCGAACCTCGCACTCGTCGCCTTCTCGCGCATGCAAGGCAACGTCAACGGCCAGATCATGGCGTTCTTCGTCATGGTGGTGGCCGCCGCCGAAGTGGTGGTCGGCCTCGCTATCATCATCGCCGTGTTCCGAGCGCGTCAGACCATCTCGCTCGACGAGCCCGCTGAGCTGAAGGGTTAATCGATGCTCTCCATCTCTTGGCTGTTGATTGCGGTCCCGCTCGCCAGCTTCTTCTTCCTCCTTCTCGCAGGCCGTCGCGCCGACGCGTGGGGTCACTGGGTGGGTGTGGCAGCGTCGTCCGTGGCCGCGATTGTCGGTATTGGCGCGTTCTTCGACCTGCTTGGCCGTGACAGCGCCGACCGCTTTGAAGCGATCCGGCTGTACTCGTGGATCAGCGGTGGGGAACTGTCCGTTGACCTCGGACTCCTGATCGACCCACTGTCGATCACGTTTGTGCTCCTCATCACCATCGTTGGCACGCTGATCCACATCTACTCCGTCGCGTACATGGAGAACGACCCCCGGCGTCGGCTGTTCTTCGCCTACCTCAACCTCTTTATCGCGGCGATGCTCTTGCTCGTCACCGCGGACTCCTTCCTCCTGCTCTTTGTCGGCTGGGAAGGTGTGGGCCTCGCGTCGTACTTGCTCATCGGCTTCTGGAACCACAAGTCCGAGTACGCGACTGCCGCGAACAAGGCCTTTGTGGTCAACCGTGTGGGTGACGTCGGCCTCATCGTCGCGATGGGCCTCATGTTCGCTCAGTTCGGTTCGGTGGGCTTCGCCGACGTGCTTGGCGGCGCGAGCGGAGCCTCGGAGGCGACGCTCACGGCAATTGGTCTTGCGCTCCTCCTCGCCGCAACCGGCAAGTCCGCTCAGTTCCCGTTGCAGTCATGGCTCGGCGACGCGATGGCGGGCCCCACACCCGTGTCGGCCCTCATCCACGCCGCCACGATGGTGACCGCTGGCGTCTACCTCGTCGTGCGCGCCGGTGCCATCTACGAAGGCGCTCCCGACGCGCGCCTCGTGGTCGCGATCGTTGGTGCGATCACCCTCATTCTCGGTGCCCTCATCGGTACCGCGAAGGACGACATCAAGAAGGCCCTCGCTGCGTCGACGATGTCGCAGATCGGTTACATGATGCTCGCCGCGGGACTTGGCCCGATTGGTTACGCCTTCGCGATCTTCCACCTTGTCACGCACGGATTCTTTAAGGCGGGCATGTTCCTCGGGGCGGGATCGGTCATGCACGGCATGAACGATCAGGTCGACATGCGTCGCTTTGGTGCACTGCGTACCGCGATGACCGTCACATGGGTGACCTTCGGTCTCGGCTGGCTCGCGATCCTCGGCATCCCGCCGTTCTCGGGCTTCTGGTCGAAGGACAAGATCATCGAAGCCGCGTTTGTGGGCGAAGGATGGCAGCCGTGGGTCTTTGGCCTGACGGCGCTCATCGGCGCGGGCATCACCGCGTTCTACATGTCGCGGTTGTTCTTCATGACCTTCCACGGCAAGGCGCGCTGGACCGACGACCAGCACCCGCACGAGTCGCCGCTGCTCATGACCGTGCCGATGATTGTGCTTGCTGTCGGCTCTGCCTTCCTCGGGCTCTTCCTTGGGCTGGGCAACCGATTCCAGCACTGGCTACAACCGGTGGTTGGCGAACACGCTCACCACGATCCGGTGCTGTCGGTACCGGTCATCACGACGCTCACTCTCGTTCTCGTGGTGCTCGGTGCAGGCGCGGCGTACCTCATGTACTGGCGACGCGATGTGCCAACCGAGGCCCCGCCGCCGTCTGTCGGGACGCTCCTCGCACGCAACGACTTCTTCCAAGATGCCGTCAACCGGGGCGTGTTCCAGACCCCTGGCACGCACCTCACCCGCACGTTGGTGTACGCCGACGCCGCGATCATCGACGGCGCCGTCAACAAGCAAGCAACCGGTGTCGCCGCGTTCGGCGAAGCGAACCGACGATTCCAATCGGGCAAGGTGCGCTCCTACGCGCTCCTTATGCTGCTCGGCTTCGTCGTGATCGCAGCGATTCTCGTGGTGGGGAGCTAAGGCCATGCCAATCTTGACCATCCTCATCGTCTGGCCGATCGTGGCCGGTTTGGTGCTTGTCTTCGTACCGCAGATTCGCGCCTACTCGCGTGAGGTCGCCCTCGGCGCGACTCTCGCTGAACTCGTCATGGCCGTCGGCCTCCTTGCGACGTTCGACCGCTCGGACGCGGGCGCGGTTCAGTCCACTGAGAAGTACTCGTGGATCCCGCAGATCGGTGCCTCCTGGGCAGTTGGTGTTAACGGCATCGGCCTCACGCTCATTGTGCTCGCGACGCTTCTCACGCCCCTTGCGGTGCTTGCCGCATGGCGCGAGGACGACGCTCTTGACCGCCGGGCTCAATACCTCGGCTTGATCCTCCTCACCGAGGCGTTCATGGTGGGCATCTTTGCCGCCCGTGACCTCGTGCTGTTCTACTTCCTCTTCGAGGCAATGCTCATCCCGCTGTACTTCCTCATCGGGGCATTCGGTGGGGCGCAGCGTCGCTATGCAGCGGTGAAGTTCCTCATCTATTCGCTCGTCGGTGGCCTCATCATGCTCGTCGGCGTCATCGCGATGTACTTCGCGGGCCCTGGTGGCTCGGAGGCGTACTTGCTCGACAACCTCATTGGTGCCGGTTATCCCGAGCCGTGGGTGGAGAACCTGCTCTTTATCTCGTTCTTCATCGCGTTCGCGATCAAGGCTCCGCTCGTGCCGGTCCACACGTGGCTGCCCACGGTCGCCGAGTCGGCTCGCGCCGGTACCACGGCACTGCTTGTCGCAGTGCTCGACAAGATCGGCACCTTCGGCATGCTCACGTTGTGCTTGCCGCTGTTCCCGAACGCCTCGCGCTGGGCCGCACCCGCGATCATCATCATCGCGGTCATCTCAGTGGTCTACGGCGCTCTGGTCGCCATCGGGCAGGATGACCTGTACCGACTTGTCGCGTTCACCTCAGTCAGCCACTTCGGCATCATGGTGCTCGGCATCTTTGCCTTCAAGCAGACGTCGATCGAGGGCGCCGCGTTCTACATGCTCGGCCACGGGCTGTCGACTGCGGCGCTGTTCTGGCTTGTCGGATTCCTTGAGGCGCGTCACGGCACCGCATCTGTATCTGCATTTGGCGGCCTCCAGAAGGTGGTGCCGGTGCTCGCGGGCACGTTCCTCATGGTCGGTCTGTCCGCACTGGCATTGCCGGGCTTCGCACCGTTCGCCGCAGAGATCATGGTGCTCATCGGCGCCTTCGAGGTCGCACGGGTGGCGGTCATCATTGCGACGCTCAGCGTCATCCTTGCGGCGCTGTACATCTTGCTCACGTACAAGCGGATCTTCACCGGTGCGACCCCTGTCGCAATGGAGGCCACCAAGGAGCTCTCGGTACGTGAGCGACTCGTCATCTGGCCACTTATCGCGGTGATGCTCGTGCTGGGTGTGGTGCCGGCTCTCGCGGTCGACTACCTGCGAGACGCGAGCGCCGACGCCGTGACGATTGTTTCTGAGGAGGCCGGACAGTGACCTACCAAGCGCCCGAGATCGCGTGGGCCTCGCTCACGCCGGTTCTCATCGTGCTCGTGGCCGCCGTCCTTGGCGTCCTCATTGAAGCCTTTGTGCGCAACGCAAGCGACCGGCGGATGTTCCAGCTGCAACTGTCGGTTGTCGCGCTAGCAGCATCGTTCTTCTCCGTGATCTGGCTGTGGGTTGGCCTTGAGGGTGGCGGGCGCGTCGTGCTCGACGGCATGCTCCTGCTTGATCGTCAGTCGTTGCTGTGGCAGGGCCTTATCGTCATCTTCGGCGTTGGCGGCATCTTGCTTTCCGCTGCCCGTGGCAAGGAAGGTGAGGACGCCTTCGCCCCGCTCGCGTCGGTGGCGCCTGGCTCCGGCGAAGAGACGGTGGCGCGCAAGAAGGGCTTTGCGCTCACCGAGGCATTCCCGCTCATGCTCTTCGCGGTGGGCGGCATGATGCTGTTTGCGACGGTGAACGATCTGCTGTTCCTCTTTGTCGCGCTCGAACTGTTCTCGCTCCCGCTGTACATCCTCGTTGCGATCGCACGCCGGCGCCGGTTGCTGAGCCAAGAGGCATCGCTCAAGTACTTCCTGCTCGGCGCGTTCTCTTCGGCGATCCTGCTCTTTGGCGTTGCGCTCATCTTTGGTGCAACGGGTAGCGCTTCACGTCCCGGCATCACCGGACTGTACGAGTTGGGCATCGCGATCCCTGACCTGGCGGCGCACCACAGCGTGATCCTCTTTGGTCTGTTCATGGTGGTGGTTGGTCTCCTGTTCAAGATCGGTGCCGTTCCGTTCCACTTGTGGGTGCCGGACGCGTATCAGGGTGCGCCGACGCCGGTCACGGCATTCATGGCCGCCGCCACCAAGGCAGCCGCCGTCGCCGCTCTTATCCGCGTCGCTTACCTTGCGCTCTTCCGCTTCGAGTGGGAGATGAACTGGGTGATCTGGTCGGTCGCTATTGCGTCGATGGTTTTCGGCACGGTGCTTGCCATCGTCCAGACCGATATGAAGCGCATGCTCGCGTACTCCGCCGTGGCTCACTCGGGCTTCATTCTCGTGGCCTTCGCGGGCTTCGAACCGAGCGCGATCTCTGCCTTGCCGTTCTACCTCGCAACGTATGGCCTTGCGACCATCGGCGCCTTCGCCGTCGTGTCTCAGGTTCGTGAGCTGACGGCTGA
>JAEZXC010000035.1 GCA_023442845.1 Actinomycetes bacterium | reverse complement strand
GCTCCCGGATCACACGCCAAGAACAGCGACGGTTCAGTAAGTTCAAGTTCGAGCAGGACGGGTCCGTCCGGCGTTGGCAACAGATCGACGCGAGCGTAAGCAACGTCCGCGCCGCCGGTCACGAGATCGGCGAGTGCGGCGACGATGCGGTCCGCAACGTCACGCTCTTGGGTCGACGCGGTGGTGGCGACTACCTTTTCGTCCGCGTAGAGACCGGTGCTCCAACTCATTTCTTTCGACAGAATCGCCGCCTTGCTCGCGGCATGGGAAAAGGTGCCGCCCACATAGACGAGAGCCGTCTCGCCCGCGGTGTCCACACCATCAAGGTACGGCTGGACCATCGCCACCCGGCCCTCGTTGTGAAGCGTCGTGACATGTGCCGCGGCGGCAGTGGCGTCGTCCCGGAACAGCGCTGCGCCCTTCGATCCAGCGCCCACCGTCGGCTTCACGACAACGTGGCCGGCAAGCGCCTCCGTTGGGATCTCGTCGCCGGGTTCGACATACACCGTGGGAACCACGTCAAAGCCAGCGGCGGCCACCTGACCCAAGTAGCGCTTGTCAGTGTTCCACCGCACAACGGTTGCGGGGTTTACCAAGCGGCTCACGGAGCTCACGTGGTCAATCCACTCAAGAAAGGCGTCGAGGTGGTCGGTGTAGTTCCACGTGGACCGCAGCACGACGATGTCAAAACGAGACCAGTCGACGTTGGGGTCATCCCATGCCGCGAGCTCGGCCTCGGGCAGGTGCGCCATCAGCAGTTCTTCGTCGGCATCCACGGTCTCCATCGCCACGGCCGTGGCAAGCGCAATGCGAGTCATCGAGCAAACCTAATGGATGGGGGCGCCCGAAATAGGCACCTCGCCCGTCGCGCCTTGCCGTGCTCGCAACGTGTCCCGGCGCACCCACCAACTACCGCCAAGTGCGAGCACTGCGACGCCGATTGCGGCCGCAGCCACGAGCCACAAGCCGGAGCGGTGGCCACCCACATCGATGAGGCGCCCCGCGTACCAGCTTCCAAACGCGACACCGATACCGAGTCCGACTCGCAGCCACGCCATCCCTTCGATCAGTTGCGACTGCTTGACGAGCCGCTGGATGACGGAATCCTGCGAGGTGAGCACTGGCGCAATGGCCATTCCCGCGACGAAGCCAACAGCGGTGTAGGCAATGAGCGTCGGCATAAAGGACATGATGGTGAAGCCCACACCAAGCGCCACGGCGGTGAGAATGAACCGACCCCACAGGGGAGTGCGCCACCGACGCGAACCATAGATCAAGCCACCTACAAATGAACCAGCCGAGATGATGCCGAGCACTGCGCCACCCCAGTCCTCATGGCCGGCCTCCGTCGCAAAAGCAACTGTCGAGATGTCGAACGCTCCGAACATCGCTCCCAAGGCCATCGCGCTCAACGCCACGGCAATCAGGGCGGGCGGCACGCGTAGGCCAAGACCCGTAGCACCCGTACCGCGAGAAGGCGGTGGTTCCGTATCGGTCCGGGACAGGAGGAGGGTGATGCCGATCGTCATACCTGCTGTCGCGAGCAGCAATCCAGATGCCGGGTGTACCGCATAGGCGAGCCAGGTGATGAGTGCCGGCCCAGCGACGAACAGGACCTCGTCAAGCGCGCCTTCAAGCGAAAAGGCGGTGTGGATGTCGTCATCGTTGTCGAGAATGTGCGACCACCGTGCGCGGGTGAGAGCGCCGAGGGGGCCGGTCAGCGAGGCAACGGCAACACCGAGCCACAGCATCCACTCAGGGCCGCGCGTCATCGCCGTGGTGGCGACAATCGCAGCACCAACGACAAAGAGAATTGTCAGCGGAATCATGCGTCGCTGACCCGAACGATCAACCCACCGAGCTGTCGGCATCGTCTGGAGCGCCCACACGATGACGCCCACCGCGGCGACACGTCCCGCGATCTCCCACTGCCCGTACTGAATCTGCACGAGCAGGATCACCGACAAGTTGAAGGTGGAGATCGGAAGCCGGGCAAGAAGGCCGGCGAACGCAAAGTTGGCCGCACCGGGGCGACTCAAAATGGCGCGATAGGGCTTGTACACGCTTGCAATGGTCTCACCGCGGTGGGGATGCTCCTGTCACACCGGAGACGCCATGTGGGCTAGTCGGTGGAGTCGGAGGCCTGGTCGGGTATCGGATCAAGCCCCGTGATTCGTTGGCGGCGCTTGTCCTGCCACACCAAGAAGCCGGCCCCGCCAACGATCAGCACACCGAGGCCAATGAGGCCAGCCCACCGCAGAATTGGCCCCCACGCGATGCCGTCAGTGGCCTGGCCGCGAATGACGATCTCTTCCGGACTGAGGAGATCCTCAAGGCCGATCACAACCGTCTTGCCATTGACCTGACCCACTGAGGCAGATTTCACGGGGCCGGGAAAAGTGAAGCGCAGCTCAAACGTGACCGCGCTGGCGATAGCGCCAATGGAGGATGCGCCCCGCAACCCTGAGATATCGCGCGACTCATCGGCCGGAATCGTCACCACGTACGTGTCGCCGTCGCGCACCACGGACATCGGGGTCCCAATGCCGGGTGCCACTCCCTCGCTGCTGACCGATGCTGCCGCATTGAACTCGTCCAACGTGAGGTCGCGGGCAAGCACGTGAATGCCGCGTAGATCACCGTCAACGAAATCCTCGACCGTCACCTTGCTCGCGTCGACTCCTGGCAAGACGCCCGTTGCGCTTTCGGTGATCGCAGCTGCGGTGAGGTCGTTGAGGTCGAGGCCGATCGCCTCCGCTGCTTGAGGAGTGAAGGCGACCACCGTGTCCTGCGTGATCGTGTTGTGGTCGGAAAAAGTGTGCGTCGATGTGACGCGAGCGCA
>JAEZXC010000016.1 GCA_023442845.1 Actinomycetes bacterium | reverse complement strand
CGCCTCGTGGAACTCATGCGCGAGGCGACCGGCGAGGAGCCGTTCATGTACGGGCCGTCGATCATCGGCTTTGGGCACTACCGGTATCGCTATCCCACGGGCCGCGAGGGCGACATGGTGCGCGTGGGGTTTTCGCCGCGGAAGGCCGCGATTTCCGTGTACGGCCTGCAGGATGACGCCGACGTTGCAGCTCGGTTGGATGAGTTGGGTCCCCACTCGGTGGGCGCGGGTTGTGTCTACATCAAGAGGCTCGACGCCATTGATGAGTCAGTGCTGCGCGACCTTGTCGCCGCCACATGCGGCCCGAAGCCGCATGAGATTTCCGCCGAATAGACCCCGCACCTAACCGCTCTAGGACGGTCCCAGCGCGGGACTTCAGTCCATTACAGGGTCCTAGGACGCACGCGTACCGTCGTCATAGATGTGCATACATCACTGAGCAAAGCGCCCAGGACTCTGTCCCGCGGTCCCCACCGCACCTAGGCGCCGACAACGACGTCGGAGGTTAGAAGTGGCGGAGATGAGCGGCGAAGGCCGGATCAAGGTAACGGTCAACGACCGTGAAATGGATGTGGACGCGGGCACCAACATCCTGCAGTCCCTACGGCAAGCGGGCGTGGACATCCCCTCGCTGTGCCACGACGTCCGGCTCAAGCGCTCCAACGGCAGCTGTGGGCTGTGCGTGGTTGAGGTGGGTGAGGACACTCCTCGTGATGTGAAGGCGTGCGTCACGCCCATCACGGAAGGCATGGTCATCAAGACGCACACCGATCGCCTCGAGGAGTACCGCAAGGTGCGGCTCGAGCAGTTGCTGTGTGACCACAATGCGGACTGCGTCGCGCCGTGCGTGCAGACGTGTCCGGCGAACATCGACATTCAGACCTACCTCCAGCATGTGGCGGATGGAAACTACGAGGCCGCGATTCGCGTCATTAAGGACCGCAACCCGTTCCCGTCGGCATGCGGCCGCGTGTGCCCTCACACCTGTGAGGACGCGTGCCGGCGCAACCTTGTGGACGAGCCGGTCGCGATCAACTACGTCAAGCGTTTTGCCGCTGACTGGGACATGGCGCGCAAAGAGCCGTGGCGTCCCATCGTGGCGCCGGCCACGGGCAAGCGCATCGCAATTGTCGGCGCGGGCCCCGCGGGTCTCACCGCCGCGAACTACCTCGCCATTCAGGGGCACGGCGTCACGGTGTTCGAGAGCCAGCCCGAGCCCGGCGGCATGATGCGCTACGGCATCCCGGAGTACCGCCTGCCCAAGGCCACGCTCGACAAGGAGATCGACCTCATCGAGGCGCTCGGCGTCAACATCGTGTGCAACAAAGCGCTCGGCACTCACCTCATGCTCGAGGACCTCAAGCGCGACTTCGACGCGGTGTTCCTCGGCATCGGCTCGTGGCGCGCCACGCCGATGGGCATCGATGGTGACAACGTCGAGGGCGTCGAGCTCGGCATCGACTACCTCCGCCACGTCATCAAGGGCAACGACGCATCGAACGACGGCCTCGACGTGCTTGTCATCGGTGGCGGCAACACCGCCATCGACTGCGCACGCACGGCGCTGCGCAAGGGCGCGAAGTCCGTCAAGCTCGTCTACCGCCGCACGCGCGAAGAGATGCCGGCGATGGCGTTCGAGGTGGAGGAGGCTCTGCGCGAGAACGTTGAGATGGTCTTCCTCGCCGCCCCGCAGTCGATCACCGTCGACGCTGCCGGACGCAAGCAGCTTCACTGCATGCGGATGGAGTTGGGGGAGCCCGACCGTTCGGGCCGACGCCGTCCCGTCCCAGTCGAAGGCTCCAACTTTGTGATCGAGGCCGATCTCATCATCGGCGCGATCGGTCAGAACACTGACACCGGCTTCCTGTACAACGACCTTCCGGTCCGCCTCAACAAGTGGGGCGACGTCGACATCAATGGCTTCACGATGGCGACGAGCGAAGCGAAGATCTTCGCCGGTGGCGACTGCGTGACCGGCCCCGCGACGGTGATTCAGGCGATTGCAGCAGGCCGACGCGCCGCGATTGCGATCGATGAGTACGTCACCAACGGCTACATCAAGCCAAGCCACGAGGACTACGCGTGCTCGCAGGGCACTCTCGAGGACATCCCGCAGGCCGAGTTCGCGGACATTCCGCGCCTCGAGCGCACCCACATGAACGAACTCGACCTCGCCGCCCGTCTTAACGGCTTCCCCGAGGTGGAGCTCGGTCTCACGGAAGAGCAGGTCCGCGCGGAGGCGGCCCGCTGCCTCACGTGTGGGTGCTCGGCTCAGAATCGTTGCCTCCTGCGCAACGAGGCGACGAGCCACCAGGTGGTCTTTGAGCCGACGCTGCACGTGCGTCCGCGCACACCCATCGTCCGCGACCACCCGTTCATCATTCGCGACCAGAACAAGTGCATCTCGTGCGGTCTGTGCGTCGCGGCGTGCTCGGAGCTGATGGGCCCCGGCGTGCTTGCCTTCCAGTACCGCAACGGCCAACTCCAGGTGTGCACGTCCACTGGCGAACCGCTCAACATGACGGACTGCGTGTCCTGCGGACAGTGCGTGCGCGCTTGTCCCACGGGTGCACTCGACTACGAGCGCGAGCGCGGCGACGTCTTCACTGCGATCAATGACCCGAGCAAGGTGGTCGTCGGCTTCGTGGCCCCCGCTGTCCGTGCACACGTCGCAAAGGAGTTCGGACTCACCCACGCCGAGGCGGCGCCGTTCATCGCTGGCATGATGCGCAAGATCGGCTTTGACAAGGTCTTCGACTTTGTCTTCGCTGCTGACCTCACGATCATGGAGGAAACGACCGAACTATTCGGCCGCCTCCAGGGCGACGGCCCACTTCCGCTCTACACGTCCTGCTGCCCCGGCTGGGTCAACTACGCCGAGCGTCGGTACCCCGGGATGATCCCTCACCTGTCGAGCTGCAAGTCGCCGCAACAGATGATGGGCGCCACGGTGAAGAACCACTTCGCCAAGCGCGAGGGCATCAGCCTCGACAACCTCTACACCGTGTCGATCGTGCCGTGCATGGCGAAGAAGGGCGAGGCCGCACGCCCCGAGTTCGCGCCAGATGGCTTGCGGGACGTCGACGCCGTGCTCACCACCACCGAGTTCCTTGAGATGGGGCAGATGCTGCGCCTCGAGAAGGAAGAGATCGTTCCGTCCGAGTTCGATGAGCCGTACAAGCAGGTGGCCGGTGCCGGCGTGCTGTTCGGTTCGTCGGGCGGTGTGGCCGAGGCCGCAACGCGCATGGCCGTCGAGAAGCTCACCGGCGAAAACCTCCGTGAGCGCCTTGACTTTGTGCCCGTCGAAGGCTTTGAAGGCGTCAAGGTGGCGACGGTGGAGGCTCCTGGCCGGACGTTGCGCATCGCGGCAATTTCCGGTCTTGGCAACGCCGACGCTGTCATCCGTCGCTTGCTCGACGGCGACGACATGGGCTTCGACCTCGTCGAGATCATGGCGTGCCCCGGCGGTTGCATCAACGGTGCCGGACACCCGAAGCCCCAACACCAGGGCGAAAGCCACATCCGCGAGATGGTGCTGTCGAACATCGACCACGAGGCTGCGGTTCGGGACTCGCAACAGAACCCCGACATCCTCCGGTTGTACGACGACTTCTTCGGAGAGCCCAACTCGCACGTGGCTCACGAGCTGTTGCACACCTCGTACAAGCCGTTCCGCGGCGATGTACTCCCCATCACGGAGGTCCACCATGCCTGAGTCACTCCTCACCGACGCCCCGCGGACGAGAGGCCGCAGTGTCATTGCCGCGCTCGTCGCGGTGGCCGCGTTCGCGCTGACGGCGTGCGCGTCGGGAAGCGACGCCCCAGCGTCGGCCGCAGCGTCGTCCGCTGCACCCGAGCCGACGCCCGTGGTGACGCCCGCGCCTGACCCGGTGACGATGTCGATCGCCTCGATGAAGGGCCCCACGACGATGGGCCTCGTCGGACTGATCGACGCGGTCGACAAGGGCACGGCGGGTGAGGACTACCAGGTGACGATGTACGGCGCTCCAGACGAGGTCGTTCCGCTTGTCGCTCAGGGCGCGGTTGACATTGCGCTCATTCCCGCGAACCTTGCGGCGGTGCTCTACAACAAGACAAAGGGCACTGACTCGGAAATCTCGGTGCTCGCGGTCAACACGCTCGGCGTGCTCAACATCGTCGAGAACGGCGAAACGATCACGAGCCTCGAGGACCTGCGCGGCCGGACGATCTTCTCGACCGGCAAGGGCGCGTCGCCCGAGTTCGTCCTCAACCATCTGCTCGCCGCCTCCGGCATGACCCCCGGCGTCGATGTGACGGTCGAGTACCTCTCGGAGCACACCGAGGTGATGGCACGCCTCACGCAGACGCCGGGCTCGGCTGGTCTGCTGCCCCAGCCGTTTGTCACCATCGGGCAGGCAGAGAACGCTGACCTGCGGGTGGCGCTCGACCTCACCGAGGAGTGGAACGCGGTGTCGCCTGACTCGCAGCTCATCACCGGTGTGGTCGTGGTGCGCAACGCCTTTGCGGCAGAGCACCCCGAGGCAGTCGCGCAGTTCATGACGGAGTACGAGGCATCGACGGTGTGGGTTAACGAGAACCCGGCCGACGCTGGCGTCCTCATCGCGAACGCGGGCATTGTGCCGGAGGCGGCTCTCGCGGCGAAGGCGATCCCGAACTGCTACATCACGTTCATTGCAGGTGCTGAGCTGAAGACCTCGCTCGGTGGGTACTTGCAGGTGCTGTTCGATGCGGACCCCGCATCGGTGGGCGGAAACGTGCCGGGAGATGACTTCTACTACGCGGGATGAGCCAGGCGGGCGCACGCGGATCCGTGCGCTCGGACTTGGCGCGCTC
>JAEZXC010000007.1 GCA_023442845.1 Actinomycetes bacterium | reverse complement strand
AAGACCCTGCGTACGGTGCCCGGATTGTGGCCGTCATCTCTGACCGTGCCGACGCTGGCGGCCTCGCGATCGCGACGCAGGCGGGCCTGCCAACGGCGGTCGTCAGTCCGCACGACTTCCCTGACCGCGCCACGTGGGATGAGGCACTCGCCCGCACGGTCGAGATGTTCGAACCCGACCTCGTCGTCTGTGCGGGATTCATGCGACTCATCGGGTCGCCGTTGCTCTCCTCACAAGCAGGACGCATCGTCAACACCCATCCGGCCCTGTTGCCATCCTTTCCTGGCGCCCACGGTGTGCGCGATGCGCTCGCAGCAGGGGTGAAGGTCACCGGGTGCAGCGTCATGCTCGTCGACGAGGGAGTCGACACCGGGCCGCTGCTTGCGCAGGTACCGGTCGAAGTACGAGAAGATGACACCGAAGCCACCTTGCATGAACGCATCAAAGTCGTTGAGCGAGATCTTGTGGTCACCACCATCGGCACGATGGTGCGATACGGATGGACAGTCGACGGACGCCGCACGCGGCTCGGCACGGCACTGGAAGGACCCACAGCATGACTGAGCGCCTTGCGATCAAGCGGGCATTGATTTCGGTGTACGACAAGGCCGGGCTTGAGGACCTTGTTGCCGCTTTGGCCGACGCCGGGGTGGAGATCGTCTCCACCGGTTCGACGGCGGCGCGCATCGCGTCTGCAGGTGTGGCTGTGACTGCGGTCGAAAGCCTCACCGGTTTTCCCGAATGCCTCGACGGCCGGGTCAAGACGCTCCACCCGCGTGTGCACGCCGGCATCCTCGCTGATCGTCGTCTTGAGTCGCACCGCGCCCAGCTCGCAGAACTTGAGATCGAGCCCTTCGACCTCGTTGTCGTCAACCTCTATCCCTTCGTCCAGACCGTGGCGTCGGGTGCTGGTCAGGATGACGTCATCGAGCAGATCGATATCGGTGGTCCCTCAATGGTGCGCGCGGCAGCAAAGAATCACCCGTCGGTTGCCATTGTTGTGAGCCCCGCGGATTACGCCGCCGTCATCGACGCCGTGCGTGCAGGTGGCTTCACTCTCGCTGAGCGCCAGGCGCTCGCAGCCCGAGCCTTCCGCCACACCGCCGATTACGACATTCACGTCGCCTCGTGGATGGGCAATGTTGTTGCGCCCGACGACGAGGGCACCGGGTTCCCCGCGTGGAGCGCCTCCTCGTACACACGCCTTGGCACCTTGCGTTACGGCGAGAACCCGCACCAGCGTGCTGCCGTTTATGGGGACCCGTACGTAGGCGGCGGCATCGCGCACGCACGCCAACTCCACGGCAAGGAGATGAGCTACAACAACTACGTCGACGCCGATGCAGCGGTACGCGCGGCCTATGACCATGACACGACGGCCGTGGCAATCATCAAGCACGCGAACCCGTGTGGCATCGCCGTTGGTTCGGATGTCGCCGAGGCGCACCGGCGTGCACATGACACGGACCCGGTCTCGGCCTACGGCGGCGTTATCGCCGCAAATCGCGTTGTGACGGCTGAGGCTGCCCGCCAGATTGCCGACATCTTCACCGAGGTGATCGCCGCACCCGGCTACGAGCCAGGGGCACTCGACGTGCTCACGGCAAAGAAGAACCTGCGCATCCTTGAGATCGACCCCGTCACCGCAGGGCTCGAGTTCCGCCGTATCTCGGGAGGGCTGCTGGTCCAGCAAACCGACGCGGTGGACGCGCCCGGCGACCCCGCCTCGACGTGGACGCTCGTTGCAGGTGCGCGCCCGTCGGACGAGGTGATGGCTGATCTTGAGTTCGCGTGGCGGGCATGTCGTTCAGTGAAATCGAACGCGATCCTCCTCGCGAAGGACGGCGCAGCCGTCGGCATCGGGATGGGGCAGGTCAACCGCGTCGATTCGTGCCGCCTCGCCGTCGAGCGCGCCGGAGCCGAGCGCGCCGCCGGGGCAGTCGCCGCGTCGGACGCCTTCTTCCCCTTCCCCGACGGCCTCCAGGTTCTTATCGACGCAGGAGTCACCGCCGTCGTATCGCCTGGGGGTTCGATTCGCGACGACGCCGTCATCGAGGCGGCTGAGAACGCCGGTATTGCCCTGTTCCACACGGGTGCGCGGCACTTCTTCCACTAGGAGCAGCAATGTCGGAACCGGTCGTGACCTCGGGGCGGGTTGCCGTGCTCGTTCTCACGGGCGCGCTCCTGTTTGTCGTCGTCGCGCTCGTTGTGTCAGCGCGCGTCGCCATCGTTGGAATGGGCGTGTTTGCCGTCGCGGGCGCCGCAGCGCGGCTCTTTACGCCGCTACGGCGGGCCTTCGTTGTCCGCAACCGGGTGATCGATGTTGCGGTGCTGGCGGCATTTGGCGCAGCGCTGCTCTACCTCGGCTTTACGACGCCACTCGATTAGGGGGCCCGTGGCGCGGAATGGGCTTTCGGGTCCTCGAGATCGTCCGGTGCGCCGAACGCGCGGAATGCAAGGCCCACGACCATCCCAGCGACGATCGCAGCGAGCCACCACGTCCACAACTGACCGAGCGCCCATGACTCGGCAAAGACTGCTGTCGCTGTCGAGCGTGCGGGATTAATCGACCCATTCGTCAGTGGAATCGTCACCGTCACGAGCGCACCGAAGGTGATACCGATCGCCGCCGGCACGTGGTTTGTATTCGCTGTCAGTGACGTGGCGGCGAGAACGACTGCGACGAAAGCAGCAAGGAGGAGGGTTTCGACGCCGAGTGTCTCCCACACCGAGAGCTGCCACGTTGAGTGGCTGCCCCAGCCGTTGGACAGGGCGGTGAGCGACGTGCGGCCGACGTCGGCGCCTGGTCGCAGCGTCGCCAGCCCGAGCAGGGCTGCGCCAGCCGCGATTGCGCCAACGACTTGTGCGAGCACGTAGAGCGCAATGTCGCGCCCCGGAAACCGGCCTGCGGCCCACATGCCAAGGGTGACTGCCGGGTTCAGATGCGCCCCTGACACCCGGTGCAGCACCGCCGTCATGACGAATAAGGCGAGTCCGAAACCAAGGCCAGGCACAACCGTTGAGCCTTGGTTGAAGGGCTGGACCAAGAAAACGGTGCCGAGGCCTGCAGCGATAAGCACAAAGGTGCCGCCCGCTTCGGCAACGAGGCGGCCAGGCAAACCGCGGCCCACCTCAGCATCCGCCCACCTGGGTTCGACGGGCGCGAGATCGTCACGGAAGTCAGCGTCGGCGTCGTGACTCATCGGCAACCTCCACGGTTAGGCGGCGGGCTCCCTCGCCCGGTTAATCTTTGCACCTTCCTAACGCTCAGCACGAGGAAAAAGGGGATGGTGGCCGGGACGAGCGTCGGGTACGCCGGGCCTTGAGCGTGGACTAGCCTTATGCACAGCACCCCACGACGACGAGGAGAGCGCCCGCATGGCGAAAATCAAGGTCGAAGGCACTGTTGTCGAGCTCGACGGCGACGAGATGACGCGCATCATTTGGCAGTTCATCAAGGATCGGTTGATCCACCCGTACCTCGATGTGGATCTCGAGTACTACGACCTTGGCATTGAAGAGCGCGACGCGACAGACGATCAGATCACGCACGATGCCGCGCACGCCATCAAGAAGCACGGCGTGGGCGTCAAGTGCGCGACAATCACCCCCGACGAGGCACGTGTCGAGGAATTCGGCCTGAAGCAGATGTGGCGTTCGCCGAACGGCACGATCCGCAATATCTTGGGCGGCGTCGTGTTCCGCGAGCCCATCATCATTTCGAACGTCCCGCGTCTCGTCCCCGGGTGGACCAAGCCGATCATCATCGGCCGTCACGCGCACGGCGACCAGTACAAGGCAACCGACTTCAAGGTGCCCGGTCCCGGCACGGTGACGCTCACCTACACGCCGTCGGACGGCAATGAGCCGGTCGAGTTCCAGGTAGCGAAGATGCCCGAAGCAGGCGGCGTCATGATGGGTATGTACAACTTCAACGAGTCGATCGCAGACTTCGCGCGTGCCTCTTTCGCCTACGGTCTCCAGCGCGGGTACCCGGTGTACCTCAGCACGAAGAACACGATTCTCAAGGCGTACGACGGCGCGTTCAAGGACATCTTCCAGGACGTGTTCGAGCGTGAGTACAAGGCTCAGTTCGACGCCGCAGGCATCAGCTACGAGCACCGCCTCATCGATGACATGGTCGCCTCCGCCCTCAAGTGGGAGGGTGGCTACGTCTGGGCCTGCAAGAACTACGACGGTGACGTGCAGTCCGACACGGTGGCTCAGGGCTTCGGCTCTCTCGGGCTCATGACGTCCGTGCTCATGACGCCGGACGGTAAGACGGTGGAAGCCGAGGCCGCGCACGGCACCGTGACGCGCCACTACCGTCAACACCAAGAGGGCAAGCCCACCTCAACCAACCCGATCGCGTCGATCTTCGCCTGGACTGGTGGACTGAAGCACCGCGGCAAGCTCGACAGCACCCCTGAGGTGATCGGCTTCGCCGAAGCGCTTGAGGACGTTGTCATTAAGACGGTTGAGTCAGGCGTGATGACCAAGGACCTCGCACAGCTCGTGGGGCCCAACCAGGAGTGGAAGACCACAGAGGACTTCCTCGCCGCACTCGACGAGAACCTGCAAGCCCGTTTGGGCTAATCGCCCACGAGGTAAACCATGACCGGCGGGCAGCGCGGCCCGCAGGAAGGCACGACTATGACCGTCCCCGTCAACGTCACCGTGACCGGCGCAGCCGGCCAGATTGGCTACGCCCTGCTGTTCCGTATTGCCTCGGGCCATTTGCTTGGTCCGGACACGCCAGTGCGCTTGCGTTTGCTTGAGATCCCTCAGGCGGTCAAGGCTGCCGAGGGCACTGCCATGGAACTTGAGGATTGCGCGTTCCCGCTCCTGGCGGGCATCGACATTCATGACAACGCAACGGCGGCTTTCGATGGGGTCAACGTCGCGCTGCTCGTCGGCGCGCGTCCCCGCGGCCCGGGCATGGAACGCGGTGACCTGCTCGCGGCCAATGGCGGCATTTTTGGGCCCCAGGGTGAGGCGATCAACGCCGGCGCCGCGGATGATGTGCGCGTGCTCGTTGTTGGCAACCCCGCGAACACAAACGCGCTCATTGCGTCGGCGCATGCGCCCGACGTACCGGCAGATCGCTTCACGGCGATGATGCGCCTTGACCACAACCGCGCTCTCGCGCAGTTGGCAGGCAAGACCGGTGCTCCCGTTGCTGACGTCCGCAACGTCATCATCTGGGGTAATCACTCGGCCAAGCAGTACCCGGACATCGCGCACGCTGAGATCGGCGGACGCCCGGCACCTGAGGTTGTTGGCGACGACGCCTGGGTCACCGACACTTTTGTGCCGACGGTGGCGAAGCGCGGGGCGGCGATTATCGAGGCACGTGGATTGTCCTCTGCAGCGTCGGCCGCCAATGCGGCGATCGATCACGTTTTTGACTGGGTCAACGGCACGCGCGAGGGTGAGTTTGTGTCGGTTGCCTTGCCTTCTGACGGTTCGTACGGGGTGCCGGAAGGCCTGATCTCGGGCTTCCCCGCGATCTCGCGTGACGGGCAGTGGGAGATCGTTCAGGGGCTTGAGATTTCCGACGCTGCACGGGCTGGCATCGACGTTTCCGTCGGTGAACTCGTCGAGGAACGGGACGCGGTGAAGGAGCTCGGTCTCATCTAGCGAACGCACTCAGCTCTTGGTGGGGCGGCGCGGTTCGCCGTGCGTTAGCTGAAGACGATGGTCCGGTGGCCGTCGAGCAAAACGCGGTGTTCCGCATGCCAGTGGACAGCGCGCGCGAGCGCGCGACGCTCGACGTCCGCGCCGATCGCGGTGAGGGCCTCGGGAGTGTACGTGTGATCGACGCGGTCGACATCCTGTTCGATGATCGGCCCTTCGTCGAGGTCCGCGGTCACGTAATGGGCTGTCGCACCAATGAGCTTGACGCCGCGATCATGCGCCTGGAAATAGGGGCGAGCGCCCTTGAAACTTGGCAGGAACGAGTGGTGGATGTTGATGGCGCGGCCCTTGAGGTCTTCGCACAGCGCGGGGGACAGGATCTGCATGTAGCGCGCCAGGACCACGAGCTCGGCGTCGAGGGTGTCGACGAGAGTGAGCAACTCCCGCTCGGCGGCGGGCTTGGTCTCGGCCGTGACCGGGAGGTGGACGAAGCGCTTGCCGTAAAACTCTGCGAGTGGCTTGAGGGTCGCGTGGTTTCCGACCACGGCAACGATGTCAACGGGGAGCGACCCATTGCGCTCGCGGAAAAGCAGATCGTTGATGCAGTGAGCGGCCTTGGACACCATGACGATGGTGCGCATCTTGCGTCCCGCGACGTCAAGATTGAGTGTCATCCCAAACCGTGCGGCAAGGTCGTCAAAGGCCTCGTCAAGGGCCGCCTTGCCGGCAGGGGAGGCGAACTCGACGCGCATGAAGAACAGGCCCGTGTCGGGGTCGCCAAACTGCTGCGACTCGGTAATGTTGCCGCCATTTTCGGCGAGCACGCCCGAGACGGCGTGAACGATCCCCGGTCGGTCGGGGCAGGACAACGAGAGCACCCAGGCGGTCGGTTCTGTGGACACAGCCCCCACGGTAGTCGTCTTGGGACTCAATTCCTGACACCATAGGCGCATGAGTGACGACGTTGACGTGCGAATCGAGCGAATGGACACCGCGAACGCCGGTGAGTTGTTGACTGTGCGCCGCGCGGCCTTCGTGGTGGAGGCGCAGCTGTACAACGATCCGCATATCCCCGCCTTGACGCAGACGTACGAAGAACTGATCGAGGACATCCAGCGCGACGACGTCGTGACGCTTGGTGCGTGGATTGACCACCGTTTGGTCGGCTCGATCCGGGTTGGCCTCGAGGGCGCGAAGGCAACGATCGGCCGTCTTGCGGTGGTGCCAGACCTGCAGGGCCGCGGCATCGGCACGAAACTGCTCTTTGCGGTGCTCGGCTATCTGCCCGAGGACACGACCGAGGTGTGGGTGTTCACGGGCCAAAACTCGAAGCACAACATCGCGCTGTACAACAAGGCGGGATACGAGCATCAGTTCGACGAGGTTTCGGGTGACCTCACGTATGCCTACCTGCGCAAGATCCTCGAGGCCGGCAACATCGTCGACGACGCGTAACGCCCACAACGTCGAAGTAGTGTGAGGGCTTATGACGACACTTCCGCCGCCGCCACCCTTTGATGGAGAACGCTCCTACGGAACGCCCCAACCGTACGGTGGCCCGCCGCCCGGAGGATCGTTCCCGCCGCAGCCGGGTATGCCGCGCCCGCCGCGCCCCGGATCGGGCATGGCCACCGCCTCGATGGTCATCGGCATCGTCACGCTGGTCACGTGCATCGGCGGCGTCCTTCTCGGTCCGCTCGCCATCATCCTGGGACTTGTCGCTGCTCGAAAGGGTGGATTCGAAGGTAAGTCGATTACCGGCATCATCACGGGATCGATTGGCTTTCTCATTGGCGCGGTCGTCGCGCTCGTCATGGTGATGGGCGTGCTTGCTGCCGCGGATGAGGACGCGATTCTCGACCGTCCGATCGAGGAACTCATCGACATCCCGGACGACGCGGTGGTGTCGACAGCGCCATCAGCTCCATACGCGACGGAGGCAAATGTCGCTGCGTCGCCATACGACACCGCCTACGAGGCGTACTCGGCTGAGATGGACCCGAACGGCGCATGGGATGGGATGTACGAGGGCGACGCCGTCGACAGCCCGTGCTTCAGCATTGAGGGTGCGCCGTGGTGGGTCCTCCAAGGCGAGCCCGACGCGTGCCAGGTTCGGCACGAACTGTGGTGGGAAACGTCGTCGTCTGATCCGTACACAATCAAGCTCTTCGGCAGCGGAGGAGTCGGCGCAGCAATCACCGTCGAGAGCATCGCGGACGAGACGCTTGAGCGTTTCGGCGCCACGGACATTGATTCGCTCGCCCACGCGATCGCAACGGATTTTCTGCCAACGCAGGGCATTGAGGTGCTGTCGACTGAGCCGCTCACCATTGATGGCGAGCCCGCCTACGTCATCGAATGTGTGATGCCTGGACTCGAGCATTATCGCTACTACGTGATGAAAGCACCGCAGGCGTACGACGCTGCGGGAGGCTCGCAGTATTTCGCTGCTCACGTCTATAACGAACGTGAGTGGGTCAACGCGTGGGAGGCCGTCACCTCTCGCTTCGAAGGCACCTTCACATGGAAGTGACCGGGCGCTAGAAGCGGAACTGGTTGACTTGCTCGGCGAGAGTGCGGGCAATGACGTCGAGTTCTTCTGCGGCGCCGCGTAGTTCCTGCATCGTTGTCGCCGTGCCGTCCGCTTCTGTGGCCACCCGCTCGGCTTGGGCTGTGATGCGGGTGGTGGCGTCGACGGTGCCGCCGATCGACCGAGAGATCTCCTCAACCGACGCACGTTGCTGCGTGGCGGCGGCGGACATCGTGTCGTGTGCACGGGCTGACTCATTGACAGCAACTTGTGCCCGGCGCAACGCGTCAACGACGGTCGTCATTTCCGCATGTTGCTCAGCCGCCACGGCGCCAATTGCTGCCGATGCGTCACGGGACTGACTCGCCAACACCTCGACCTCGTGTGCCACGACGGCGAAGCCCTTGCCGGCGTCGCCAGCGCGCGCCGCCTCGATCGAGGCATTGAGCGCAAGGAGCCGTGTCTGCGCTGCGATCGCAGTGATCGCGGCAACGGACTCCGCTATGCCGTGCGAGGAGCGGCCAAGTACCTCTGCACGCTCGACCGCAGCTTCGATCTCGTCATAGACGCGTTGAGCCGAGTCATTGACCAACTGGATCCCACGGGTCACGTCATGTGTCGCGCTGTCGAGGCTGCGTCCGGACGCGGCGACACCGTCAAGCAGGTGCTCCACGTCCGTCACTTCGGAGGCCGTCTCGCGTGTGAGCGACAACGTGTCTCGGGCGGAATCGTGAACCACCTCGGTTGTCGCTGTCACCTGCTCGGAGGCCCCCGCTACACGCTGTGCTTGACGCGCCAATGCTGCAAAAGCGTCGGCGAGGTCGCGGCGCGCGGTCTGCAGTTGGGCTCCTAGGCGCCCAAATTCATCCTTGCCCGTGGGGACCGGTGCCGGGGTGAGATCGCGCTTGGCCAGACGCGACATGGCACCGAGAAGGTCGTTGACATTCGTGCGCGTCGCCAAGAGGACGAGGGATGCCCAGGCGAGAGCGACAAAGAGACTTGCGCCGATGGTGCCGACGGCGATGGTGACGCCCGCTTCAACGCCCGAGTTGCGCTCCGCGATGATCCGGTCAATGGCGTCGATTGCCTGTGGGGCGAAGTCCGCAACCCGCTGACCAACCGAACGGGGGTCAACAGTCACATCATTGTTGTTCGACATCGACGCCAACGTCGTCGCCGCTGCACGCAAGTCATCGGCAATCGATGCCAGCGGGTCAAGGTCTTTCGCGAGGCGGGGGTCGGCGGTGTACGACAGCGCCGTCTCCTCGTTGTCGCGGATTGCGGTCGCCAGTGACGACAGCGTGGCGGAGTGGATCGTGATCTTGCCCGCGGCGGAGGCGCTCGTTGTCGGCACCGCCGCATCCGATACGACGTCGAGAGCCTCAGGCAGTTGGATGACGACAATGGTGATGACGTAATGGGCGTCCAACGAGGCGTCCATGATGAGGCGTGAGCGGTCGCCTACCTCCTCGATAAAGGTGTGGAGACGGAGGGCCACCGATGACCTGCCCGACTCGGTGCTCACGTCGATCGACCGTGCAGAGATCTCTTCCCATGACTCCGCAACACCAAGCTCGGGGTGCGCTTCTACCGCCGCCGTGATGGTGTCAAAGTCGGGTTCCGCACCCGTGAGCGCGGTGCCCATCGCGATGAGCACTGGTTCGATGACGTCAAGCCCCGCACGCTCGAGTGCATTGACCGACGTTTGTTCGCGTGTCACCGACAAATAGAAGGTCGCGGCGACAAAGCGCGCGATAACGAACGAAGCGCCGTCCCAATTCGAAGGGGCGACCAACTGAGCATGAAACCTCCTCGCCCCTCTCATGCCCCATCGGCAGGCAAAGCAAAGTTTCCAGCTCCTGGCAGGGAAGTCCCGGCCGGGACAAGGTCTAGAGGAGGGTGGGGCTTTCGGATACACTGACCGGGTCGCGACTGGCGCACGCGGTTCACCGCGAGGAAGCGACTCGACGGGCCACCTCGGTGGTGTCGTCAGACCACGGTCGTACGCCTGGGCCACGGTCGCCGAACACTCCACCTCGGCGCCCGCCGCCGACCGATGCGAAGGACAGCGATGACCGACACCGCGACCTCCTCTGCTACCCAGCAGATCATGAACGCCAGCCTCGCTGAGCTCGACCCTGAGATTGCCTCTGTGTTGGACCAGGAGCTCGATCGTCAGCGCGATTACCTTGAGATGATTGCGTCCGAGAACTTTGTGCCGCGCGCCGTGCTGCAGGCGCAGGGCTCGGTGCTGACGAACAAGTACGCCGAGGGCTACCCAGGCAAGCGCTACTACGGCGGCTGCGAAGTCGTCGACATTGCCGAGGATCTTGCGATCGAGCGTGCCAAGAGCCTCTTTGGTGCGGCGTACGCCAACGTGCAGCCGCACTCGGGGGCAACCGCCAACGCCGCGGTGCTCCATGCGCTCATCAACCCAGGTCAGAAGATCATGGGCCTGTCCCTCGCGCACGGTGGCCATCTCACGCACGGCATGAAGCTCAACTTTTCTGGCAAGCTCTACGAGGTTGCGGCCTATGGCCTTGACGAGCAGAGCCACCGCATTGAGATGGACCAGGTGCGCGAGCAGGCCCTTGCCGAGCGTCCCGATGTCATCATCGCGGGCTGGTCGGCCTACCCCCGTCACCTCGACTTCGCAGCGTTCCGTTCCATTGCCGACGAGGTGGGTGCGGCGTTGTGGACCGACATGGCGCACTTCGCCGGACTCGTGGCAGCGGGCCTGCACCCAAGCCCTGTGCCCCACTCGGACGTCGTATCAACGACAATTCACAAGACGATCGGCGGCCCGCGCTCCGGGCTCATCTTGTCGCGCGACGAGGCGCTTGCGAAGAAGTTGAACTCTGCCGTGTTCCCTGGCCAGCAGGGTGGCCCCCTCATGCATGTGATCGCTGCCAAGGCAGTCGCGCTCAAGGTGGCCGCCGGTGCCGAGTTCAAGGAGCGTCAGGCGCGTGTCCTCGAGGGCGCGCAGATTCTGGCTGAGCGGCTTACCGCTCCCGATGCGATCGACGCGGGAGTCAACGTTGTCACCGGTGGCACCGACGTGCACTTGGTGCTCGCGGATTTGCGCAACTCGCAGATGAACGGCCAGGAGGCTCAGGACTTGCTCCACGAGGTGGGCATCACGGTCAACCGCAACGCGGTGCCTTTCGACCCCCGTCCCCCGATGGTCACCTCTGGCGTGCGCATTGGCACTCCCGCACTCGCGAGCCGCGGCTTTGGCGCAACGGAGTTCACCGAGGTTGCCGACGTCATCGCGCAGGCGCTGAAGGGTGGCGCTGACATCGATGCACTGCGTGCGCGCGTTGCGAAGCTCGCTGCCGACTTCCCGCTCTACCCGGGGCTGTCCCAGTAATGGCGGAACGGCTCGACGGCACG
>JAEZXC010000006.1 GCA_023442845.1 Actinomycetes bacterium | reverse complement strand
CGGGCGGGCACGCGCACACGACGTGTCGGTCGCCATAGGCGTTGTCGATGCGGCGCACCGGCGGGAAGTACTTGTCACGGCGCAGGCCCGACGTTGGGAAAGCTGCCTGCTCGCGCGTGTACGGCGCGGTCCACTCGTCAACCAAGAGCGACTCGGCTGTGTGCGGTGCGTGCCGCAGCGCCGAGGCATCGGCGTCGATCTCGCCGCGTTCGACGGCGGCGATCTCTTCGCGTATCGAGATCATCGCGTCGATGAAGCGGTCAAGTTCGGCAAGATCCTCCGACTCGGTCGGCTCGACCATCAGCGTTCCCGCAACCGGCCACGACATCGTTGGCGCGTGGAAGCCATAGTCGATGAGGCGCTTGGCGACGTCTTCTGCCGTAATGCCGGTGGCCTTGGTGAGTTCGCGCAGGTCGAGGATGCACTCGTGCGCGACAAGCCCACCCGGTCCGCGGTACAACACCGGGAAGTGATCGGCGAGGCGCGCCGCCACGTAGTTGGCCGCGAGGACCGCGACCTGGGTGGCCTGCTGGAGACCGTCGGGGCCGAGCATCGCAATGTACGACCACGAGATTGGCAAGATCCCTGCCGAGCCGTACGGCGCGCCCGAAACGGCAGCGCCCTGGCGCTTGAGATCGTGGGGACGCTGAATTGACTGGCGCGTGCGAGGCAGGAAGGGCACGAGGTGCTCGGCTACCGCCACCGGGCCGACGCCGGGGCCGCCACCCCCGTGGGGAATGGCGAAGGTCTTGTGCAGGTTGAGGTGCGACACGTCCCCACCGAAGTGGCCCGGCTTCGCAAGACCAACGAGCGCGTTGAGGTTGGCGCCGTCGATGTAGACCTGACCACCAGCGTCGTGCACCGCGGCGCACACCTCGCTCACGTGCGGTTCGTAGACACCGTGCGTTGAGGGGTACGTGATCATGATCGCCGCGACCTTGCCCTGGTGCTTGGCGAGCACGGACTTCAAGTCGTCGAGGTCGATCTCACCGTCCTCGCCCGTCTTGACAACCGCGACCCGCATTCCAGCGAGCGCGGCCGACGCCGCATTGGTGCCGTGTGCGGACGCGGGGATGAGGCAGATATCGCGTTCATGATGACCCTGCGCGCGGTGATACTCACGGATGGCAAGCAAGCCCGCGTATTCGCCACGCGAACCGGCATTCGGCTGGACTGAGACGGCCGCGTAACCGGTGATCTCGGCAAGCCAGTCCTCGAGCTGCTCGATCAGCTGGCGGTAACCCGCCGTCTGCGCGGATGGCGCGAATGGGTGAATGTTGGCGAAGCCCGGCCACAGCATCGGCTCAAGCGAAGCCGCCGCATTGAGTTTCATCGTGCATGACCCAAGCGGAATCATCGTGCGGTCGAGCGCCAGGTCACGGTCGGCGAGGCGACGCATGTAGCGGGTGAGCGCGGCTTCCGAGTGGTAGCTGTTGAACACGGGGTGCGTGAGGTACTCGGAGGTTCGGCGCACCGTGCGCGGGATCGCGACGCGTGGCGCCGTGTAGACAGGGTGGCGTGGGCGCGCGATGACGGCCTCGACAAGGTGGTCGAGCGTTTCGAGTTCGGTCTTCTCATCACACGCGATCGCGACGTGGTCCTCGTCGACCTTGCGAATGTTGATGCCTGCGGCTGCGGCGCGCGCAACGACCGAGTCCGCGCCACCGGGCACGTTGAGCATGAGGGTGTCGAAGAAGTCTTCGTGCACCGGGTTCACGCCCATCGCCGAGAGCGCATCGGCGAGGGTCACGGCCTTTGAGTGCACATCGAGCGCGATATCGCGCAGGCCGTCGGGGCCGTGATAGACGGCGTACATCGAGGCCACGACTGCAAGAAGTGACTGCGCGGTGCAGATATTCGATGTCGCCTTCTCGCGCCGAATGTGCTGTTCGCGCGTCTGGAGAGCCAGGCGGTACGCGGGCTTACCGTCTTCGTCCCGGGACACGCCAACGAGGCGACCGGGGAGCTGTCGCTCGAGGCCCTCGCGCACGGCGATGAACGCCGCGTGCGGTCCACCGAAGAACAGCGGCACGCCGAAGCGCTGCGAGGAGCCAACCGCGATGTCCGCACCCATCTCGCCGGGAGGCGTGACGATGGTGAGCGAGAGGGGGTCGCACGCGACGGTGGCCAGAGCGTCGGCCTCATGAACGGCCTCGAGCTGGGGCCGCAGGTCACGGAGTCGCCCCGACTGGCCGGGGTTCTGGAATACGACGCCCACGACGTCGTGCGCGGGGCGCCACGCCTCTTCGATGTCCTCAACGCGCACGGGGATGCCGAGGGCGTCGCACTGCGCGAGGACAACCTCGAGAGTTTGCGGGAAGCACTCGGCGTCGATCACGATGGCGCCGTCGCGGTTTGCGGCACGTTCCATGAGGAGCACGGCCTCCGCAACCGCCGTCGCCTCGTCAAGAAGTGACGCGTTCGCGATTGGCAAAGCGGTGAGGTCAGAGACCATCGTCTGGAAGTTGAGCAGCGCCTCCAGGCGGCCCTGAGAGATCTCCGCTTGATACGGCGTGTACGCCGAATACCAGGCAGGGTTGGTGAGAATGCCACGGCGAATCGCGGCCGGCGTCACCGTGTCGTAGTAACCCTGCCCGATCATCTGCACTGCGGTCTCGTTGCGGTGGGCGAACTGCTCAAGGCGTGTGAGCGCCTCGGCTTCCGTCAGTGCATCGGGCAAGACGAGGACGTCGTCCTGTCGGATCGACTCCGGCACTGCAGCGTCGATCAATGCTTCAAGGGACGCGAATCCCACGGTGCCCAGCATCGTGTGAATGGCGTCGTCATTGGGTCCCACGTGGCGGTCAGCGAAGGAGGTCACCCGCCCATTCTGTCCTACTCGGCGATAGCGCAACAGGGAACCTGCCGGTACGTGCGATATCCGTCACCTTCTCGCCGCCTTCTTTTCGCTTCTCTGGTGCCTCGCTTCCACCTCCTGGCGCCTCGCTTCCGCCTCCTGGCGCCTCGCTTCCACCTCCCCGGCGCCTCGCTTCCACCTCCCTGGCAGGGCGTATGGGTCGAAAGTGAGGGGCAAATCGACCCGCACGCCCTGCTAGGGAGGTTGTAGGGGCGGGGCGGGCGGCCGACGCCGGGGCGGGCGGAGCGCGTCGCAGCAGGCCACATCTGCGAGCACCCATTAGGTTCATGCCATGGAGTTGCTCGTGGGCGTAGTCGCCGGTGCCCTGGTGGGCTCCGGAGCCGCTCACACCCACGCGCGCGTCGACAACGGGTGGTGGATCAACCTGCTTGCGGGGGCGCTCGGGGGACTGATTGGCCGGGCCATGTGGACGGATACCCTGCTCCCCACGTTCTCCGACAACCTTCTCGCGGCCACCGCCGTGGCAGGCTCGATCGGCGGCATCGTCATTGCGGTTGGCGCCGGCGTCCTCCGCCACGGTGTCGCGTGGTACCTGCGCTCCAAGGCGTCGGCGGCCTCCTCCGACTGAAGGCGAGCCAGGCGCGGCGCCACTACGCTGTGGAGCGTCGGAAGGTCATTGTGAAGCTCATCGTTCAGATCCCATGCCTCAACGAGGAAGCCACCTTGCCGTTGGTGCTCGAGTCGATTCCTAAGAAGATCGACGGCATCGACGAGCTTGAGGTGCTTGTCATCGACGACGGTTCAACTGACCGCACGGTCGAGATCGCACGTGAGCTCGGGGTCCATCACGTGATCTCGCACACCACCCGCATGGGTCTCGCACGGTCGTTCCGTGACGGGGTGGACTTTGCTCTCGCTCATGGCGCCGACATCGTCGTCAACACCGATGGTGACAACCAGTACCCGCAAGCGCGCATCCCAGACTTGGTTGCGCCGATCCTGGCTGGCCGGGCGGACATCGTCATCGGCGACCGCCAGACCCACACGATCGAGCACTTCTCCGCCTTCAAGAAGGTAATGCAGCGCTTTGGCTCGTGGGTGGTGAACCGTGCAGCCGGGACCAAGTTGCCCGACGCCGCATCGGGCTTCCGCGCCTACTCGCGATATTCGCTGTACCGCCTCAACATCGTGACGCAGTTCAGCTACACGATGGAGACGATCATCCAGGCGGGCAACAAGTCGCTCGCGATCGCTTCGGTCGAGATCGACACCAACCCCAAGACGCGTGAGTCACGCCTGTTCTCCAACATGTTCGAGCACATGGCGCGGTCGGGTCAGGCGATTCTGCGCTCGTACATCATGTTCAAGCCGTGGTCGCTGTTTCTTTCGATGATGGTGTTCTTTGGCGTGCTCGGTCTCGTCCCGTTTGTGCGCTACGCGATCCTGCTCGCCCAGGGCGACCAGGGCAATCACTACCAGTCCCTCATGTTGGGCACGCTGCTCCTCATCGGCTCTGGCCTCTCGCTTGCGATTGGCGTGCTGTCCGACCTCGCCAAGTCCAACCGCATCCTCAATGAGGACCAGCTCTACCGCATCAAGGAGCAGCAGTACGGTCCGGCCGTGCCCGCCGCAACCGCTGCACGCCAACGCCAAGAGCAAGCCCCAAAGCGTCGGCGAGCGTCATCGCAAAGCGGCTGAGAAGCGCCAAAGCGAGCGCTTGAGGTTCGGTTGCGGCGCCCGCCAATACGGCAACAAGCGCAATCTCTCGTGGCCCCACGCCAGCAGGGGCGATGACGATCACGAAGCCGACGAGCCACGCGAGCGCGAACGCCCCGGTCGCGATACCCAGATTGGCGTCATCGCTGCCGAGTGCGCGCAACAGCACCCACGCGTGAACTCCCAGAGCGGCCCAGTTGAGCGCCGACCACAACGCCGAGGCGAGCAAAGCGCGGCCCTCGATGCGTGGCGGCTCCGCCTGGCGTCGCAGCACGCGCAGTGCGACGCCAAGCAAACGCTCAAGCACCGCAGGAACCAAAGTCACGGCAAGCGCCGCCGCAAGGGCAAGCGCCCACCAATAATCGAGCAAGTTGCCCGGCGCGAAGACCGCGAGCGCCGCCATGCCGACGACGGCCGCCATCACCACACCGACCGCCATCGCGACAAGTGAGCCCGTCATTGCGCGGGCCCGGCTTACTCCGTGGGCGCGAGCGAACTCGGCTTGTGCGACAACGGGCCAGATGGCGCCCGGTACGTACTTCCCTGCCTGCGACACAAGGAACACGGCCGACGCTTCTGACAGTGGCGCGTCAAGCCCCACCGAGCGCATGACGGCACGCCAGGACAGCGTGTTGAAGGCGAGGGCGAGGATGGTGAGGGCGGTGGCCGCGACGAGCGGCCACGTGCCAATGCCGCGGGCAGCGTCGGCGACACCGTCCCACTGGGACACGACGGCCCATGCGAGCACCGCGACGGCAACGCCGAACAAGACCCAGCGGAGAACCACACCTCTGGAGAGGCTAAGGAGCTTCATTGGACAGCCCGCCATTGCCACTGCCGCGCGACCCCTTCGGCGAGCGGCATCTGCGCCTCCCACCCGAGTGCGTCCCGCGCAAGTGAGGCATCGAGGGTCGAGTGAGCGGTGTCGGTGTCCCGGGCGTGATGGCGGACCACGCGGAGCGCGTGGGGGGCAACAACGGGCTCAAGGATGTGCAGGAGGTCATCGAGCGACGTCGCGACCCCTGAGCCAATGTTGACCACGGGCGGGACAGTCTCAGCGCGGTGGACCGCCAGGACGGCGGCGGCGATGTCGTCTACATACACGTAGTCCCGGGTGGCGCTCGGGTCCCCGTACACGTGGACCTCTGCGCCGCTCAGCGCAGCCTCGATCCAGTGTGCAAGCACACCCTGGCCGGGCGCAGGCCACTGTCCGGGACCATAGGCATTGGCGACGCGCAGCGCGACGGACTCGATGCCGGAGCGAGCAACGTGCTGCTCGATTTCGAGTTTCGCTTCGCCGTAGGTATTGACGGGATGCGGCTCATCGGTCTCGCGAAACGGCGGCACAGACGGCGGCCCGTACAGGGTGCCGCCGGAAGAAAAGGTGATGATGCGTGGGGGTTGCGCTTCGCGTGCAAAGAGCGCAATCGCCTCGTCCAGATCGCGCTTGTCAGCCTCAATGAGGGCGGGATCCTCGATCGCCAAGCGCGGGTTGATGCGCGAGGCGCACCACACAAGGGTGCGCACTCCCCGCGCGTCGGGATGGAGCTGACCGTCCTCCACGAGTGGCCGGTCGAGAGTGAATCCGGTGACGGGAGCGTCGGCCGCAGTGAAGGCCTCGATGACCGCGCTGCCAAGGAAGCCTGCGGCGCCCACCACTGCGGCCTCGTACACTTGGGGCGCCCTCGCTTCACTCACGGTGGATAAGCCTATGACCTCGCCCTCCTCGCGACCTCGCCTTGTGGTGAGCGCATCGACGTTTCCCGCGCGCGCCGGGGACGGAACGCCGTCTTTTGTGCGTGATCTCGCGGTAGGGATGGCCGACGCTTTTGACCCGCTCCTCGTGGTGCCTGCGGTGCCGGGGGCGGCGGCTGAAGAAGAGGGCGATGGGATCCGGGTGAGGCGGTATCGGTTCTTCTGGCGGCGCTGGGAGGACCTTGCTGACGGCGCGATCTTGGAGAATGTGCGCTCGCGCAAGAGCCGCGTGCTCCAGGTGCCGTTCTTTCTCATTGCTCAGTTCTTCGCGATGCGGCGGGCAGTGCGGCGCCACAAGCCTGCGGCGATCCATGCGCACTGGATCATTCCTCAAGGAATCGTTGCGCGCCTGGCCGCGCCGCGCGTGCCCATGGTCGTCACCACTCTTGGTGGCGATCTCTACGCACTCAATGACCCGCTCTCGCGCGCGCTGAAGCGACGCGTCCTGCGCCGGGCGGCGGCTGTCACTGTCATGAGCGAGGACATGCGCCAGCGCGCCATCGTCCTGGGCGCCAACCCCCAGACCACGCACGTGATGCCGATGGGCGCGGCAACGAAGTCCTTTGCCGCCGCTGCCGATGCCGCGCCTCGCGAGCGCAACACAACTGTCGAGTTGCTCGCCGTGGGCCGACTTGTCGAGAAGAAGGGCTTTGGGGTTCTGCTCAATGCGCTGCGTTCGCTCGACTCGAGGCAGTGGCATCTCACGGTGGTGGGTGACGGCCCTTTGCGCTCGGCTCTTGAGGAAGCCGCCTCAGGGCTGCCAGTCACTTTTGTTGGCCAGTTGTCGCGGGCGGAGCTCGCTGCGGCCGACGCTGCGGCGGACGTGGCGATCTTCCCGTCGGTGCGTGCCGCAAGCGGAGATCAAGATGGCCTGCCCGTGGCACTTCTCGAGGCGATGGCGGCCGGTTGTGCGGTGGTGGTCTCCGACC
>JAEZXC010000151.1 GCA_023442845.1 Actinomycetes bacterium | reverse complement strand
GTTCAGACGCACAATGACGCTCCGGGTTCGTTGACGGAATGATGACAACAGTGGAGGGTGTCTCCATAAGGCACCACAGGATCAAGGAGGACCAGTGACCGCGCTCAGTACGGAGGCCACCAACTTTGGATGGCTCCTGGACAACTTCGTCCAGACGGTGCCTGGCACACGCCACACGCTTGTCGTCAGTGCAGACGGCCTGCTCATGGCGATGTCAAAGAATCTCGACCGCACAGGAGGCGACACTCTCGCCGCCGTCGTGTCTGGGATGGCGTCCTTGACGCGAGGTGCTGCGCGCCAGCTCAACGCCGGCGAGGTGCGTCAGTCCATCATCGAAATGGATGAGCTGTTTCTCTTCCTCATGAGCGTCAACAACGGCGCGGTGCTTGCCGTGGCCGCCGACTCAACGTGTGACGTTGGCCTTGTTGGTTACGAGATGACCCTGCTTGTGTCGCGTACGGAGAACGCGCTGACGCCTCAGCTCATCACGGAGATGCGTCAGAACCTTCCCACCGACGGGCCTACACGCTAAGGACATGGGATATGACGGATGCGTTTGACCCGCAGGCAACTGCGGACGAGGAGGCCTACACGGTCCGGCCATATGCCGTGACGGGTGGGCGGGTCAGTGCTGCGAGCAAAGACCTGCCCATGGAAGCACTCGTGGAGTCGGCGCCCGCCGCAAAGAACGCTCGGGGACTCACCCCCGAGAAGAAAACGATCCTGCAACTTGCTGAGGGTCAATATCAATCCGTTGCCGAGCTTTCGGCCCATACCCGGCTTCCGCTGGGCGTGGTCCGCGTGCTCGTCACGGACCTTGCTGAAGAAAATTACCTCACCATTCACATCGGTGGGACGGCAGCCGACGCTGCGTCACATGACGCTGACGGCGGACTGTCCTTGAGTCTCCTGGAGAGTGTCCTCGATGGCATCGCAGCCCTCTAACGCCGCGGTAGCGGAAGGCGGTACGCCGCAGGCCCCTACCGTCGTCAAGATCGTGATTGCGGGTGGATTTGCCGTGGGCAAGACCACCTTCATCGGATCTATCTCCGACATCGATCCCCTCAACACTGAGGCGGCCATGACGGAGCACTCCGTGGGCGTTGACGACGCCGGTGGAGTGACCGACCGAAAGACCACCACCACGGTGGCGATGGACTTCGGTCGTATTGCGCTTCCTGGTGCGCTGTGGTTGTACCTGTTTGGTACGCCGGGCCAGGACCGCTTCTTGTTCATGTGGGATGACTTGGTCCGCGGCGCAATTGGCGCTGTGGTGCTCGTTGACACCGAGCGTCTCGACCAGTGCTTCCCGGCAGTCGACTACTTCGAGGGCAAGGGCATTCCCTTTGTCGTGTGCGTCAACTGCTTTGACGGGGTTGCTCGCCACAAGCTTGAAGACGTGCGCGAGGCGCTCGGTGTGCCGGACGACGTGCCGATGATGTACACCGACGCACGTGAGCGTTCGGCTACCAAGCAGGCGCTCATCGCGGTAGTCCAACTCGCGATGAAGCGACTGAAGGGCTAGCGAGCTACTTCACGCACGGCGGCGCCCGTTGCGTCTCCGGCGAGCGCCGAAGACGTTTACCCTGGGAGCCGTGATCTATGTCGACGGCTCCGCGCTCGTCCGGTTTCTACCGGATGTGCGCTACTTCGACGAGTGGAACGCGTGGGCGTTGCCGCGGCTTAATGAGATCGCGACCACCCAACTCGGCTTCACGGAGCTACGCCAAGCGGCCGAGCTGTATCCCCGCGAACAAAAGGCGCGGGTGTTCGCAATCGTCGAGCAGGTGAAGGCAAAGGTGCCCGTCATTCGCTTCTCGGATGAGAATGTGGGGGTGTCGACCTACGCCGCGAGTGTGCTCAAGCCGTTCGCAGCGCTCCACCTCGGAGCTGCGGTGACACACCCCGCGATCGACACGGTGGCGACGTATGACGCCGAACTTGCGCGGGTTGCCGAGTTGTACCAATTGAAGGTTGTGACACCGGGGCTTGCTTCTGGCTGGCACAATGGCTCGACGGCGTCGTAGACGCCAAGGAGAGTTGACCGAGCGGCCGAAGGTGACGGTCTTGAAAACCGTTGTGGCTAAAACCACCGTGGGTTCGAATCCCACACTCTCCGCCCACTTTTTTGTGCTGGCAGGGCGTATGGGTCGATTTTGGGGCGCAAATCGACCCATACACCCTGCCAGGAGTGCGAGAGGCGGGGCTAGCAGCAGCCCGCGCCCGATCCACACGTCACCTGCAACACGCGCCCGAGCGCGCGAAGCGACTCCATGTTGAGGATGTAGTCGACACGCTGGCCGTCCCGCTGAGCAGTAACAAGCGCCGCCGCTTCGAGCCGTTTCAAGTGATGGTTCGCGGTCGCCTCCGAGATATCGAGCAACTGAGACACGTCCGTCGTGGTGAGGCGATGACCCTCGCAGCACGAGAGCTCTTGAACGATGCGAACGCGGTTGGTGTCGCTCAGCGCCCGCAGCCGGGCGGCGATCTCTTGGGCGTCGAGTGTGGCGTCCTGAGGGGATTCGCCGAACGGGGCACAACACACCGGTCCAGAGATATCGACAACGGGAAGTGCTTTCGGCATGCAGTAAGTATCCCAAAACATTTGACATCTGTCTAATGCTTCGCAAGTATCTCCTTACGACATATATCGAAAGGAGGTGGCGAGATGGCGATGTACATGAACGGCTGTTGCGAAGACGGTTGCTGCAACGGCGGCGGCTGCTGCTGATTGATCCGGATTCTCCGGCGGCGAGCGGCCTGATCACCCGCTCGTCGTGACCGCTGACAAAGCCTCGCGGCGGTAGAACGACGCCAAGGGCATCGTGTGGTTGGAACGACGGCGTTGGCCCGGTATTCTGGTGGGCCGTACATACGTACATGGAGACGTCGCATAGTCCGGCCTAGTGCGCGGTCCTGCTAAGACCGTGAGGGGCTTAACCCCCCTCCGTGGGTTCAAATCCCACCGTCTCCGCTGAGTGTGTGGCACGCCGCGTGCGAGCCGCTATACTCATTTCTCGGCCCTCGTGGCCGTGCGCCCTTAGCTCAACGGATAGAGCATCTGACTACGGATCAGAAGGTTGGGGGTTCGAATCCCTCAGGGCGCGCATCGTCCCCACACGGTCCATCCGGGTGGGGATTCTTGGTCTTAGGCGCTTGGCTGTGATCGGACGACTTGCCAGCCATCAGCATCCAAGTCGATGCGTTCGCGCACCTCGGTTCCGTCTGATGACACGATTGACACAGCGATATCGCGCCCCGCAGGAGCTAAGCGAACGGTGACGGCGCCCGCGTGAGCGGCACCCAGCACCGCAACCACGTGATCGGACATCCGCTTCATCGCCTCGCCACTCGCGAGCGCCTCGCCGCGGTCATCAAGCAACGTGACATCGATGCCCCGCGCACGCGCCTCCGTCGCCGCCTCCGCAATGCGTGGATTGACGAGCGATTTCCCACGTACCCCGTCACGTAGCAAGGCCTCCGCAGTCGCGAATCGTCGCTGCCCCGCAATGTCCGGCGGCGGGCCCACCTCGACAAGCTCCTCGAGGAGCGGCGCCGCTGAGGCGCGCAGCTCGACGACGCGCTGCTGGCGAATCTGGGCGGACGTCGCACCCTCCGCCGCTTCCACAGCTGACACGACCGAGCGGGCGTCGAACTCGTTGATCTGGCGTGCCGTTCGCCGCAAGTTCAGTTCGAACAAGGTCGCGACAAAGAGGATGGCCGCGTGCGTGTCGAGCAGCATGAGTCCGTCTACCACCCCGCGGTCAACGGTGACGGTCCAGAGCAAGGTTCCTGCCGCCATCGACGCGTAGCCAAGCCACGCAAATCCTGGCCGACGCCGTAGCGCGAGGAAGAACAGGAGCCACGTGTTCGACCCCAGGTGCCAGCTCGCGCGCCCAGGCGGCCCGACGTCGGGCAATTGGAAGGCGACAAGAAGGGTCGACGCCGCAACAGCCGCCACGATGGCCCAGGTCCACAGGATGGGGAACGGATCAGGGGCGTCAACCACGATGAGTACGGCGGCGGCATTGACGATCGCGACGGCGAGGAGCACCGGAAACGGGTCCTTGACGGCGTCGAGAGTGCTAAATGCGTAAAGGAAGTTGGAGAACACGAAAAGTGCGACCACCACGCGGGCGGGATCCGACGTGAGTCGCAACAGTTGCGACGCATCGACGCGGGTGGGCAGCGGTGCGCTCATGCCTCACGCTCCCAGCGCAGGATGACGTCGGTGCCGAGGCCGGGACGCGAGTGGATGTCCGCGTGGCCGCCTGGAACAAGCGCCATGCGTTCGACGATGCTGAGCCGAATACCAAGCCGGCGAGAGGCGACAGCGCGCGTATTGAATCCGCGGCCACGGTCGCGAACCGCCACTGTGAGGCCCCGGGCATTCGCCACCACTTCCACCGCCCGCGGCACGTCGGCACCGTCGGCGGCTGCGTGGCGGACGCTGTTGCGCAAGGCCTCTGCAAGGGCGTCGTTGAGCGCGGTCACTGTCTCAGCCGGGATCGCGACTTCCGCCTCCGCTTCAATAGCGATATCGGTCGCGGGCGCAATGCGGCCCACGATTTCAACGAGCGTGCGCACCACCTCCGCGACGGTGTATTCGCGCGCTGTCGCATCCCGGGTCTCGAGATGCTCGATCGCGTTGATCGCGACGCGCGCTTGATCCGCGAGCGACGGCGGCGGATTGTCGCGCGCCGCGGTGAGCAGCACCGACATGATGTCGTCGTGCACCATCGCGTTAATGCGTGTCTCTTCACGCTCGCGAGTGCGTGAGGCAGCAGTGCGAGCGGCTTGAGAACGCGCCTGACGAGAAGCGGCATCAAGGCGATCCGCAGCGCCGATCACGCCCGTCGCGGCCGCCATAAGGATCACGATGAAGACAAATGAGCCGACGCCGTCGAGGAAAGCCGCTTTGGCGGCGTCATAGCGGACAACGGCTTGGACGGTTCCAATGACGACGCCCTGTCCAATGCCGTAAAGCCAGATGCTCTTGCTCTGCCAGGCGGTCGCGAGAATCATCCCGTGGAGCGCGTGGATGCCCTGGTACCACGGCGTTGCATTCTCCTCGAGAGTCTCGCCTCGCAGACCGAGGGGAAAGAACGCCATGCCAACGAGAAAGACGAGGGCAGTCGTCACGGCGATGCGCCGCATGACGGGCCGCGGAACAAACCACGTGAGCGCGCCGAGCGCGGCGGGCAACACAATTGCGACAGCAACAAGCGTGAGGGCGTACCACGTTGCCAATTGCGGCATCTGACGGCCGATACCGCCAGCGCCAGGAAAGAGTACGGCCGTGTACACCACTGCCGCGGCGCCGACGGATGAGTAGAGAAGCCGCTCAAGGCGCGCTCGAGCGGTGTCCTCGCTGACGCGGTCAACCGCGGTCAGCTCTGTTGTCATGCGGTGGGATCGTCGAGGATTCCATCCTCGAGCGCACGCTTGTACAGATCGATGCGGGAATGCGCAGGTCGCCCAGCTTCCGCGTACTTGCGGCGGATGCGGCTCACATAATCGGCGACGGTCTCGCGCGACAGGCCGGTGGTCTGCGCGACAGATACAGCGGTCTCACCCGATGCGTACAGGCTGAGTACCTCTTGTTCGCGCGCCGAGAGCCTCGCGTCGGCGAGTACTTCGTCAGCGTCGATCGCTGCCGCCCAGTCCGTGCCGAACACTTCGCGGCCTTCCGCCGCAGTCCGCACCGCCTCGAGCAGGACGTCGGGCGCCACCGACTTGCGAATGAGGCCCAGCGCGCCCGACCGCGCCGCTGATTGAATGAGCCGCCGGTCCTCCGCGCCCGTGTAGATGAGCACGTGAGAGCCCATCGCGTGAATGGCGTCGACGTTCTCTTCAGGCTTGGAATCGTCGCTCAGGCGCAAGTCGAGCACGACGAGGTCAATCGGCTCCCCGAGACGAGGAAGTTCCTCAACGGACTCCACCATGCCAACGAGGCGCAGATCGGGAGCTGACTCGATGAGGTCCCTGAACCCAATGGCGATGAGCGCATGATCTTCAACCAGGGCAATTGTGCGTGGGGCAGACATGTGATCCCTCTCGCTGGTGTTCCCGGTCACATTATCCCGTTGACATGACCCGCGTGTAGCCCTGCCGTCGGTGGGGTTGTTCACAGTGTGCCCCCAAAAGCGGGGTGCAGGCACGAAATGTCCGGTTTGTGTGCCCCCACAAATAGGGGCTTGCAGGCCTCGCGGAGCCGTGGGATTCTTCTACGCGAGGGGGGACTCCTTCCTCCCTGATATGGGAGGCGGGTCCGATGAAGTGGGGCGTCGAAGAGACCGTTCTAGCCGGTCTCGGCGCCCTTTTCCTTTTGGGCGTGGTGCTGTCGGCACATCCCCGACTGAGCCTCTCGCTTGCCTCACGGATTGCCCTCGTCCTCGCCGCTGGCGGTTATCTCGCCGCCGCCGTCGGGTCATCGTCGATGGAGATCGTCGGTGGTCCCCGCGTTGTGTGGATCCTCCCGGTCGCCCCTCTCGCCGCCGCCGTCATCGTCACGCGCGACATGATGAAGACTGGCAAGGCGCGCCGCGTCCACGCGATGTCTCGCACCGCGTCGGATGAGCACCTCCGCGAGCGCGTTGCCGCGGCGACTCTCGCACGTGCTGCGAACCCCACAACGCCAGCAACAGAGCTTGCGGATATGGCATATACCGAGCCCGCAGTGCGCGAAGCAATCGCCGCAAACCCTGCGACGCCGTCGTCCGTCCTCGCATGGCTTGCCGCAAGTGGTGATGATGCAATTCTCGACGCCATCGCCTCGCGTGGCGGCGCATCGACCCGCGGCGTCGGTCGCTAGCATCGGTGTCAACGCACGGCAATGACGCCGCGCACAGCGGAGGTTGACGTGGCTAAGCGACTCGTGGGGGCGATCGTCATCGCCGTTGTCGCACTCGTGGGCTGCGGCGCGGACCCGGGCCCACCGCCAGCGGTGGGCGATTGCTTTGACGTCGATCCGGATGACACCCAGATGACGTCAGTGGACGCCATCTCGTGCGACAGCGAGCACGACGCCGAGGTGTACTTTGTGGGCGTCGTGGACGCCCCCGAGGAGTACGACGCTCTCGTCGTTGACGCGCAGGCGCGGGCGGCGTGCTTCGCGGCCTTCGGCGACTACGTGGGCGTCGACTACTACTCAAGCGCGATCGACATCCTCTACGACACGCCGTCTCAGAAGGCGTGGGGCAATGGCGACCGCACGCTGATGTGTGCGCTCTACACCCCTGATGACGTGGCGGGTGAGATGGCGCGTACGTCGGGTTCGCTCAAAGGATCAAAGAAGTAGCAACCCTGTCATGCGAGTGCGGACGCATCGAAGTCAATGACAACCGGGACGTGATCGGATGCCCCCTTGCCTTTGCGCTCATCTCTGTCGATCATCGCGGCGGTCGCGGCGGTTGATGCGCTAGGCGACCCGTAAAGGAAATCAATGCGCATGCCTTCGTTGCGCGGAAACCTCAGTTGCTTGTAGTCCCAGAACGTGTACCGACGTTCCTCGGGGATAAAGCGTCGGCTCAGCTCGGTGTAGCCCGCCTTCTCAAGACGAGCGAGATCCTCGCGAACGTCGGCAGTGACGTGGGTCTGCGCCTCGGGATCGGACTCATCCCAAATGTCGGTGGTTAGCGGCGCAACGTTGAAATCACCGCCAATGACGGTGGGCCGCGATGCCCAGCCAGCGGCAGCGTCGGCCAAAGTCGCGAGGAACTGCCGCTTGTACGGGTAGTGCGGGTCAGCAACGCCACGGCCGTTGGGAACGTACACGCTCCATGCACTGAGCGGTCCGCACGTCGCACCGATGGCCCGCGCTTCAACCACGGCATCCTGCCCGGCCTTGCCAAAAGCCGGCTGAGCAGGGAAAGCCATGGCAACGTCGGCCAGGCCCACTCGCGACGCGATGCCGACGCCGTTCCACTGGTTGACACCGTGAAGCGCCACCTCATACCCGGCGGCCTCAAAGGCAAGGACGGGCGCTTGTTCGGGCTTGCACTTGATCTCCTGCATGAGAAGCACATCGATGTGAGCTCGCTCGAGATAGTCGATAACTCGGTCGACTCGTGCTCGCAGTGAATTGACGTTCCACGTGGCCACTCGCATGCCCCCACGCTACCCACCCCGTAGCCTGGTGACGTGGCTACTGCATTGATTACGGGGGCGAGTTCCGGTCTTGGCGAAGAGTTCGCATGGCAGCTCGCGGCGGCGGGCAGGGACGTTGTGCTCGTTGCGCGATCCCGCGATCGGCTGAGCGAACTTGCCGACATGCTCGCCGGTGTCACCGGAGTACAGACCGAGGTGCTCGTCGCCGACCTCGCGACGGCCGACGGTCTGCAAGCCGTCGCAGATCGCGTCGCCGACGCGGATCGGCCCATCGATCTGCTTGTCAACAACGCGGGCTACGGACTGCCCGCAGGCTTCCTCAAGACCGACGTTGAGCAAGAGGTTGCCGCGCTCGACGTCATGGTGAAAGCGGTGCTCGTGTTGTCGCACGCCGCATCGCAGGCGATGGTGGCGCGCGGCCGAGGGGCAATCCTCAATGTTGCCTCCGTCGCCGCGTGGCTGGGCAACTCGTCCTATTCAGCGCATAAGGCCTGGGTGACGGCTTTCACCGAGTCGCTCGCGAGCCAATTGCGGGGGACGGGTGTGAGCGCGACGGCCGTGCTGCCGGGTCTCACTCACACGGAATTTCACGAGCGCGCCCACCTCACCGAGTACGAGGAACTCCCCGAGATTGCGTGGCTCGATGCGGATCACGTGGTTGAGTCCGCGCTCGCGGCAGTGCGCCGCAAGCAGGTGCTCGTCACGCCATCCGTGCGCTACGCCGCCCTCACGTCCGTAGTGCGGACGTTGCCCCGCTCATGGGTGCGAGCAGTCTCGCGGCGGCGCAATACCTGACACCCGCGCGGGCGAGCGCCTCAGCGGACGAGCTCGATCGCGGTCCACGAACACGCGGGCAAGGTGATGCGCAGCCGTCCGTCGGCGAGATGCACGGACGCATTGTCGGCGATCCCCACCCGCTCGGGCTCGTCGAGGGTGTTGCACGCATACGGGTCATCATCGGCAAGGGTGAGCGCCGCAACAACGGCCGACGCTTCCAGAGCGCTCACGTCGATGTTCACCTCGGTCGGGGTGTCGGTCGAGCGGTTGAGCAGGAACAGTGCGGCAGCGTCGCCGTTCTTTGTTGCGACGGCATCGACAAGGGGGACGTCGCCGTAGCGTCCCGTCGAGGCGATGGGAGCATCGACGGTGACGGCAACCGCCTCGCCTCGTGCAAGGCGCGCCGTGATCGCAAAGGGGAAGAAGGTGGTCTGCCGCCAGGCGGGGCCGCCCGGCTCGGTCATGATGGGCCCGATCACGTTGACGAGTTGGGCCATGCACGCGGTCTTCACGCGGTCCGCGTGCTTGAGAAGAGCGATGAGAAGGCCACCGACGACCACGCCGTCGGCGACGGAGTAGATGTCTTCGAGAAGGCGCGGGGCCACGGGCCAGTTGTCAATGCCCGTGATCGCCTCCTTCTCCATGTGGCGCTTGAGGTACCACACATTCCACTCGTCAAAGGAGAGGTTGATCGTCTTGTCAGAGCCGGTCGCTTCCTTCACCTCATCCGCGACGGCGACAACCTCATCGATAAAGCCCTCCATGTCGACACCGCTTGCAAGGAAGCTGGCGAGGTCGCCATCGCGTTCCCAGTAGTAGGCGTGGCACGAGAGCAGATCAACGTACTCGTACGTCGCTTCGAGAACCGTTCGTTCCCAGTGGCCAAAAGTTGGCATGTCGCGAGACGACGATCCGCACGCCACCAGGGTGGTGTCAGGGTCAATGAGTCGGATTGCGTGGGCGACCGATGCGGCCTTCTTCGCGTAGTCCTCCGCGCTCAGGTGCCCAAGTTGCCACGGGCCGTCCATCTCATTGCCAAGGCACCACACGTTGGGTCGGATTGGCGCGCGCCGTCCATTGGCGACCCGAGCGTCGGCCAATGCTGTACCGGAGTCAATGACGCAGTACTCGACAAAGTCGAGGGCCTCCTCAAGGCCCCGCGTTCCAAAGTTGACGGCCAGCATCGGCTCTGCGCCGGTGCGATCGAGCCACGTCATGAACTCGTGAAGACCCACCTCGTTTGTCTCGATCGTGTGCCACGCAAGATCAAGGCGCCGGGGGCGGAGTTCACGAGGGCCGACGCCGTCCTCCCAGCGATAGCCCGACACGAAGTTGCCACCGGGGTAGCGAATGATGGAAACGCCAAGCTCCGCCACGAGGTCGAGAACGTCGTGACGGAAGCCGTCAGCGTCGGCGGTGGGATGTCCTGGCTCGTAGATGCCGGTATACACACTGCGTCCCAAGTGCTCAACAAAAGAGCCAAAGAGGTAACGATCAATGGTGCCGATGCTGGCGTCGGCGGTGACGGCAAGATGAGCGGAAACCATGGCAGGTCCTTCGGTCGTGGCGGCGACGCGACAGCACGACTGTAACCCGAAGCTCGCAGGACTCTCGCTAGGCTGATCGCCATGACGTTGCCGACGCCCCGCGAACAACTCCGTGACCTCATCAGCGACCTGGCAGTGGTGCGCGGCCGTGTCACTCTCGCGTCCGGCAAAGAGGCCGATTATTACGTCGACTTGCGGCGCGTGACGCTTCACCATGCAGCCGCACCGCTCATCGGGCACCTCATGCTCGATGCGCTTGAAGAGGCCGGATTCGGTCCGGCCGATATTGACGCCGTCGGGGGCCTGACCCTTGGCGCGGACCCGGTCGCGACCGCGATCTTGCACGCCGCCGCCTCTCGAGGGCTCGCTCTCGATGCATTCGTGGTGCGTAAGGAATCGAAGGCGCACGGTTTGCAGCGACAAATTGAGGGACCGGACGTGGCTGGGCGCACCGTTGTGGCCGTTGAGGACACGTCGACAACAGGCGGCTCCGTGATGACGGCAGTGAAGGCGCTCCGCGAGGCGGGTGCCACTGTGGCCGCAGTGGCTGTCATCGTTGATCGTGACACTGGAGCGCGACAGACGATAGAGGCCGAGGGTCTGCCCTACCTTGCCCTGTATGGGCTTGCTGATCTTGGCCTCTAGGTGAGTTCTCCCCAATTGGCTGTCTGCGCCTTCCGTCGCTCGTGTTGACGCCTAGCATGGAGCGGTAGACATTGGTCTCAAGCGAGGAGGGGTCATGCTTCCCACACTGATCGTGGTCGGCGTTGTCGTGTTGCTGGGCTTGTTTGTCGTTGTCCAGTACAACGCGTTGGTCCGCTTGCGAAACCTGGTCCAAGAGGCGTGGCGCCAGATCGACGTTGAACTCCAGCGTCGGCACAACCTCATCCCCAACCTCGTCGAGACGGTCAAGGGTTACGCCGCCCACGAGAAGGCAACCTTTGAAGAGGTGACTGCGGCGCGTTCCGCAGCATCGGACTCGCGTCAGAGCGTGGCCGAACAGGCGCAGAGCGAGAACCTGCTGACCCAGGCGCTCGGCAAGCTCTTTGCGGTGGCCGAGGCGTACCCCGAACTGCGTGCAAGCGAAAACTTCCAGCAACTGCAGACCGAACTCACCAACACTGAGGACCGGATTGCCGCGGGGCGTCGCTTTTACAACGCGAACGTGCGGGCCCTCAACACCAAGGTCGAAGTGTTTCCCACCAACCTCATCGCCGGTCCGTTTGGCTTCAAGCGTGCCGAGTACTTCGAGACAGAAGAGCCCGAAGCGCGCCAGACCCCAGAGGTGCGCTTCTAGCGTTCGCTTGAGGGTGCGGCCTCCGGGTC
>JAEZXC010000104.1 GCA_023442845.1 Actinomycetes bacterium | reverse complement strand
GTCAATGGTCTTCAGCGTCATGATCTTCCTTGTCGTGACAAGGAAACGACCGCACACGCAGATGCGTGTGCGGACGTTTACATTAGTAAATTCTTAGAGGCGCTCGCCGACGTAGGACGTCAGCTTGACGAGGCTGGTCGAGTAGCCCCACTCGTTGTCGTACCAGGCGACGATCTTCACCATGTTGCCCGAAACCTTGGTCAGCTTCGCGTCGAAGATGCTCTGGTGCGGGTTGCTGATGATGTCTGCCGAGACGATCTCGTCTTCGGTGTACTCAAGGGTGCCCTTCATGGCGCCGTCAGCGGCAGCCTTGACTGCAGCGTTGACTTCCTCCACCGTGACCTCACGCGACGCCTCGAAGGTGAGGTCGGTCGCCGAGCCGGTGATCGTCGGCACGCGCATGGCGAATCCGTCGAGCTTGCCCTTGAGCTCAGGCAGCACAAGCGCCACAGCCTTTGCGGCACCGGTCGAGGTGGGGACGATGTTCTGCGCTGCCGCACGGGCACGACGCAGGTCCTTGTGAGGACCGTCCTGGATGTTCTGGTCACCGGTGTACGCGTGGATCGTCGTCATCAGACCCTTTTCGATGCCGATGGCGTCGTTGAGGGCCTTTGCGACAGGCGCGAGGCAGTTGGTCGTGCACGAAGCGTTCGAGATGATGTGCTGCGTGGCTGGGTCGTAGTCGGTGTGGTTCACACCCACGACGAACGTGGCGTCTTCGTTCTTGGCTGGGGCCGAGATGATGACCTTCTTGGCGCCAGCGTCAATGTGGGCCTTGGCCTTCTCGGCATCCGTGAAGAAGCCGGTCGACTCGATGACGATGTCGGCACCGAGAGCGCCCCACGGCAGGTTTGCCGGCTCGCGCTCAGCGAGGGCCTTGATGGCCTTGCCGTCAACGTAGATGTTGTCGTCGTCGTACGTGACCTCGCCCGGGAACTTGCCCAGAACGGTGTCGTACTTCAGAAGGTGAGCGAGGGTCTTGTTGTCGGTGAGGTCGTTAACACCCACCACCTCGATGTCAGCTCCCGACGCGACAATCGCGCGGAAAAAGTTGCGTCCGATTCGGCCGAAGCCGTTGATCCCGACCTTAATGGTCACTTTTTCTCCTCGGCTCGCGCAGGAACGCGCGTTCTTGGGGATGTGGTCAGCGCGGCAATGCGCGGGCTCCACCTTCGGTGAAGCACTGTTATCAGCGTACTACCAACGAGAGGTCCTACGTGCGACTGAGGTCCCGTCCTAGGACCATCCGGGGCCCGGGACCTTTTCGCTACTAATCCAGCCCAATCAAATCGGGATTCAATCCCGCTTCGGTGTCGGGGATTCCGAGGTCCTTTGCCTTCTTGTCTGCGGTCGCGAGCAGACGGCGAATGCGACCCGCCACTGCGTCTTTCGTGAGGGGCGGCGTCGCGAGGCGCCCCAGTTCTTCGAGCGAAGCGTCGCGGTGCACGATGCGTAGCTGACCCGCCTCGCGCAAGTGTTCGGGAACTTCGTCACCGAGGATGTCAAACGCTCTTTCCACGCGTGCACTCGCTGCTACCGCCGCTTGTGCAGACCGACGCAAGTTCGCGTCGTCGAAATTGGCAAGACGATTGGCTGTTCCGCGTACCTCACGCCGCGTGCGCTTTTCTTCCCACTCAAGAACAGAATCATGCGCGCCGAGGCGCGCCAGCAGCGCGGAAATCGCATCACCGTCGCGCACGACAACGCGGTCAACCCCGCGCACCTCGCGGGACTTTGCATTGACCCCAAGTCGCCGTGCCGCTCCAACAAGCGCGAGGGCAGCTTCCGGTCCAGGTGACGTCACTTCGAGACTTGCGGAACGCCCCGGCTCCGTCAGTGACCCATGCGCCAAGAAGGCGCCGCGCCACGCAGCGACCGTGTCATCGATCGAACCACCCACGACCTGAGGCGGGAGTCCTCGCACGGGCCTGCCGCGGTGATCGAGAAGGCCAGTCTGACGAGCGAGTGACTCGCCTTCTTTCACGACGCGCACCACGTACCGATTTCCTCGCTTCAGCGCACCGCCCGACACCACGATGATTTCCGAACCGAGGTTGTAGACCTCGTGGATGTAGGTGCGCAGGCGCCGCGCTGCGGCCGCCGTGTCGAGTTCCGCCTCGATGACGATCCGCCCCGACACAATGTGGAGCCCGCCTGCGAAGCGCAACGTTGTCGCGATTTCCGCCTTGCGTGCGGAGATGCGGTCGACCTTGACGCGCGCGAGTTCGTCCTTGACCTGAGCCGTGAGCGCCATAGCGCCTATCCTGCCATCTTTGGCCCGCCCGGAGAGCCCGGAAGTGTGTCCAAGACGGATCCCAATTGCTCGGCGAGGCGGGCAACGTCGTGGCGATCCGCGGTCCCCTCCCGCTTCATGTCGGCGACAATCATCCTGGCCCCCCAGTCCTCGATCTCACCGCGCAACTCGTCATCGTCGTGTTGCGAATCAACCACAACCGCCGCGGGCCGGAAGCGCGGCTCAAGGGCACGTAGCGCACGAATGTCGTCGACCCGATCGTCGTCCGCCGTCTCCTTGTCCTCGTGCGCAATGTTAAGTGTGATCACTGTACGCGGCCCCGCGTCGACGAGGGCCTGGGCGACCGGCTCCACAAGAAAGTGCACAAGCACCGACGTGAACCACGACCCGGGGCCCATGACGACTGCATCACACCCCGTGAGTGCCTCGAGAGTCGCACGTGGTACGTGAGGCCGCTCAGGTTCAAGCCGCAAACCTGTCAAGCGCCCCGAAGCCGACGCCACCGCCACCTGACCGCGCACATAGCGCGGGCCATCAGGCCCATCAACGACCGCCGATATCTCGAGCGGCTCGGCGGCCAATGGGAGCACGACACCATCCGCCTTGAGAAGTTGTCCCACCCAACGCAAACCCTCGACGATATCGCCCGTCCGCTCCCACACGCCTGCAATCAAGAGATTGCCGAGCGCGTGGCCATCGAGGGGGCCAGATGTCGAGAAACGTGTTTGGAGGACGTCTCGCCACGTCGTTCCCCATTCGGAGTCATCGCACAGTGCACTGAGCGCCATCCGCAAGTCCCCCGGCGGCACGATGCCCATTTCGTCGCGCAAACGGCCAGATGAGCCACCATCATCGGCCACCGTCACAATCGCCGTCACCTCGTCGGCGACACGCCTCAGCGCCTGAAGGCTGGTGTACAGGCCGTGTCCACCTCCAATGGCGACCACTGACCGGCGCGTCATGACGTGGGCCGGTCCCGATGCGTGACACGAACTTGAAGGTCCCGTTCACGGAGCCGCTCGCCCACCGCCTCGGCAATCGCGACGGATCGGTGCTGGCCCCCCGTGCATCCGATCGCGATCGTCACAGAGTGCTTGTCGTGCGCGCGATAGAGGGTGAGCACCGACGCGAGAAGTTCGGCATACCGATCGACAAACTCGCTCGCACCGTCGGAACCCAACACATAGTCGCGAACCGCGGGATCAAGACCAGTCAGCGGCTTGAGGTCCGGCACCCAGTGGGGGTTGTTGAGGAAGCGGACATCCGCCACGTAGTCCGCATCCGCTGGCAAACCTCGGCGGTACCCAAAGGACATGACATTCACGGTAAGGGGGCGATCCTCCTCCCCCGCTTCTGCACTGATCACGTCCCGAAGTTCGTGCACATTGAGATCACTCGTGTCGATGACGAGGTGCGCCCGTTCGCGGAGTTCCGCAAGGACTGCACGTTCCGCGGCAATACCTTCAAGCAGCGTGCCGTCTTTTTGAAGTGGATGGGGGCGGCGCGCTTCCTCGAACCGGCGCACCAACACCTCGTCCGATGCATCGAGGAAAAGCAGCCGCACAGGCACTCCGCGCTCTGACAGATGGTCAAGCACTGCTGCCACGTCGCGGAAGAACTCTCGGCCCCTCACATCAACGACGACGGCAAGACGTTCGTCCGCCACCGTCCCCACCATCTCGACAAGGCCGCCCAGCATCTGCGGCGGCAAGTTGTCGACTACGTACCAGCCCAAATCGCCAAAAGCGGCGGCCGCACGGGTACGACCAGCACCCGACATCCCGGTGACGAGAATGACATCAGGAGCTACATCCGGCGTGCGAAACTCAGGCTTGGGGATGCCCGAGGGATAGGTGACCGGCTGGGACTCGTCGCTCATGGCTCCAGCATGCCATCGTCGCCGCGTAATGCCGCAAGGATCGCCCGGGCCGTCGCGAGCCCGATACCCGGCACCCGTGCGACTTGCTCGAGATCAGCATTCTTGACGGCGGCAAGCGATCCAAAATGGCGAATGAGAGCCTTCGATCGTGTCGGCCCTACGCCCGGAATGGTGTCGAGTTCAGATGCTTTCATCGCCTTGGTGCGTTTCGCACGATGATGCTTGATCGCAAACCGGTGCGCTTCGTCGCGCACACGCTGCAGCAAGTAGAGCGCCTCGGAGCCTCGCGGGAGGATCACGGGAAAGTCCTCGCCCGGAAGCCACACCTCTTCGAGGCGTTTGGCGAGCCCGACAACAGCGATGTCGCCGACGCCCACCTCGTCCATCGCTCGCCGCGCAGCCGCGACCTGCGGCGCTCCACCATCGACGACGACGAGTTGCGGCGGGTAAGCAAAGCGGGCGCTCTCTCTTTCTTCGGGTGGCAGAGAAGATTCGTCGAGGTAGCGGCGAAAGCGACGAGTGAGCACTTCGGTCATCGCCGCCGTGTCGTCGACGGCGTCCGCGATGGAGAACTGGCGGTATTCATTCTTGCGAGCGATCGCATCTTCGAAGACGACCATTGATCCCACCTGATTGGTGCCTTGAGTGTGCGAGATGTCGTAGCACTCAATGCGGAGTGGAGCCTCCGAGAGTCCCAAGTGGTCCTGAAGATCGCGGAGCGCCGCAGATCTCGACGTGATGTCAGAGGCCCGCTTCAGGCGATGCTGGTCCAAGACGAGTTGCGCATTCTTGCGCCCGGACAGCGCCAGTTCCGCCTTCTTGCCGCGGGCGGGTACTCGGATCGCCACCGCTCCTCGGCGCTGACCGCGAAGGAACTCAGTGAGAGCAGCCTGATCTGCCGGCGCTACGGGCACGAGAACCTCAGGCGGAATCGCGGTGCTCTCTGCATACGCTTCTTGCAGGAGAACGGCGACCATGTGGTCGGGGCTCAACGGTTCCGGTTTGTCGACGACCCACCCTCGCTCACCGGTAATGCGACCGTCACGCACATAGAACACGTGGGCTGCGGCCTCAAGGTCGTCGTCGACAAGACTGAAGACGTCTGCATCCGTACCGGGCGCCAACACGATCGCGTTTCGCTCCAGCACGTTTGTGAGGGCGCGCAGGCGGTCACGCGCGCGCGCGGCGACTTCAAAATCCTCGCGTGCGGCGGCCGACTCCATTTGAGCGGTCAACTCACGAATCAGCGGCTTCGCGTCGCCTGCCAAGACCTGGCACACGCGTTCCGCGATCTCGCGGTGCTCGTCGGCACTCACGCGCCCCACGCACGGCGCTACGCACTTATCTATGTAGCCGAGGAGGCACGGACGTCCTTGGCGTTCAGCTTTCCGGAACACTCCGGGGGAACAGGTGCGCATGGGCAGCACTGTGAGCAAGGTGTCAACCGTCTCGCGAATCGCCCATGCTTTCGCGTACGGACCGAAGTACCGCGTGCCCTTTTTTCGATCGCCACGCATCACTTGCATGCGGGGGAACTCTTCGCTCATCGTCACCGCAAGGAAGGGGTACGACTTGTCGTCTTTGAAGATGACGTTGAAGCGCGGATCGTACTGTTTGATCCACGTGTGCTCGAGGATGAGCGCCTCAACCTCGTTGCGCACCACTGTCCACTCAACGGACGCGGCGGTCGTCACCATCAAACGGGTTCGAGGGTGCAATGCGTCAAGTGGCTGGAAGTAGTTCTGTAGCCGCTGCCGCAGGTTCTTCGCCTTGCCGACGTACACGACTCGACCATGCGGGTCACGGAATCGGTACACCCCCGGTTGCGTGGGAATCGCACCGGGCGATGGCTTGTAGTCCGCCGGATTCGTCACGCCTTTACCTTAGGCCGACGCTGCGACCGGGACTTTCGCGGAGAGGACTTCCGCTAAGAAGACGCCGGTATGGCTCTTCTTCACCTTTGCGATGTCTTCAGGGGTGCCCTCTGCAACAACAATGCCGCCACCAGAGCCACCCTCAGGTCCCATGTCGACCACCCAGTCAGCCGACTTGATGACATCGAGATTGTGCTCAATGACGATCACGGTGTTGCCCTTGTCGACGAGGCCTTGCAGCACCGCGAGCAGTTTGCGCACATCCTCGAAATGCAAACCTGTCGTCGGCTCATCGAGCACGTAGATCGTGCGACCGGTGGAGCGCCGCTGCAACTCCGATGCAAGCTTCACCCGCTGCGCCTCACCTCCTGACAACGTTGGCGCCGGTTGCCCGAGCCTCACGTAGCCCAAGCCGACCTCGACCAATGTGGTCAAGTGCCGGGAGATGGCGGGAATCGCCTCAAAGAACGACGCCGCTTCCTCGATCGGCATGTTGAGGACATCGGCCACGTTCTTGCCCTTGAAGTACACCTCCAGGGTCTCCCGGTTGTAGCGCGCGCCCTTACACACTTCGCACGGAACGTAGACATCGGGGAGGAAGTTCATTTCGATCTTGAGCGTGCCGTCACCGGAGCACGATTCACAGCGGCCACCCTTCACATTGAAGGAGAACCGGCCTGGTCCGTATCCGCGGACCTTCGCCTCTTGGGTGTCCGAGAACAATTTCCGAATCTTGTCCCACACGCCCGTGTAGGTCGCGGGGTTCGACCGCGGCGTACGTCCGATTGGGCCTTGGTCGACATGGACAATCTTGTCGAGTTGGTCAGTTCCCTCGATCCGCGTGTGTCGCCCAGGAACCTGGCGTGCGCCATTGAGTTCGTTGGCAAGCGCCGTGTAGAGGATCGTGTTGACAAGCGTGGACTTGCCCGAGCCGCTCACGCCGGTAACGGCGGTAAAGACGCCGAGCGGGAACGACACATCGATGGTTTTCAGGTTGTGTTCACGTGCACCCACGACCGTGATGCGGCGATCGGTGTCAATAGCTCGACGGGCGTCGGGCAACGGAATGGACCGTCGACCCGAGACGTATGCGCCCGTGATCGAGCGTTCATTCGCGAGGAGTTCTTGATACGTGCCTGAGTGAACGACTTCGCCACCGTGTTCGCCTGCGCCCGGGCCGATGTCCACCACCCAATCGGCAGTCCGAATCGTGTCTTCATCGTGCTCAACAACGATGAGGGTGTTGCCGAGATCGCGAAGTCGAGTGAGGGTGTCGATGAGCCTGCGATTGTCACGCTGGTGCAACCCGATGCTTGGCTCGTCGAGCACGTACAAGACGCCAACCAGCCCTGAGCCAATTTGGGTTGCCAAGCGAATGCGCTGGGCTTCCCCACCTGACAGCGTTCCAGCGGCCCGCGACAACGTGAGGTAGTCGAGGCCGACATCAAGCAAGAAGCCGAGCCTGGCGTCGATCTCTTTCAGGACCTGAGTGGCGATATGCCGCGACCTTTCGGTCCACTCCACTCCTGCGAGGAACTGTCGCCCTTCCCGAATGGAAAGGTCGCACAATTGTGCAATCGACAGTCCGCCAATGGTGACTGCGAGCACCTCAGGCTTGAGGCGCGCGCCGCTACAGACCGGACACGGCACCTCACGCATGTACTGCTCGTAGCGTTCTCGCGAATAATCGGACTCAGTCTGACCGTGCATGCGGTGGAGCCATGTGAGAACTCCCTCGAACCCAGTCGTGTACTGCCGCTCACGCCCATAGCGATTACGGAATCGCACATGAACCTCGTAGTCCTTGCCGGAGATCACCGCGTCCTTCACATCCTGCGGGAGGTCGCGGAACGGCGTGTCCATCGAGAATCCCATCTCGTGCGACAGCGCATTCATCATCCGGTGGAAGTGATCAGCCGCGATGGTGTCCCACGGAGCAACGGCGCCCTCTGCGAGCGACTTCGACGGATCGGGAATGACAAGATCGGGGTCGACCTCCAACCGGACGCCGATCCCCATGCACTCGGGACACGCGCCGTAGGGCGCGTTAAACGAGAACGTGCGCGGTTCCATCTCTTCAAGCGTCAAGACATGGTCGTTGGGACATGCCCGCTTCTCGGAATAGCGTCGAGGAGGCATCTCACCGTCAACCGGATCAATGATCACGAGACCATCGGCAAGTCGAAGCGCGGTTTCTACCGAGTCTGCGAGCCGTTGCCGAACACCATCGCGGGCGACGAGCCGGTCGATAACCACCTCAATGTCATGCTTGAGTTTCTTCTCAAGCTGCGGCGGTTCGCTCAACTGGATTGTCTCGCCGTCAACGCGAGCACGGGCGAAACCCTGCTGTTGCAGTTCCGCGAAGAGATCGGCGTACTCTCCCTTTCGCCCCCGAATCACGGGAGCCAACACTTGGTACCGGGTGCCTTCCGGCAAATCCAGCACGGAGTCGACAATCTGCTGCGGCGTCTGCGACGTGATCTCCTCACCGCACACCGGGCAATGAGGGACACCAACACGCGCGTAGAGCAGACGTAGGTAGTCGTACACCTCGGTAATGGTGCCGACGGTGGAACGCGGGTTGCGGTTCGTCGACTTCTGGTCGATTGAGACCGCGGGTGACAGACCTTCGATGAAGTCGACGTCGGGTTTGTCCATCTGGCCCAAGAATTGGCGCGCGTAGGCGCTGAGAGACTCCACATAACGGCGTTGACCCTCGGCGAAGATCGTGTCGAACGCAAGGGACGATTTGCCCGAACCCGACAGCCCGCTAAACACAATGAGGGAATCCCGAGGAAGTTCGAGGTCAATGCCCTTGAGGTTGTGTTCGCGCGCACCGCGCACCACCAACGTGTCGTTCACAGACCCACCCTATGCCATTCCTCTCGAACAGGTGTTCGATATTGCTCGCGTGTCAATGCGGGACAACGGTCACGGGCGCCCACATGTTCCGCGACCGATACTGAAGCCATGTCGCTCTGGATCATCCAATACACGTATGACAGCCGCGACGACTTGCGCGAGCGTCTGCTCGACGACCACCAGTGGTACCTGGCGGGACTAGCCGACGCCGGCGCAATGATCGCCCACGGCACGTTTGACGACGCCGAGCCCGGCGCACTTCTCATCGCGTCAGCACCCTCTGCCGACCATGTCGACGATCTCATCGCGGCCGATCCGTTTGTCGTGGCGGGTGCGGTTCGAAAGACGACCGTGCGCGCATGGAACGGCCAATTGGCGCCCTCATGGCGCGAGCAGTCGCGCGAGGCCGCTGCTCGCATCGCAGCCTCCGCCTAACCGCATCTCGTCACCCCGCCTCAAGCATGTGGCGGAGTTCCTTCTTCAATTCTGCAATCTCGTCGCGTAAGCGCGCCGCCAACTCGAACTGCAGCTCTGCCGCCGCACCGCGCATCTGTTCCGTTAACTGCTCAATGAGCTCACCGAGTTCCTCAGCAGGCCGAAGCTGAGCGGTACCGCCAGGCTTTGCACCCCCCTTCTCAGAGCGGCCCTTGACCTCACGGAGAGTCGCCACCGTGTCCGCTTCCTCACGCGCCAGCATCTCGGTGATGTCGCCGATGCGCTTGCGAAGTGGCGTGGGATCAATCCCGTGCTCGGTGTTGTACGCCACCTGCTTGGCGCGGCGTCGATTGGTTTCGTCAATCGCTGCTGCCATCGAGTCCGTCACTGAGTCGGCGTACATGTGCACTTCACCGGACACATTTCGAGCAGCACGGCCGATTGTCTGAATCAGCGACGTCCCCGAACGAAGGAATCCCTCCTTGTCCGCGTCAAGGATTGAAACGAGCGACACTTCGGGCAGATCGAGGCCCTCGCGCAAGAGATTGATACCGACAAGCACGTCAAAGCGTCCAAGGCGCAAGTCGCGCAGCAGCTCAACACGACGCAATGTGTCAACGTCAGAGTGCAAGTACTCAACTCGGACGTCCCGGTCGGACAAGTACTCGGTGAGATCTTCTGCCATCTTCTTCGTGAGCGTCGTCACGAGGACGCGTTCATCGCGTTCGACTCTTACCCGGATCTCGTTGAGGAGGTCATCAATCTGGCCCTCGGTTGGCTTGACGACGATCTCTGGATCAACAAGCCCTGTGGGCCGAATGATCTGCTCGACGACGCCGTCGGCCCGCTCCATCTCAAACTTGCCAGGCGTTGCGGATAAATACACGGTCTGCCCGGTGCGCTCTTGGAACTCATCGAACCGTAGAGGGCGATTGTCAAGAGCGGATGGCAGCCGGAAGCCATGCTCAACGAGAGTTCGCTTGCGGGCGGTGTCGCCTTCATACATCGCGCCGATTTGCGGCACCGTCACGTGCGACTCGTCAATGACAAGCAAGAAGTCCTCGGGGAAGTAGTCGAGCAATGTGTGAGGTGGAGTGCCTGCTTCGCGCTGTTCGATGTGGCGCGAGTAGTTCTCGATACCAGAGCAGGTGCCAACCGATCGCATCATCTCGAGATCAAAGGTGGTGCGCATCTTGAGGCGCTGCGCCTCGAGGAGTTTGTTCTGCCGCTCCAGTTCCTCGAGCCGTTCGCCAAGCTCTTGCTCAATCGTCGAGATGGCCCGCTGCATGCGCTGTTCGCTCGCCACATAGTGCGAGGCCGGGAAGATGTGCACCATGTTCTTGCGCTCAACCACCTCACCGGTGAGAGGGTGCAACGAATACAGCGCCTCGATCTCGTCCCCGAACATCTCAATGCGAACGGCGAGCTCTTCGTACACCGGAATGATCTCCACAGTGTCGCCTCGCACCCGAAATGTGCCGCGGGTGAACGCCAGGTCATTGCGCGAGTACTGCATCTGGACGAATTCGCGCAACAAGGCGTCGCGCGGAACCACATCGCCGACTTGCAGGGACACCATGCCCTCGATGTACTCCTCAGGCGTGCCAAGACCGTAAATGCATGACACCGACGACACAACGATCACGTCACGCCGCGTCAGCAACGAATTGGTGGCGGAGTACCGCAGACGCTCCACTTCTTCGTTGATGGA
>JAEZXC010000109.1 GCA_023442845.1 Actinomycetes bacterium | reverse complement strand
CTCAACGGTGCCCTTCGATTCATAAGCCATCGTTGCCATGCTTATCCCTCCTCGCCCTTGTCGAGCGCGGCGTTTGGCAGACGGCTGTACTCGAGGCCGATGGACCCCACATTGCCCTGCTCACGAAGACTTTCGATGTAGGCGTCGTACTCCTCGCGGTCGACGACCTTGACGTTGAACAGCATCGACGCGTGGTACTCACCACACAACTCAGCGCACTTGCCCTGGTACACGCCTTCCTTTTGAGGAATGAACTGCATGTGGCTCGTGCGACCGGGGACCATGTCGAGCTTGTTGAGGAAGGCGGGAACCCAGAACGAGTGGATGACGTCGCGCGAGTTGAGCTGAATGTCAACAAGTTCGCCAACGGGGAGGTAGAGGTCCGTGAGCGTCTCTTCGACACCCGGCTCCCCTGTCAGCCGCGCCTGGACACCCGACGTGTACACCTCGTCGTCGAGATAGTTGATGTCCCAGGCCCATTGCTTGCCGATCATTTGGATGCGAACGTCGGGATCGCCGGACGTGTCGGTGACAGCGGCGGTGTCGACCACGGTCCAACGGAACAAAGCGGCGACCATGATGAGCGGAACCATCACGTACATCAACTCGAGCGGGACGTGTGCACGGGTCTGCTCGGGGATCTTGTCATCGCCCTTGCGCTTGCGGTAAACCGCGACGCTCCAGAGGATGAGGGCCCACGTGACAGCTCCAACAGCGAGAGCGGCGATCCACGAATAGTCCCACAGGTCGATGATTCGACCGGTGTGATTCGTGATGCCGGGTTCCGAGGGCAAACCATTCGGTTTCGCTTGGCCGGCACAGCCAACGAGCAGGGACGATGCTCCGGCGACCAAGGCAACAGTGCGCAGGCCGCGGGACGCTACAGGGGACAAGGTAGCCACCCCTGCATACTATCGCGCGATACCGTTTTGCCATGCAAAGGTCCCGGGTCTACCTCGATGCTGGCGGGTCTCAACCACTCTCTCGGCGTGTCGCCGACGCTGTCGTCGCCGGAATTGCCGACGGGTGGGCCGATCCGTCCCGGCTTGGCACCGAGTCGCGCCGCTCTCGCGCGCTCCTCGACGGGTCTCGCGAGGCCATCGCCGACATCATTGGCGCCCGCCCAGAACACGTCCACTTCATGCCGTCTCCTCATCTTGCCTTTGAGCGAGTGGTCGCCGGAATGGTGGCGGCGAGACGCGGCTCGGACCGCATCGTCGTGGGCGCGACGGAACGGGACGCGGTGGTCGACGCTGCGCACGCGGTCCGCGGTGATGCGCTTGCGACAATCCCGGTTGATCGTGAGGGCCACATCGACGCCGACGCTCTGAGCGCCGATCTCGCCGTTCCCGGTGCCGCGCTCGCCGCGGTCCAGCATGCCAACCAGGAGATTGGGACGGTCCAACGGCTTGAGCACCTCGCGGAGATTACCGACGCCGCCGGGGTGCCGCTTCTCGTTGATGCAACAGCAAGCATCGGGCACATTGAACCCCCGCGTCGCTGGGATGCATTGGTGGGGCACGCAGCCGACTGGGGCGGCCCGGCGGGCATCGCGGTCATCGCGACGACGCCTCGTACGAGGTGGCTGCCCGTGTGGGCCGGGCGCGACGGTTTTGAGTCCGGCGGGGTCAATGTGGCGCTTGCCCTCGCGGCAGCGGTCGCACTTCAGGAACGCCACGAACAACGCGCAGACACGGACACGCACCTTCGACGCCTCATCGACCGCGTGCGTGAGGGTGTCGCAATGCTTGACGGCATCGACCTTCTGGGCGACCCGCACGAGCGACTCCCGCACGTGCTGACGTTCTCATGCCTCTACGCCGATGGCGAGGCGCTTGTGTCCGAGCTCGACCGCGCCGGATTCGCTATTGGCTCTGGGTCTGCATGTGCGACGGGAACTCTTGAGCCGTCACGCGTCCTTGCAGCGGTGGGCGCCCTCACCCACGGCAATGTGCGCTTGTCCCTGCCTCCCACCGTGACCGATAGCGACATCGACGCGTTCCTCGCCGAATTGCCGCGTGCGCTCGAGCGGATTCGTTCCCGCCTCGGCGCCCCCGGTGGTCACTCATGAACGCACCCGCCGATGACGTGATCGACGCAACGGGCACCGCGTGTCCCGTGCCCATCATCATGTTGGCCAAGGCAGCGACCGGGCGCAGCGCCGGCGCCACGCTCACGGTCTTGGCAACGGACATCGCGGCCCGGCTGGATGTCCCCGCATGGGCGCGTATGACCGGCCACACGTTCATCGGGGAAAAAGAAACGGACGGCGGGGCCTGGGCCCTCACCGTCCGTCTCGAACGCTGATGTCGATCAGCTAAACGAGTCGCCGCACGCGCAGGAACTTCCTGCATTCGGGTTGTCGATCGTGAAGCCTTGCTTCTCAATGGTGTCGGCAAAGTCGATGGTCGCACCCTCGAGGTACGGAACCGACATCTTGTCGATAATCACCTGCACGCCGTCGAAGTCGCGAACAGCATCGCCTTCGAGTGTGCGCTCGTCGAAATAAAGCTGATAGATCAAGCCCGAGCAACCACCAGGCTGAACCGCGAGGCGCAGGCGCAGGTCGTCACGACCTTCCTGGGCCAGGAGGCTCTTCACCTTGGCGGCGGCGGCGTCAGTCACCACCACGCCGTGCGTGGGAACGTCGGTCACGATATCCGTCATACGCGCCTCCTTTAATAAGCGGGATGTCTCCTAGAGTACGACTCTCCGCGCGCCTTCGGAAACACCCAACGCCCTACGGCGTTGGGCAATTCCATCATGACTCACGCGCGCGCCCACGTGTGCAGCACTCGCCGCACCCCTTCGCGGAGGCCATCGTGCCCGGCAACTGCTTGGTGGGCGGAGTCGACGCCTGCGGCCATGAGGTCTCGTTTTCCCACGTGAAGCGTCTCGGACAAGACGACGGTGGGGATTCCTCGTCCGGCCGCTGCGGCGGCCACCGCTGGCACCAGTCCGTGGTCCAGCGTGCGCGGTGTCAGCTCTGCTGTGACGATGACCGCGACGTCAGCATTGGCGACGGCATCAGCCACGCCTGCTTCGTCAACAAGCACCCTGAACGCGGGGGCAAGGCGCGCTCCACTCACGTGAAGCGCGTAGGCAAGGCCGCCGGCCGCACCAGTGCCAGGCACGTCGGATGGGCGTGCGGGGCCCACGAAGGAGGACACCGCCGCCACGGCGTCGGCTTCGAGTGCGAGACCCGCCCATCGCTCCTCCTGGGCCTGCGCGGCAGCCGCGATCGCCGCATCTGCCTCCTTGCCATCGAGGAGTGCCGCGCTCATGCCATGAAACCCGAGGAGTGGTCTGTCGGAGGTGACGAGCGCGAGAATGTCGAGCGGCTTGAGCGCGTGCCGGAATGCCTCAACCGAGGGACCCCACAGTGCAGCCGCGTCACCCGCAGGCGGCACATCGCCCAACGGGACCACGACGCGCTCGCGTTGTGACGCGTCAGATGCCAATCCGATGAGCGTTGCGGACAAACCGACGGGGTCCCAGCGGGAGGCGCCACGAGCAGGACACAGCCACGCGACGCCAGCGCGACGCATTACGTCCGCTCCCCCAACCCGCTCTCGAGTGATTCCCGTCAAGGCGTCCGCACTGCGTGGACCACCATCTCCAAACGTCCGAACTGCGAGGTTCACATGCGGCGCCACCAAGTCGACCGAGCGGGCAACGTCTTGCGCGACAGCATCCGGGCCGAGCCCGCCGGGCCATGACTGAACGCACCACACCATTTGCATGCCATTAAGTGTGACGGCTTGCTCGCACGAAAGCGGACCGGTGGGCGCCGGGGCTCGGCGCGGGCTCCGCGTGGAACAATAGGGCCATGACCGAGACCTTCACGGAGCCAGCCGCATCTCCCGCGCTGCTGCTGCTCGGGCAGCGCACCGACCCGTTGTCGGAACGCGGAGTGGACTGTCCTGGTGACCTTCCCGCACCGTCGGACCCTTCGCTCGTCGCTCGCGCGCACGCCGCGAAGGAGGCCCTTGGAGACCGCGTCTTCATCTTGGGTCACCACTACCAGCGCGACGAGGTCATTCAGTTCGCTGACGTCACGGGTGACTCGTTCAAGCTTGCCCGCGACGCCGCAGCGCGCCCGGAAGCCGAGTTCATTGTCTTTTGTGGCGTGCATTTCATGGCGGAGTCGGCCGACATCCTCACCAACGACAATCAGGCCGTCATCCTCCCGGACATGGCAGCCGGCTGCTCGATGGCCGACATGGCAGGCATTAGCCAAGTTGAAGATGCATGGGCACAACTCGCTGAGATCAGCCTTGCTGACGTGACGGTGCCGCTGACCTACATGAACTCGACAGCAGCCATCAAGGCGTTCTGTGGCCGAAACCGTGGAGCCGTATGCACGTCGTCGAACGCCGAGACCGCACTGCGCTGGGCCTTCGACCAAGTGGGCGGCGTTGACGGTGCCGGCAAGGTGATGTTCTTGCCAGACCAGCATTTGGGCCGTAACACCGCGGTGGAGAAGTTGGGCCTGAGTCTCGACGACTGTGTGGTGTGGGACCCGCGCAAACCTCTTGGTGGCAATAGCCCCGAGGCGCTGGCAGCCGCACGCATGCTGTTGTGGAAGGGCCACTGTTCCGTCCACGGCCGCTTCCGCAAGGCGAATGTCGACGCATTGCGCAAGGAAGTACCGGGCATCAACATCCTTGTCCACCCCGAGTGCCAGCACGAGGTCGTGACGAACGCTGACTACGTGGGCTCCACCGAGTTCATCATTAAGACGGTCGCTGACGCCGCGCCTGGTACGTCGTGGGGCATTGGCACGGAACTCAACCTTGTGCGCCGCCTCGCCAACCGCCACCCCGACAAGCCCGTGCACTTCCTCGAAGACACCGTGTGCTTCTGCTCGACAATGAACCGCATCGACCTCCCCCACCTCGTGTGGGCTCTCGAATCGCTCGTCGCAGGGCAAGTGCCGAACCGCATTGTTGTCGACCAGCAGACACAGCAGGAGGCGCGGGTTGCGCTCGACCGCATGCTCGCATTACCCGCTCCCGCCCCCGAAAAGGACTGACGAGGGCTCTCGCCCCGGATGAAAGGCAATGATGGCCAAGCACGATGACACCGCGCCTTCAGTAATTGAGGAGCCGGGCGGTAAGGGCAAACCCACTCCAAAGCGAAAGGAGCGGGAGGCACAGCGCAAGCGCCCCTTCATCGTCGACCCGAAAGCGGACCGCAAGGTGCGTCAGGCGCAGATTCGCGAACGGCGTATGAAGGAGCAGCACGCCCTGATGACGGGTGACGAACGCTACATGCCAGCCGAGCATCGAGGCCCGGACCGCAAACTCATTCGTCAGTACATCGATGCGCGAACCGGGCTCGGCGAGTTCTTGCTTCCCGTCGCCGTTGTCTTTGTCATCGTGTCGTTGTTCTTCAACGGCGACCCCAACATCGGTGGCCTCATTGTGCTGGGCTTCTACGTCCTCGTGCTCGTCACAGTGGGCGAGACGATCTGGGCCCAGCGTCAGCTCAAGGCACTACTTATCGACAAGCTCGGCGACCAAGGCTTACGTCGCGGATGGCGCCTCTATGCCACGGCACGCATGCTGAATATCCGTCGCCTCCGCGTTCCGCGCCCGGTGACAAAGCGGGGCGATTTCCCGATCTGAGGTCGCAGAGCGCCCGTCGTGCGGGCCTCCTCCAGTCATCGCAGTCGCCGACGAATCGAAACGTTTCGGCTCCACCTCGTCATGGGGTTACTGTGGAGTCATGGTTGCTTATCGCTATCTCGGAAACTCCGGGCTCAAAATCACCGAACTGACCTACGGAAACTGGATCACCCACGGTTCCCAGGTCGAGAACGAGCAGGCTACAGCCTGCGTTCGCGCCGCACTTGAGGCGGGCATCACGTCGTTTGACACAGCAGATACCTACGCGAATACGCGCGCGGAAACGGTGCTGGGCGACGCTCTCAAAGGTGAACGCCGCGAGAGTCTCGAGATCTTCACCAAGGTGTTCTGGACCACCGGCCCTGGAGGGCCGAACGACTCCGGTTTGTCTCGTAAGCACATCATGGAGTCCATCAACGGATCTCTCACCCGTCTCCAAACCGATTACGTGGACCTCTACCAGGCGCATCGCTACGACATTGAGACCCCTCTTGAGGAGACGATGCTCGCGTTCGCAGACATTGTGCGCCAGGGCAAGGCTCTCTACATCGGGGTAAGCGAGTGGACAGCCGATCAAATCCGTGAAGGCGCCCACTACGCGAAGGAGCTTGGCTTCCAGCTCATCTCGTCGCAGCCTCAGTACTCGATGCTGTGGCGAGTTATTGAGGACGAGGTCATTCCGGCATCGAAGGAACTTGGGCTCGGACAGATTGTCTGGTCCCCCGTCGCCCAGGGCGTGCTCACAGGCAAGTACAAGCCAGGCCAGCCCCCGCCGGCCGGGTCACGCGCCACCGACACCAAGAGCGGCGCGAGCTTCATTCAGCGACTCATGCAGGACGAACTGCTCGAGCGAGTCCAGAACCTCAAGCCGATCGCCGACGAACTCGGCCTCACGATGGCCCAGCTTGCTGTTGCCTGGGTGCTACAGAACGACAACGTGTCGGCGGCGATCATCGGCGCCTCGCGTCCCGAGCAGATCACGGAAAACGTCGCGGCATCCGGCGTGACCATTCCCGCCGAACTCATGACTCGCATTGACGACGTCCTTGGCGATGCTGTCGAGCGTGATGCGGCAAAGACCCTCGAGGGAATGCCCAAGCAGCGCCCTTCATAAACAGCTGAAGCACAAAGCCCCCGGCACCTGAGGGTCGCCGGGGGCTTTGTGCTTCAAAGGAGAAAACAATGCTTGTACGCCTGGCAGGTGCGTACACCTTCCTCAACGGCAATGTGGCGGTTTTGGTTCCCGTTACGGCCTGTGATCCGTCTCACAGCGCAGGTGAAAGCCTCGCTAAGCCGCGGCTAAGGCGCGACGGCAAGAAGGGGCCCTCATACACGAGAGCGGTGTAGACCTGCACGATGGTGGCTCCAGCGTCGAGCATTGCGCGAACATCCTCCGCGGTCGTGATGCCGCCGACGCCGATGAGACACATCTGCGGGCCGACCCTGGCGCGGAGACGCGAAACCACCGCGGTCGCACGCTCGCGCAACGGGGGCCCAGAAAGGCCTCCCGGACCACGATCGTGGTTGATCGTCGTGTTCGTTGCGACAATCCCGTCGAGGCCGAGCTCAACAGCAAGGTCGGCCACGGCATCGATGTCGCCATCCGCGAGGTCGGGCGCGATCTTGACGAGTAACGGAACTCGATGTGAAGGCGAACCTTCGTCGGCACCCGCCCGCGCGTGCTCAAGGATGGGACGCAATGCTTCAACGGACTGGAGATCGCGCAAGCCTGGGGTGTTGGGCGACGACACGTTAACAACGAGGAAGTCGGCGTATGGCGCGAGCACCCGCGCGCAATAGGCGTAGTCGAGCGCCGCATCCTGCGGCGTCGTCACCTTGTTCTTGCCGATGTTGACGCCGATAGCGGCCTTCTTGCCGCGCCGGGATGACCGCAGCGTGGCAAGGCGGCGAGCGGCAGCGTCGGCGCCTTCGTTATTGAAGCCCATGCGGTTGCGCAGGCCCCGCACATCGAGCTCTCGCCAGGCGCGGGGAAGATCGTTCCCGGGCTGAGGACGCGGGGTCACAGTGCCCACTTCAACGTGTCCAAACCCGGCCGCCATCAGACCCTTGACGGCTTGGGCGTCCTTGTCGAGACCGGCCGCCACACCAACCGGTGAGGTGAAATGAAGGCCCAGCGCGTCAACGCCCACCGACGACGGAGCTGGCGGCATGATGCGCAACCAGCGCGCGATCACCATGAATGGCCAGCCAAAACGAAATGCGGCCACTGCGACGTGGTGAGCACGCTCGGTGCTCATTCTCAGGATCACCTGACGGAAGAAGACGGCGTACACGGCCCCAACCTATCGGGCTAGCCTTGGGACTATGACCACTCTCAACACCTTTGCAGACGCCGTGTCGACCGTCGCATGTGACGCCCTCATCCTGGGCGTTGACAGCTCGGGCGCTCCTGTTGACCACCCCCAACTGCCTGCTGACGTGCGCGACGCGATCGCCGCAACAGCGTCGGACCTAGAAGCGAGCGGCAAGCTCGGTGCCACCGCTGTGTTGCCCGGAGGCCCTACGTCGGCACGTCGAATCGTGCTCGTTGGCATCGGTTCTGGCAGCGACGCTGACGTGCGCTTTGCCGCCGGCGCTGCAGCACGTGCGTGTGGAAAGAAGCCAGGTACGGTCGTTGTCGCCTTGCCTGCCTCCACCGATACGGGCCACAGCGCCATCGCAGAGGGCGCACTTCTGGGCTCGTACGTGTTCACTGACTACAAGTCAACGGGTGACGATGAGCAGGAACAAGTCTTCACGGATTGGCTCATCGCGGGCGCCTCCGACGCCGCAATCGAGCGAGCGAAGATCATTGCCGGCGCTGTTGCGGGCACCCGCGATCTCATCAACACGCCGCCGCTCGACCTTTTCCCTGCGTCATTCGCTGACACCGCGGCGGGTTATGGCCAGCAGTACGGCTGTGACGTGCGGGTATGGGAGCCGGAACAGCTCGCGGAACAAGGCTTTGGCGGCATCCTTGGCGTTGGCATGGGGTCATCGCGTCTGCCCCGCCTCGTGCGTATCGAGTGGAAGGGCACCGACGCGAAGCAGACGGTCGCGCTTGTCGGCAAGGGAATCACCTTTGACACGGGCGGCATTTCGCTCAAGCCGTCGAAGTCGATGGAGACAATGAAGTCGGACATGTCGGGCGCCGCAGCGGTCATGCACGTGGTGCTTGCGGCGGCGCGCGCGAAGTTACCGGTCAATGTGGTCGGCTGGCTATGCCTCGCAGAGAACATGCCGTCCGGCACCGCTCAGCGCCCGTCCGACGTGTTGCGCACCTATAGCGGCACAACGGTCGAGGTTCTCAATACCGACGCCGAAGGCCGCCTGGTGCTCGCCGATGGTCTTGCGCGCGCAGTGGAGGAAGGCCCCGACGTCGTGCTCGACATTGCCACGTTGACTGGTGCGCAGGGCCTTGCCCTCGGCACGCGCACGTCCGGCGTCATGGGCGATGAGCATATTCGTGCCGAGGTGATCGACGCCGCCAACGCCATTGGCGAGGACATGTGGCCGATGCCGCTGCCTGGACACCTCCGCGAGTCGATCGACTCCAAGGTGGCCGACATCCGCAATATCGGTGACCCGAACGGTGGCGGCATGCTGTCCGCTGCCTGGTTCCTCAAGGAGTTTGTGGGCGAGACCCCGTGGGCTCACCTCGACATCGCGCGTCCGGCCTTCAATGAAGGCAGCGCTTACGGCTACACAGTTCCCGGCGGAACCGGTGCGGGCGTGCGCACCCTCTTCGAGTTTCTCGAGCGCCGCGCCGGAGTGTAGAAAAGGACGTGCCGAACAAAGCAGAGGCCCCGACGTGCGCGTCGGGGCCTCTGCTTTTGTCGCGGCGCTGTTCGCGCGTCGCTAAATCTGGCGATGTTTTTCATTCCACTCGCGCATTCGCGACGGATACCCAGAGAGGTTGACGTCGAAAACCGAAATCCCCAACTCCTTCGCCACCTTGCGGGCAGCCGTCTCATCCGGCACCTTGCGCCGGGTCCACTCGCCCGTGTCCGCCACAATCACCATCGTCGTCTGCGTGACGCGCGTAGCAGGCTCGATGAAGGCCTCGCAGCCTTCCCGGTTGCTCACGAACTGACGAAAATGACTCATCGTCGCCGTCTGCGCCTCCCGGGACGACGTGCCGGTCGGTACAGGCGAGGAAGATCCTCGCCGGAATAAACGTGCCAGGAAGCTCATGTTGTCTAGGGTAACCAAGGGCGGCGCGGTTCGCGCTGACCGGCACAAATGGCAAGATGGGTACAGTCCCGTCCTTACAAGGAGATATGACCTCGTGACCGAGTCCAACCCCCGCTCGTTTGATGTCCTGATTCTCGGCGGCGGCTCCGGCGGTTACTCCGCTGCGCTGCGCGCCTCTCAACTTGGCCTCACTGTGGGCCTGGTGGAAGAGTCGAAGGTTGGCGGCACGTGCCTCCACAACGGCTGCATCCCCACCAAGGCGCTGCTTCACGCGGCCGAGGTTGCTGACGAGGCCAAGCATGGTCCGTCAATCGGAGTCCAGACCACCTTTAACGGTGTCGACATGGCGGCCGTCAACACCTACAAGCAGGGCGTGATCGACCGCTTGTACAAGGGTCTGCAGGGTCTCGTGAAGTCGCGCAAGGTCGTTGTTATCGAGGGTCACGGCACACTCGTTGGGCCCGACGCGATCGAGGTGCGCGGCGAGCGTTACACGGGCAAGAACATCATTCTTGCTTCGGGCTCGTACGCACGCACCTTGCCCGGACTTGAAATCGGCGGACGCGTCATCACATCCGACCAGGCACTTGCCCTCGACTGGGTCCCCCGCACCGCGATCGTGCTCGGCGGTGGCGTCATCGGCGTCGAGTTCGCGTCCGTGTGGAACTCCTTCGGCAGCAAGGTCACCATTGTGGAAGGTCTGCCGCACCTCGTTCCGAACGAGGATGAGTCGCTAAGTAAGGGGCTCGAGCGCGCGTTCCGCAAGAACGGAATCGACTTCAAACTTGGTGCGCGCTTCCAAGGTGTCACGCAGTCGGACGCCGGGGTGGTTGTCACGCTTGAAGACGGGACGACGCTCGAGGCAGACGTACTGCTTGTGGCCGTGGGGCGTGGTCCCCGCACTGCTGGCTTGGGTTACGAAGACCAGGGCGTGCGCGTTGACCGCGGCTTTGTGTTGACGGATGAGCGCCTCCACACGGGTGTGGGCAATATCTACGCCGTTGGCGACATCGTCCCGGGCCTGCAGCTTGCGCACCGTGGCTTCCAGCAAGGCATCTTTGTCGCAGAACAGATCGCCGGTCTGAACCCCCAGCCGATCGTTGAGGCCAACATTCCGCGTGTCACGTATTGCAACCCAGAGGTCGCGTCTGTGGGCCTCACGGAAGCGAAGGCGAAGGAAACGTACGGCGCCGACAAAGTGGTGGCGCTTGAGTACAACCTGGGCGGCAATGGCAAGAGCCAGATTCTCGGCACCCAGGGGTTCATCAAGTTGGTCCGTGTGGTTGACGGCCCCGTCGTGGGCGTCCACATGCTCGGAGCGCGCGTCGGCGAGCAAATCGGCGAAGCGCAGCTCATTGTCAGCTGGGAGGCACACCCTGAAGATGTCGCCCCCCTCATTCACGCACACCCCACGCAGAACGAGGCGCTGGGAGAGGCCCACCTGGCCCTCGCAGGCAAGCCGCTGCACGCGCACGACTGAGTCCAAGGAGACATCGCACCATGAGCACTGACGTCACTCTTCCCGCGCTGGGCGAGTCGGTCACTGAGGGCACCGTCACCCGCTGGCTGAAGTCCGTTGGCGACACCGTTGCCGCCGACGAGCCTTTGCTGGAGGTCTCGACCGACAAGGTCGACACCGAGATCCCCTCCCCTGTCGCTGGCACCTTGCTTGAGATCCTCGTCGAAGAAGACACCGACGTAGAAGTTGGCACCGT
>JAEZXC010000037.1 GCA_023442845.1 Actinomycetes bacterium | reverse complement strand
GGCTCCTCGTGAAGGTGAAGAGGAGGGACGGCACTACTTCTTCGTCAGCTCTCACGAGTTTGATCGCATGATTCAAGACGGGGAACTGCTCGAATGGGCAGTGGTTCACGGCGTTCACCGATATGGGACGCCACGGGCACCAGTCATCGAACGACTCAACGCCGATGTTCCTGTGGTCCTTGAGATCGACCTCCAGGGCGCGCGGCAGGTACGTGAGTCAATGCCTGACGCCCTGTTTGTATTTGTCGCCCCCCCTTCGTTCGATGTGCTTGAGGACCGTCTGGCAATCCGGGGAACCGAGGATCAGGCGGAACGGGAGCGTCGTCTTGAGACGGCGCACCAGGAGTTACGGGCGGTGGACGAGTTCGACGTCACCATCGTGAATGACGTGCTCGACGATGCCGTGACGGAGCTGGAAGGCATCGTCGCCTCGGCACGGTAGACTAGTTGGCGCTGTCTGCACGTCGCGGGACAGGACCTAGGAGGAAAACGTGGCCGGAACCATCGCGCATCCCGAGGGCATCACCAACCCGCCCATCGACGAGTTGCTCTCCAAGGTCGACTCCAAGTACGCGCTGGTGATCTACGGTGCCAAGCGCGCGCGCCAGATCAACTCGTACTACGAGGCCCTTGGCGAGGGTCACTTCGAGAACGTGGGACCACTGGTCGAGGCCGACTCCACGGACAAGCCGTTGTCGGTGGCGTTGCGTGAGATCAACGAGGGTAACCTCCTCATTCTCGGCTCTGGCGAGGAGTAATCCGTGAGGGTGCTGCTGGGGGTTACCGGCGGCATCGCGGCCTATAAGGTCGCCATGGTCGTCCGTCGCCTCAAGGAGGACGGACACGCAGTCCGCGTGGTCCCCACCCGTGCCGCGTTGGAATTCGTCGGCAGAGCCACATGGGAAGCGTTGAGCGGCGAGCCCGCAACCTCAGACACCTTCGACAACATTCCTGCCGTTGAGCACGTGCGGCTTGGCCAACAAGCAGACGTTGTGCTCGTCGCACCGGCGACCGCTGATTTTCTTGCCGCCTACACGCATGGGCAAGCACGCGACTTGCTTGGCAATGCGCTCCTTGCGACGAGAGCACCGGTTGTGCTCGCACCCGCGATGCATACAGAAATGTGGCAACACGCGGCGACCCAGGCGAATGTCGAGACTCTTCGCAGCCGCGGTGTCCATATCATCGAGCCCGCGATTGGACGCTTGACCGGTGCCGACAGTGGGCCGGGCCGGCTACCTGAACCCGATGAGATCGTTGCGTCGCTCTACGCGGTGGCCGCCGGTGCGGGAGTGACGGACACCGGGGGCTCGGACGCGTTCCCATGGGGGGACCTCACCGGCCTGCGCATCGTCATCAGTGCAGGTGGTACCCGTGAGCCGATCGACGCCGTGCGGTTTCTTGGCAATCGCTCGTCGGGCCATCAAGGATTCGCGCTTGCCGAAGCGGCACGAGAGCGGGGCGCTGAGGTCACCGTTGTTGCCGCCAACACGTCGTTGCCGGCCGGCGAGGGCGTCACGGTCGTATCCGTCGAGACAACGGCCCAGCTCGCCGACGCTGTGCGCGCCGCAGCCCGCGACGCTGACGTTGTCATTATGGCCGCCGCGGTCGCCGACTTCCGGCCTGCGAATGTCAGCGACGCGAAACTGAAGAAGCAGGGGACAGACGGCTTCACTCTCGAGCTCGTGCAAAACGAGGACATTCTCGCTTCCCTCGTTACGGCGCGTCGGGAAGGTCAAACTGTCGTTGGATTCGCCGCCGAAACGGGCGACGACTCATCGACCGCGCTTGAGTACGGTCGGGCGAAGGCGATTCGCAAGGGAGCCGACCTGCTCGTCGTCAATCCCGTCGGCGGAGGGCGCGGCTTTGGCGATGTGCCCAACACGGTCACGATATTCGACGCAAGTGGAAGCGTCGTATCGAGTGCAGAGGGAAGCAAGCTTGCCGTGGCCCACGCAATCTTAAGCACCGTGAACGAGTACCGTCCGTCGGCGTAGCCCGGGTCCGCCCGGTCGCCGAAAGTCGCGTCAGTACGCGCCACTATGCTGGAAGACATGTCGTTGCGCCTGTTTACGTCCGAGTCGGTCACCGAAGGTCATCCCGACAAGATCTGCGACCAGGTTTCGGATGCGATCCTTGACGAGATGCTTCGCCTTGACGAGATGTCGCGCGTGGCCGTCGAGACGATGGTGACAACGGGCCTTGTACACGTTGCCGGTGAGGTGACGACGTCCGCTTACGTTGACATTCCGTCGACCATTCGCACCGTCGTGCGCGACATCGGCTACACATCGTCTGCGATCGGCTTCGATGCCGACTCGTGCGGGGTATCGGTGTCGATTGGTGAGCAGAGCCCCGACATTTGGATGGGTGTGCAGCAGGCGACCGACTCCGACCGTCAGGAGCTCGGCGCAGGCGACCAAGGCCTTATGTTCGGCTATGCGTGCACCGATACACCGGAACTCATGCCATTGCCGATCGCAATCGCCCACGCGCTTACCGCTCGGCTTGCGCAGGCGCGCAAGGACAACATCGTGGCCGGGCTGCGCCCAGATGGCAAAGCTCAGGTGACGATCGGATATGACGGATCAGTGCCGGTGAAGATCGACACCGTTGTCGTGTCGAGCCAGCACGATGAAGAGCTTGAGACGGCTGCATTGCGGGAAGAGATCACGCGACACGTGATCGCGCCAGTACTTGCACGCTTTGACCTCGACTCCTCGGGATACCGCGCCCTTATCAACCCCACGGGCCGGTTCGAGATCGGTGGACCCAAGGGTGACGCAGGCCTCACTGGTCGGAAGATCATCGTTGACACGTACGGCGGCATGGCTCGCCACGGCGGTGGCGCGTTCTCAGGGAAGGACCCGTCCAAGGTCGATAGGTCTGCCGCATACGCGATGCGCTGGGTGGCGAAGAATGTGGTGGCAGCGGAGCTGGCTACCCAATGTGAGGTTCAGGTCGCATACGCGATTGGTACTGCAGAACCCGTGGGCCTCTACGTCGAGACCTTCGGTACGCACACGGTGGACCCGGACCGAATCACTGCGGCAATTCGCGACGTTTTTGACCTGCGCCCGTCGGCAATCATTTCGGATCTCAATCTGCGTCGCCCGATCTACCGAGCCACTGCCGCCTATGGTCACTTTGGGCGCGAGTTGCCTGACTTCACGTGGGAGCGGACCGACCGCGCGGCGGCTTTGGCGGCCGCCGTCTAGGGCAGGCGCTGTGTTTGCGCGGGTCGTCGTCGATAGCCCGTTACCACACCTCGATCGCCCCTTCGACTACACGATTCCGCCTGCCCTTAGCGAGCTCGAAGTCGGTACCCGAGTTCGCGTTCCCTTCGCCGGGAGGTTGGCGTCGGGCATCGTTATTGATGTCGTCGATGGTTCATCCCCGCATGCGGCAAAGGCGATTAAGTCGGCCGCCCGCATGCCATCACTTGATCGGCCCGCGATTGCGCTCGCACGAGAGATCGCGAATCGCTACGGCGGGTCCCTATGGGACGTGCTGCGGCTCATGGCAGTGCCTCGGGTGGCTTCGGTTGAGACCTTCCCGTGGGATGAATGGACACGACACGCACCGCGTGGTGAAACTGTCGCGCGCCTTTCTGCATACGCGCAGGAACTAGGCCTTCCGGTGGCGCCGGCCCAGCGGGGTGTGTGGGCCGCGACCCACGCCGGCCGTCGGGCGTTGCCGGCCGACGCCCTCGTGGGCGCTGCACTTGCGGCCATCCGCGACGGCGGTAGTGCGCTGCTTGTCGCGCCAGATGCCCGGGCCGTCCACACCTTGCTGGGAGCCACGCGTGCTGCGGGCCTCACGCGCTGGTCGGCCCGGCGCGGCGGCGAGGTGGCGGTGCTCGCGGCAGACGATGGTCCACAAGTGAGATATGGGTCGTTCCTTGCTGCGCTCAGGGGAGTCGCGCCTATCGTCATCGGTACTCGGCAGGTTGCCTGGACTCCCGTGCCTGACCTACGCCATATCAGCGTGTGGGACGAGGCGAGCGACCTCATGCAAGAGCCACGAGCCCCGTATCCGCATGCGCGAACTGTGGCAGCGATGCGCGCGCAACTGTCGGGGTGCTCTTTGCTGCTAGCCGGACACGCCGTCAGTGCCGACGCTGTTGCCCTCGTCGAGCACGGCTTTGCCACACGGATCAACGCTGCCGCCGAGCGATCGGCACTCGCACGGATTGAAATCGTGGGGGAGGAGAGGAGGCAGGTACAAGGTGGGAGTGGTCGGCACTGGATGCCCCCTCACGTGTGGAAGCCTCTCATTGATGCCGCGCGGGACGATGTAGCCGCTGTTCTCGTGCCGCAGGCAGGTTACGCCCAAGGTCTCGCCTGTGCTCGATGTGATCAGTGGGCCGAGTGCCCCGAATGCGGTGGAGACCTTGGAGCCCAGGGCCCAACCGCCACACCTCAGTGCCGTGACTGCGGCAAGGAAGCGCCCACCTGGCACTGCCCCGAATGCCGGGGATACCGCTTACGCCCCGTGGGCCTCGGCGTGTCTCGACTTGCAGCTCAATTGCGGCGCATGGCGGCGGGAGTTCCCGTCGTCGAATCGTCGGGAGCAGCTGGCACCGTTGCAGATCACGTCTCGTCGGAAGGGCTCGTGGTCGCCACCCCGGGCGCGTTGCCCGCCGTTGCCAACGGCTACAAGCATTGCGCAATTGTTGGTGCCCGGGTAGGAGTCATCGACGGCCTCGGCGCCGAGGTTCAGGCAGTTCGGCGCTGGCTCAACGCAGCCGCGTTGGTGCGGTCTCGCGCTGACGGCGGCCACGTGCACATCATTGGTGATCTTCCAGAACACGTGCGATCGGCACTCGTCGCGTGGGATGGCTGGGACCTTGCCGCACGTGACCTTGCGCAGCGGGGCGAACTTGGCCTACCCCCACAGCGACGAGCGCTCCGGCTCGACGGCGCACCCGAGGCGATTGATGCGGCAATTGCTGCATGCGCACAGGCTCCCGTCGATGTATCTCGGGACACCGAGGGTGCATGGCTGATGGCGGCGCGCGGCGTCATGCCACACTTGGTGACTGCCATTCGTGGCGTCATTGTCGAGAGGTCGCGGGCATCGCTACCACCACTCTTCATGCGCGTGGACGCGCTTCCGGGCTTTCGGGGCTAAACAGCAACGGCATGAGAGCTCGTCGCCCCGCCTACGATGGACGGCATGCGCATCATCTTTGCTGGCACACCCGACGTCGCCGTTCCGTCTTTGCGCGCGCTCGTCGATGCCGGGCATGAGATCGTCTTGGTGATCACGCAGCCCGATGCGCGCGGAAAGCGCGGCTCGCACACGTATCCGAGCCCAGTGAAGGAAGCCGCCGACGAGCTTGGATTGCCCGTGGCGACACCCGAGAAGGCATCGGCACCCGATTTCATTGACACCGTGCGGGCTCTCAATGCGGATGCGGCAGGAGTGGTCGCATATGGGCAGATATTGCGTCAGCCGCTTCTCGACGCCGTCGCCCATGGCTGGGTGAACCTGCACTTCTCAGTCTTGCCCGCGTGGCGCGGCGCGGCTCCTGTCCAACGCGCAATCGAAGCGGGCGACGACGTCACTGGGGCATCGACTTTCATCATCGAGAAGGGTCTCGACACGGGGCCCATCATCGGGCAACTGACCGAGACGATTCGACCGCGGGATACTGCTGGCGAGCTACTTGATCGCCTTGCCCAGGCCGGAGCGCCTCTCTTGCGTGACTCACTCGAGGCGCTCGTCAGTGGACGCGCTCGGCCAGCGTCGCAAGGCGAAGAGGGCGTGAGCCATGCCGCAAAACTGACGAAGGAAGGCGCCTCCGTCAGGTGGGACCTACCGGCGCATGTGATTGATCGCCACATCCGTGCCCACACTCCCGCGCCGGGAGCGTGGACCACGCTTCCCGACGGATCTGTCGCCAAACTCGGGCCCGTCGAGCCGCTTAAAGGTTCCGCGACAACCCCAGGTGTTCTCTTGGCTTCGAGCGATGGTGTCACCGTCGGAACCGGCACAGTGCCAGTGCGCCTCACGACGATTCAGCCCGCCGGGAAGCGCATGATGAACGCCACCGAATGGTGGCGCGGTGCGCGGTGGTCGGACGGTGCACAGCTGGGTGAAGCATGACCGACCGGGCTCGGCTCGCCGCGCTTGACTGCGTGATGGCAGTCACGCTCGATGACGCGTACGCGAACCTCGTACTGCCGGGGACTATCAAACGCCGGGGACTCACGGGGCGTGATGCCGGCTTTGCGACCGAGCTTGCCTACGGATCGCTTCGTATGCACGGCTTCTATGACGCCGTCGTGGCGGCTGCTGCGCGACGAGACCCCGACAGTCTCGACCCCGTGGTGCGCGCCGTGTTGTGGCTTGGCGCCCACCAGGCGCTCACCATGAAGACGCCCGCCCACGCGGCCGTGTCAGAAACAGTCGACCTCGCGGTGGCGAGCGGCGAGCGAAAGGCACGTGGATTTGTCAATGCGGTGATGCGACGCATCACCGAACGCAGCGCACAGGCATGGCAAGTTCGCGTCGCACCGGGCAACAGCCGTGACTCGATCGCGGTTCGCACCTCACATCCGCTCTGGATTGTGGACGAACTGGAGCGATCGCTCTCAGCACGTGGACGTGGGGGCGAACTCGAAGCCCTACTTGACGCCCATAACGCGCCCGCGCGGGTCACATTGGTTGCACGTCCGGACCTCATTTCGCGCGACGAACTTGTTGACGAGTCCGGAGGCACCGCCACGCAACTCTCGCCGTTTGGCGTCACGGCGCCTGGCGGCGATATCACCGACCTACCCGCGATCTCGGCAGGGGTAGCTGGCGTGCAGGATGAAGGCTCACAAGTGGTCGCCCTCGCTCTCACAGCTGCTTCCGCTCGAGAACACGTTGCTGGCGAGCGGTGGCTCGACATGTGCGCCGGCCCAGGAGGCAAGACTGCACTTCTTGGGGCAGTCGCGGCGCGCCGGGGTGCCACCGTCGATGCGCTCGAAGTTCATCATCATCGCGCGGACTTGGTGCGCACCAGCGTCCGTGCAGTTCCTGACGGCATCGTCGCCGTGCATCATGCAGACGCGCTGACATGGACTGAGGGCCCGTATGATCGCATCCTGCTCGATGCCCCGTGCACGGGATTGGGTGCGCTCCGGCGTCGGCCCGAGGCCCGGTGGCGCCGCACGGCAGGCGACCTCGCCGTCCTTGCCGATCTTCAGCGTCGGCTGCTTGACAAGGCGCGAGCACTCCTCGCCCCCGGTGGCGTGATTGCGTACGTCACGTGCTCACCGGTAATTGCGGAGACACGTGACATTGTCGCAGGGTCGGGACTCGTCGCGATCGACGCCCGGGATACCGTCGCGGAAATCACCGGAATGGAGCCCTCTGCGTGGGGAGACGGGCCCGATGTGCAGATGTGGACACATCAGCACGGCACCGACTCGATGTACATCGCGCTCCTCACCGACCGTGAGCGGCGCTAGGTTGTCGGTATGAGCATTCGTATCGCTCCGTCGATTCTGTCCGCGGACTTCGCACGTCTTGAGGCCGAGATCCTGGACGTCCAGACGGCCGATCTCCTTCACGTCGATGTGATGGACGGGCACTTTGTTCCCAACCTCACGTTGGGGCTGCCGGTTGTCCGTCGGATCGCCGAAGTCTCGCCGATACCCCTCGACGTTCACCTCATGATTGAGGACCCGGATCGGTGGGCTCCGCGCTACGCGGAGTTGGGCGCGAAGTCGGTCACCTTCCACGTCGAAGCTGCCGCACATCCCAAGAGGATTGCTCGGGACATTC
>JAEZXC010000028.1 GCA_023442845.1 Actinomycetes bacterium | reverse complement strand
GGTCAAGCCAGAGCTGCGCGGGCAATGACGACGACGCCGAGCCCCACCACAATGACCGAACCGACGATGCCCAAGGCGCGGCTCGCGCGCTCACTGACCGTGTGGCGCATTGCGGCTCCGGCGACGGCCAACCCCACCTGCCACGCGGCCGACGCCATGGCAACCCCGGCGACGAACGCCGCCTGAGCGCCAGCGTCGGCTTCGTGGGACGCAAGCACCCCGGCGAGGGAAGCGAAGTACAAAACGGTGACCGGGTTGAGCGCCGTGAGTCCGATGAACTGGAGGTAGACAATGCGCGCTCGTGGCGTTGCAGCGACAGTCTCCTGGGGACGCAGGGCGCTGACGAGTTGGGCGACCCCAATCGCCGCGATGACGGCACCCGAGACGTAAAGCGGTGCCTCGCCCCAGCGAGAGATCACCCCGGACAGCGACGCTCCCGCTACGACGGCGAGAGAGCAATAGACGAAGTCGACGCTGGCGGCGCCAAGGCCTGCCGCTGCGCCCGCGCGCATGCCGCGAGACAGAGCAGTGCGGAGAATCAAGACGGCGATCGCACCGAGCGGCATTGCAATGCCAAGCCCTGCCGCGATTCCGTATAGGGCGGCGCCAGCGATCGAATCCATGGCGGTACTGTGGCCGACGCCTGGGTTTGCTACTGCGGAAAACGCGGCGAGCGCGTAGATTCAGCAGGGTGGACGCTATCGACACCGCGATTTTCGACGCGCTAAGCCAAAATGCCCGCGTTTCGTTCCGCGACTTGGGCGCCGCCGTGGGTTTGTCGCCGAATGCCGCGGCCGCGCGGGTGCGCCGTCTTGAGGAGTCGGGCGTGATTGCGGGTTACACCGTGGTGCCCGGCGCGACCGAGCACGCTCGCACTCGCGAGGTTGACCATGCGCTTGAAGTATTCGTCGACGTGCGGCTCGGTATGGACACCGATTTCGCGGCCTTCGCGACGAGAGTGCACGTCTTCGATTACGTCCGGGATGTCGTCCACATGACGGGCCCATTTGATGCCCTCATCCACGCGTCACTTGCCGACACCGCCGCGCTCGACGCATTTCTCAGCCATCTGAAGCGCGAATGCGGGGCAGTCCAGACTCAAACGCGTGTTGCGTTGCGAAGCAGGCGAGGTCCGTAGTCGGCGTGCCGTTTGGCGCTGATTACGAGGGACATTAGGCAGCTCAAGGTATCGAAATGGTAAAGTGTTCGAATGTCTCTCGTAACGGAACTGTCCTTGTCCGCCGAGTCAGAACACCTCATTGAGGTCGCGCAGGTCGATGATCTGCCCGCAGTGCATGAGCACATTCTCCGCCCGTCATTTCCTGCGAAGGAGCTGATGAAGCTCGATCGTCTCGTCAACGAGGTCGAGCATGGCGACACCGAAGTCCGCATCATTCGAACTGATGACGGCACGCTCGCAGGCACCGTTATTGGGACCTGGTACGAGGACGCGCGCGTGCTCTTGCTCGACTACCTCGCGCTCCGGCCAGGACAACGTGGGGGAGGGATGGGCGCCGCCCTTCTCAACGAAAGCGTCGCCAGCTGGGCCGAGCAATACGACCCGTGCATCGTTCTCGCCGAGGTCGAGCACCCGGACCACCATAATCCCCACCCTCAGCACGGCGACCCCGAAGCACGGTTGCGCTTCTACGCCCGCCAGGGCGCCCGCTTTTTGCCGCTGCCCTACTTCACTCCTGGTGTCGGCGAAGGCATGCCCCGCGTCGGCGGCATGATCCTCACCGTGCTCCATGCACACGAGTCAATGCTCGACGACGACACCGAAGAAATCGCATCCGAACCAATCGCCCGTGTCCTCCACCTTCAGGGAGTTGACCGCGAGGACCACGACAACGCGCGCGCCGACCTCATCGCGGCCACCGTCGAGGAGCCCACCTTGCCGTTGTTGCGCGCGGATCGCGTGGCAGATGTGCCGATTGGGGCCCCCGACGACGTCGAGTGACAAGCCTCCAGTTGGGCAGGCGCACCGAGCGCCTATACACTCGGGAGGTTGCCCCGCGCTCCGTGCGCGCGAGCAGGCCTCAAGCACCCAACGCCAGGAGAAGCAGTGACCAGCGCCCTCGAGAAGATCGACGACATCACCGTGAAGCTCACGGTCTCGCTCAGCGAGGAGGAGATCAAGCCCGCGTTCGACCACGCCTATGAGCACATCGGCTCGCAGGTGCAGATCCCTGGCTTCCGCAAGGGCAAGGTCCCCGTAAAGATCCTCGAGCAGCGGGTTGGCAAGGGTGCCGTCATTGAGCACGCCGTCAACGATGGTGTGCCCGGTTGGTACGCCGCTGCCGTTGAGGAAGCAGGCATTCGTCCTTACGGCCAGCCCGAAATTGAGATCACCAAGCTTCCCGGCGTGGAAGAGGGCTACGAGGGTGTCGAGTTTGTCGCCACCGTCGAGGTCCGTCCCGAGGTGAAGCTCCCCGCGCCTGCCGACCTCACGATCGAGGTTGCGGTGACCGAGGTGACTGACGAGGACGTCGAGGAACGTCTCACCGTGCTCCGCCAGCGCTTCGGCACCCTCGTGTCGGTTGACCGCGCCGCTGAGGCCGGCGACTTTGTCACGCTTGACCTCAAGGCCTCGGTTGATGGCGATGAGGTCGACGCCGTGCAGGGGTCGTCCTACCAGGTGGGCACCGGCAACATGATGGAAGGCCTTGACGACGCCGTTACGGGCCTGAAGGCCGGCGAGTCGACCACGTTCACCGGTCCGCTTGCCGCTGGCGATCTCGCAGGCCAGGAGGCAACCGTTGACGTCACCGTCACTGCCGTCAAGGCCCGCGAATTGCCCGACGCTGACGACGACTTCGCCCAGCTTGCGTCCGAGTTCGACACCCTCGCCGAACTGAAGGACGACCTCAAGGAGCAGGCCGCCCGCATCAAGAGCAACAACCAGGCGATGGAGGCTCGCGAGAAGCTCGTCGAGGCGCTCGTTGCGGCCGTTGGCGAGTTTGCGTTGCCGAAGAAGGTCATCGAGGCCGAGGTGCACAACCACCTTGAGGGCGAGGGTCGACTTGAGGACGACGAGCACCGTGCCGAAGTCACCGAGCAGGCGACCACTGCGCTGCGCGCCCAGATCCTCCTTGACCAGCTCGCCGAGGACCTCGAGATCAACGTTCAGGAGAACGAACTCCTCGACTACCTCGTCAACGCATCGCGACAGTACGGCACGGACCCGGGCACGTTCATCCAGCAGGTGCAACAGGCTGGCCAGATCCCCGCAATCGTTGCCGACGTGGCCCGCTCCAAGGCCACGGCCTACGCCCTGCGCCGCGCGACGGTGAAGGACACCGCTGGCAATGCTGTCGACCTCAGCGCCGTCATCGGCACGCTCGAGGACGAAGAGGCGGAGAAGGCAGCAGCCGACACGACCGAGGCGGCCGAGTAAAGCTCGCCTGCCACGGCGTGACCCGGCCTATGCTGGGCCCGTGAACGATCGAGGCCGTGCCCCACGTGCGGGCAAGATCGTGCCCGGCTCATCGTTGATGACGTCTACGGACGCATCATGGAGCTCATCATGGATGGGCACGTCGAGCCCGGTGACGCCCTGTCGATCGACGCGCTCGCACGGGAGTTCGAGGTCTCTTCAAGCCCGATCAGGGAAGCTCTCGCGCGCCTCGAGCACACGGGACTTGTCCGTCGCTATGCGTTGCGTGGCTACCGGGCTGCGCCGCCCCTCAGCTCAGACGAACTGGGGGAGTTGATCGAGGCCCGCCACGTGATCGAACCCGCGGTGGTGCGGGCCGCATGTGCGAGCCCCAGTGACGAGTTCATTGCCGCATTGCGCGACACCATCGACGTGATGGAACAGGCGCCGCGAGGGGATGACTTCGCGTCGAGCCCGACGGCGACGTGCGGCGCGTTTGCGGCGGGCTTGAGCTGTCGAATGGCATGGGGTGGAGTCCGCAGGGTGACACGTTCTACCTTGTCGATTCGCTCGCAGCCGTGGTCTACGCCTTCGACTTTGATGCCGACGCGGGACTCGTCTCTGCGCCGCGGCCACACATTCGTTGCGCCCGGTCGGAGGGCATGCCCGATGGCCTTGCGATCGATGCCGAGGGTGGTCTGTGGCTTGCTCGTTACGGCGCGGGAGTGGTGGAGAGGTACGACGCCGACGGACGGCTGAGCGACAAGGTGGCGGTGGCGGCGGCCCAGCCCACCTGCCCCGGCTTTGGGGGAGACGACTACCGCACGCTTTGTGTGACGACAGGTTGGGAACGAATGACCAACCCGGGCCCCGCGGAAGGCCGCCTGTACGCCTGCGAGGTCAGCGTCGGCGGCATGCCACCGCACCGCTTCGGTGGATGAGCCTGCCCAGCCCCGAAGAGTGCGCCGCACCCAACGGATGTGCCAAGCCGACGCCGCACCTGGGGTTCTCCCTGTAGCGAAAAACACCCGGAAGCGGCAGGATTCGCCCCCTCAATCGCGTTAGTGTCGTGGCAACGTCCACAAGGAGGAACATCGTGAACGAGGTGACGGCGCGCGCTGACCACAGCGGCATGGGTCTAAACGACTCGATCTTCAACCGGCTGTTGCGCGAACGCATCATCTGGCTCGGTGACGAGGTCCGAGACGACAACGCCAACGCCATCTGCGCGCAGATGATGTTGCTCGCCGCCGAGGACCCGGAGAAGGACATCTACCTGTACATCAACAGCCCGGGCGGCTCGATCACGGCAGGCATGGCAATCTACGACACCATGCAGTACATCAAGCCTGACGTCGCCACAGTGGCGATGGGCATGGCGGCCTCGATGGGCCAGTTCCTACTCTCGTCGGGGACCAAGGGCAAGCGCTTTGCCACCCCGCACGCACGCGTCATGATGCACCAGCCGTCTGGCGGTATTTACGGCACTGCCACAGACATCCGCATCAACGCCGAACTCATCATGCACATGAAGAAGGTGCTCGCGGAACTGACCGCCGAGCAGACCGGCAAGACCCTTGAGCAGATCAACCGCGACGCCGACCGCGACCGCTGGTTCACTGCGGAAGAAGCCCTCGAATACGGCTTTGTCGACAAGGTCATCAAGCACGCCGCGGAGACCGGCGACAAGTCCCAGGGAGGTAAGGCGTGAGCGAGGAATACCGCGCGCTTCAGGCAGCAGCACGGACGGCGGGCGGCTTCAACCGTTTTGCTGGCGGCCGCGCAATCGACGGGCCCTCTGCCCGCTACATCCTCCCGCAGTTCGAAGAGCGGACGTCGTACGGAACAAAGGTGCGCGACCCTTACTCGAAGCTGTTTGAGGACCGCATCGTCTTCCTTGGCGTGCAGATCGACGACACGTCCGCAGATGACGTGATGGCGCAACTACTCGTGCTCGAGTCTCAGGACCCGGACCGCGACATCATCATCTACATCAACAGCCCGGGGGGTTCGCAGACCGCGTTGACAGCGATCTACGACACGATGCAGTACATCCGTCCGCAAATTCAGACGGTGTGCCTTGGCCAGGCGGCCTCGGCTGCTGCTGTGCTCCTCGCCGCTGGTAGCCCCGGCAAGCGTCTCGCCCTGCCCAACGCGCGCGTCATGATCCACCAGCCGCGCATTGAGGGCGGCGGCCGTGCACAGGCCTCGGACATCGAGATTTACGCCGAGGAGATTCTTCGCATGCGCGAATGGATTGAGAACACGTTGGCTCACCACACCGGTCAAACTGCCGAAAAGGTACGTGAGGACATCGAGCGCGACACGTTCCTCGGCGCCAAAGAGGCCAAAGAATACGGCCTGGTGGATGAGGTACTCGCGTCTCGAAAGGGCGAAGCGGAGGCCACCTCCGCATAGCGGCGCGTCGGCGGGCAGGCGTCAGTCCCTCACGTTAGCCTGGACGGAGCATGCCCCCCGGAAGGAGCACCCCGAATGACGCGGCCCACGGACAGCGGTGATCTGCTCAAGTGCACGTTCTGCGGCAAGACGCAGAAGCAAGTGCGCAAGTTGATCGCTGGACCTGCCGTGTACATCTGCGACGAATGCATCGGGCTGTGCAACGAGATTCTCGACGAGGAGTTTGCCGAGGCGGCAGAGGCTGAGTTCACGGACCTCCCCAAGCCGCGCGAGATCTTCAACTTCCTTGGTGAGTACGTCGTAGGTCAGGACCCCGCCAAGCGCGCTCTCGCCGTCGCTGTGTACAACCACTACAAGCGCGTGCGCGCAGGTGGGGTGAAGAGTGACGACGGCATTGAGATCGCCAAATCGAACGTGTTGTTTATTGGCCCCACTGGTTGCGGCAAGACGTACCTTGCTCAGACCCTCGCGAAGATGCTCAATGTTCCGTTCGCGATCGCTGACGCAACGGCGCTGACCGAGGCCGGGTATGTGGGAGAAGACGTCGAGAACATCCTCCTCAAGTTGCTTCAGGCCGCGGACTACGACGTCGAGAAGGCTCAGCGCGGCATCGTCTACATCGACGAGATCGACAAGGTGGCACGCAAGGCCGAGAACCCGTCGATCACGCGAGACGTCTCGGGTGAAGGTGTGCAGCAGGCCCTGCTCAAGATCCTTGAGGGCACCACCGCGTCGGTGCCGCCGCAAGGTGGGCGCAAGCACCCGCACCAAGAGTTCATTCAGATTGACACCACTGATGTGCTCTTTATCCTCGGCGGTGCGTTCGCGGGTCTCGAAGAGATCATTAGCTCCCGTGTCGGTCGCCAGGGCATTGGTTTCGGTGCTCAACTGAAGGAATCGGACAACTCAGATCTGTTTGAGAAGGTCACCCCAGCGGACCTCCACAAGTTTGGCCTGATCCCCGAGTTCATTGGTCGCATGCCCGTCATCGCCACTGTGTCGCCTTTGGACGTCGAGGCGATGGTGTCGATCTTGTCCGAGCCAAAGAACGCGCTCATCCGTCAGTATCAGCGCATGTTCGAACTCGACGGTGTGGACCTCGTGTTTGAGGACGACGCAGTGCGCGCGATCGCCGAGCAGGCGCTTTCGCGCGGCACGGGAGCGCGCGGCCTGCGGGCCATCCTCGAAGAGGTGCTCCAGGAGACGATGTTCGAGGTGCCGGGCCGCGATGATGTCGCCCGCGTCGTCGTGACGCGTGATGTGGTGATCGACCGAGTCGCACCGTCCTTCATTGAACGCGTGCTTGAGCCTGCGCCTGCAAAGACCGCTCTCGCCGAGGCCGAACCTGACGAAGGCGCCGCATAGTATTCACGCATGACTTACGCACCGGGTGATGTCCCGTTCCATCCATACGAGCCCGAGCGTCGGCGCGTGCAACCGCTCTACATCATCATCGCGGCTTCGGGATTGCTGTTCGTCGGCGTCCTCGTCGCCGTCCTCCTATGGATGAACGCTGGCTCCGTGCCGCGCGATGCCGCGAGCGATATGTATGACACGTACGCGGCACTCGCTGACGATGAAGCCCTGTGGGAGTACGTGCCGCAAACCGAAGAAGGCGTGCAGTACTACCAGGCCTTCCTCTTCAAGCTCATGGACTTCAAAGTCGGCGAATCAATCGAGCGGCTCAGCTCCGATGAGTACGACGAACTTCGCGACCTCGAGAAGAGATTCTTGGCGCTCGAGGACCTCGGCATCACGGTCGAGTTCACGCGGTCCGATGGCACCGAGTTTCGTCACGACGGCAAGGCGCCGCCACGCTAGTGGGGCGCTGACGGCACGAAGGACTCAGAGGGCGCTGACGGCACGAAGGACTCAGAGGGCGCTGACGGCACGCAGGGTACCCGGGACGCCTGAGGGTCCCTCGCGCGGTGCTCTTTCAGGGCTTTACGCCTCGGCAAGCACCACGTTCTCCGTGCGCACCACGGTCGGGTCAAGGATTGCAGTGGGCGAGCCATCACCTGGGATGAGGCCATCGACCGCCGGATCGACTGCCGCTTGTGCGTCGAGCACCTGCATCGATCGGACGCGACCAGCCGCCATGATGTCGGCCTTCGCCGCGTTCACGTGCACCATGAGGTTCTCAGGTACGAGCAGATCAACCGAGACGATCTCGGTGCGCTGAGCGACCTTGGCGTCCGACTTGATCTTGCGCAGTGCGCTGAGGGCGGCGCCTGACGCTCCTACGAGCGCTGCGTCGGCACCGTCGGCAAGAGCCTCAAGCGGCTCGGCGACGGGCCAGGGTGCGCGGTGGATCGAACCCTCCTGGAACCACGACCACACCTCTTCGGTCGCAAAGGGCAGGAACGGTGCGAACAGACGCAAGAAGGTGTCGACAGCAAGGGCCAAGGCGGCGCGGGCCGACGCCGCGCCCGGTGCGCACGGCGCGTACGGGTCGATCGGCTCGCCTAGCGGGGCGCCGTCATAAGCGCGCTCCTTGACCAGCTCGACGTAGTCGTCGCAGAAGGTCCAGAAGTAGGACTCGGCGGCTTCAAGGGCACGCGTGTGGTCGTAGGAGTCGAAGGCGGTCGTCGCCGTCTTCACGACGTTTGCGAGGCCCGCGAGCATTGCCTTGTCGAGCGGCTCGGTGACGAGAGCGCTCGTCACATGCGCTGTGGCGGCGGTTCCCTTCTCAAGGCTGTCGTCTGCGGCGGTCGCAATGCCCGACGCGCCGAGGGCAAACTTCGACACGTTGAGGATCTTCATCGCAAGGCGACGACCGATCTTCATCTGGCCCTCGTCAAACGCCGCATCCGTGCCGAGCCGAGCTGAGGCCGCCCAGTAGCGGACAGCGTCGGAGCCATGCGTCTCAAGGAGGCCCATCGGGGTGACGACATTGCCCTTCGACTTCGACATCTTCTTGCGGTCAGGATCGAGGATCCAACCGGAGATCGCCGCGTGCTTCCACGGCAGCGTGCCGTGCTCAAGGTGTGAGCGCACCACCGTGGAGAACAGCCAGGTGCGGATGATGTCTTGGCCCTGAGGGCGCAAGTCCATCGGGTAGGTGCGCTCAAAGAGATCGTGGTCTCCGCGCCAGCCGCACACAATCTGGGGCGTCAGCGAGGACGTCGCCCACGTGTCCATCACGTCGGTCTCGCCCACGAAGCCACCGGGCTTGCCGCGCTGGTCCTCGGTGTATCCGGGAGCCGCCTCCGCTGACGGGTCCACCGGCAATTGGTCCTCGCTCGGCGAGATCGGTGCGTCCCACTCGGGCTCGCCATTGATGTCTACGGGATACCAGACCGGGATCGGCACTCCAAAGAAGCGTTGACGAGACACGAGCCAGTCCCCAGTGAGACCGTTCACCCAGTTCTCATAGCGCTTGCCCATGTGGGCGGGGACAAAGTCGAGGGCCTCGCCACGCTCAAGGAGACCAGCGCGAAGTGCTTCGTCCCGGCCACCGTTGGCGATGTACCACTGGCGAGAGGTGACGATCTCGAGCGGGCGATCACCCTTTTCGTAAAACTTGACCGGGTGGGTGACAGGCTTTGGCTCGCCCTGCATCGCTCCGGTTTCCTTCAGCATCTCGACGATGCGCTGTTGAGCAGAGAAGACCGTCTTGCCTGCGAGTTCCGCGTACGCGGCAATCGCGTCCTCGGATTCGACGCCTGCGGGCGGCTCAGCGAGGAGGCGCCCATCCCAGCCGATGATGGGGCGAGTGGGCAACTGCAGTTCACGCCACCACACGACGTCGGTCACATCGCCGAAGGTGCAGATCATCGCGATGCCCGAGCCCTTGTCGGGCGATGCGAGGTGGTGAGACACCACGGGCACCTCGACGTTGAACAGCGGAGTGCGGACGTGGCGGCCAAAGAGCGGCTGGTAGCGCTCGTCATCGGGGTGCGCGACCAAGGCGACGCATGCGGGCAAGAGCTCGGGACGCGTCGTCTCGATGAAGATCGGCTCGCTTGAGCCGGTCGCCTCGATGAGGTCGGCCGCGGGTGTGAAGGCGAGGCGGTGATACGCGCCGGGACGCTCGCGGTCTTCAAGCTCGGCCTGCGCAACGGCGGTGCGGAACGTGACGTCCCACAGCGTCGGCGCCTCCGCCTGGTAGGCCTCGCCGCGCGACAGGTTGCGCAGGAAGGCCTGCTGCGCGACCGCGATGGACTCCGGCGAGATCGTCTGGTAGGTCATGCGCCAGTCGACCGAGAGGCCAAGGTGGCGCCACAATTCCTCGAACTTTGCCTCGTCTTCCGTGGTGAGCCGTTCGCACAACTCGATGAAATTGCGTCGCGAGACCGGCACCTGGTCAGCGGGCTTCACGTCCTTGCCCTCGGTGCCCGCATGCGGCGGCTCAAAGTTGGGCACGTACGGAAGCGACGGGTCGCAGCGCACGCCGAAGTAATTCTGCACGCGGCGTTCGGTGGGGAGCCCGTTGTCGTCCCATCCCATCGGGTAGAAGACCTCTCGGCCGCACATTCGCTTGAAACGCGCGACGACGTCGGTGTGGGTGTACGAGAAGACGTGACCGACGTGAAGCGAGCCCGACACCGTGGGCGGAGGAGTGTCGATCGAGTAGACCTGCTCGCGCGTCTTGCTGCGATCAAAGTGATAGACGCCGTCGCGCTCCCATACGGCGTTCCAGCGATCCTCAAGTCCGTCGACGGTTGCCTTGTCAGGGATGCGTGAGGTCATGCGGGCCATTGTTTCAGATCACACGCGAGCACAGGCGCACGCCCACCCGCACGGGCCTGCCCGTTTTGCACGCTTTGTTACCATTCTGAATCATGAGCCAAGCGCGGATGCGACCCGATTTCATGCGGGCACTTGAGGACATCGACGCCTCGGTGGGGCAGGCGCTCCCCGAGAAGCTGCGCGAACTGGTCCGCCTGCGCTGCTCCCACATCAACGGCTGCTCATTCAGCGTGCGCCTTCATTCCGAAGCGCTCGCGGCTCACGGCGTGCGTGTCGATCTCATCAGCGCCCTTGCCAGGCCAGTCAAGCTGATGCGCGCTGATCTTGTGACAGAGGCCGAGGCGGCGGCACTGCGGTACGCCGAAATTCTCACCGACTACCCGCGCGGGCTCGAGATTGAAGCGCGCAATGAGGCCGCCGCGTACTTCACGCCCAAGCAATTGGGCGCGCTAGTTGAGATCGTCGCGATTACCAACGCGTGGAACCGGGTGACGCGCGGATCCGAGTAGGTGGACCGGTGCGTAAAGGGGTAGTGCTCCGGGCCGCAAACGCCGACGCTGCCCCGGGGTTCGGACCCGGAGTTCACCATCTAGCGTTGTCGGCTCGGCGCTATTCGCTCAGTTGCTCGATCAACGTCTTCTCTTGATCCCGGCGTTCTTCGAGGAAACGCGTGAGCCGCAACGTGTCGGTGTCGCGCCAGTCTTCCATCTGGGTGATCGACACCCACGCCTGCAAATTCGCACGGATCGTGTAGTTGTGGCCGTAACCCGCTGGTACTGACTCAGCGGCGGGAAGATCGAGCAGCGTCTGCCACATGGTGACGACAGGAAACCACGTCATCCGTGGCGACACGTCCGGGGCCCGGCCGCCGGGCTCAAGCCAGGCGGGGCGGTTCCACGCGAGGCTTGGGGAGAAGAAAACGACTGGGTCAGAACCGTGCTGGAGGTAGACGAGCCGGCTGGGACCCCACCGCTCGCCTTGATCGCCCAGCGCGTCGGTCTCTGTCGTGAAGCGAACGGTGCGGCCGTCGGACACGCGCGGCAACCACGCCGACGACCCCTTCTCGCGCGATGCCGTCAGATCGCGGTGGAGCGGGTTGACGAATGGCGGGCCCACCATGAGGGCACCGTCGACGGGTTCGTTAATGATGTCGATGGACCCCAGCACTGATTCGACGCCATACGAACCGAGCGAGAGGCCGTATAGGTAGAGCCGTGGGCGCTGCGACTCAGGCAACGTCGACCAATAGTCATAAACGGTGCGGAACGTCACTTGGGACGATTCCTTCACCGCTTCTTGGTCCGCAAGGAGTGAGATCCAGCTTGGCAGGTAGGAGTACTGGACGCCGGCTACGGCCGTATCTCCATTCCACAGGTACTCGACCGGCTCGACGCCGTCTTGGTCAATCCAGCCGGTGCCGGTCGTCGTCGCGAGCACGAGCACTTCGCGCTCAAAAGCGCCGGTCCGTTGCAGCTCCTCGAGCAGCAGCTGCGCCCGCGCCTCCACGGTGTCGGCTGATCGAAGGCCTACGTAGACCCGGATCGGCTCAAGCGCGTCCCCGCCTGTGAACTCATTGATGTCCTCGGCACTCGCGCCTTGCCACACAAAAGCGCGGCCCTGGCGTCCCAAGTCGTCCCACGCGACGAGAGACTCTGGGCTCCCTGATCGAAGCGGGCTCATCGGCTGTTCAACTCCCGGCTTGTCGCCGCGGTCTGCTCCCGAAAAGACCCCGTTGGCGACGAAGAAGAAGCCCCGCATGAGTAGGCCGGATACGAGCAACCACAAGAGGAGGACGACGCCGACGGTGGCGAGGACGATCGCGAGGCGACGCGGCAGCCACCGGCCGAGCAGGTCTCTCAGTTTGCGAAAGAGGAGGCGCAAGGTCCGGCCGACGATGAGGACGACGATAGCGAGAGCAAGCGCCACCCCGGCAACAAGTGGCCACACGGAGGAGGTGAGATGCGGCATCCCGTAGGCCGTGCGGATCTCGTTCTGCCAACTCACAAACTGCCAGATGGCTCCGCCCAGTGCGGCAACAGCAGCTACGCCAGCGACACCGACGATGGTCCACCAGCGCGCCTTCGACTTCACGGAAGGGATGCCGAGGTATCGCCACAGGCCCACGGCCGCGACGCCGACGCCGTATCCGATCATGAAGGTGACGCCGGTGGCGATGCCTTGGATCAAGGGGATGCGGGGCAATAGCGAAGGGAGCAGCGACACGGCGGCAAAGAGCGTTGCTGCAATGAGGCCAACCGCGTCAAATCGCGGCTCGAGAACGCGCGGTGAGCGGTGGGGCACATTGTGAGTCTACGGGGCTGGTCGTAGCGAACAGCTGAGCCGGGATTCAGAAAAATCGGAAATTTGCCCCAATGGTTCTTGAGTGCGACTCGTATAGGTAGATGAGGGCGCGCGTACGGCGTCCCATGACCAGGAGGCAAAGATGCGTGAGAGCGATAGCGACCGTGTGACCCGACGTCACGCCCGTGAGTCTGAAACCACTTTCGTGCACTCGCACGCATCCGCGCGACAGGGTTGGCGTTCCGTTGGGGCGGCCGCTGGGGCTGTCGCGCTCGCAGTTGCCGGCGGGATTGCGGTGCTCAGTAGCACCGCTGCCGCAACCCCGGCGACGCCAGTTTCGATCGCGGCTGCCGCGCCGCAGCGTGCGCCACTGCCGCTGGCCGCTGTCACGGCGATCGGCACCGTTGATCAGCGTGCGCTCGACCAGCGCGTCCAGTCGCTCACCGCAGAGGCGGACCGCATCGTCAAGGAGCAAGAGGCGGCGAGGGCTGCAGCCGAGGCGGCGGCTCGTGCGGAGAAAGCACGCGCTGAGAAGGCCGCGCAGAAGGCCGCTGACAAAGCCGCCAAGAAGGCTGTGTACGCCAACGCCGACGGTAAGGACTACGGCTCGTGCGCTGAGAAGAACTGGAGCGGCAAGTAGCGTCCGCGCGGCACCGCTCGGTGCTAGTTGCCGCCGTGGCCTTCGCACCGCTGTGACTGAGGCACGCCTGCGAGTGCCTGATCAACGTGTTGTCCGCATCCAGTCCACGTCGTCTTGCCGCACGTTGAGCAGGTGATGGGTGAGCACATGGTTTCAACCTTTCGTTGGGCGATTGCTGGCGTTAACGTAGCATACCCCCGGGGGTATCAATACGCCTCATCCGCTCCGCAACGCGCTGAAAGTGTGACATTGATCACACCCGACTCACGTCACAACCGGCCCTCCCGCCACTCTCATGAAGCGGTAGACAGGAGGAGACCATGTGGGAACGGGCGGACAAGTCCTCGCGCGCAGCGCAGGATTTTGCCGATCAGCACGCGCTGACGTTCCACGCTGAGTCGACCCCTGCGCTTCCCAGTGCTTTCGACACGCACCCATTCTCGGGTTGGCGCCGCTCCACTTGCGTCGCCGGTCAATGGCGAGGTCGCACCGTTCAGCGTTTTGTCTCTGAAGGCATCACGGTTGAGTTGCTTGCACTTCCGCGCCCGCTTCCCCGTATCCAGGTGGTGCACGCGGGAATCAAGCGTGGGGCGATGGATGTCGGTGGTCTTCCTGTCGCGACAGGCAACCCAGAATTCGATGCGCGGCTTGCCGTCTACAGCGATGATCCGGCTTTCGTGAGCACCCTGCTTGACCCCGCAATGCAAGAGGCCCTGATCCACCCGGCATTCTCAGGCCGTTCGCTCACGATCGATGCGGATGTCATGTACCTGTGGACGGGCGCGGAAACCACGTGGGACGAGGCGCGGGTGCGCTTTGAATTCTTGAGCGTGCTCATCGCGCGGATCCCCCTCGCGGTGTGGGACCGGTTCGATCGCAGCGGCCGCAAGGTTGACGTGGCGGCAAGCGTCGATGCGCTCTTCGTTCCTGAGCCAGAGGTGCCCGAGACCAATCAATGGGAGTACGTTGACGTTGCCGCCCCGATGCAGGTTGAGGTTGCGGCCGTCGCTCCTGTAACGACAGCCCCGAGTGCAGCTCCGGCGTTTGAGGGTGCGTTCTTGCCTGGGCCGGCAGCGGCTGAAGGTGAGTATGAAAACTTCGCAGTCGCACCCATTTCACCGTATTGATTCAGCGCGGCGACGACGCCGCGTTCACTCCCGGGCTAGGCTCGCATCAGCCTTGTGGCCCTATGTGTCCAGGAGATGACAATGACCGAGCGTAGGCCCGTGACCCTTGCCGATGTAGCCAAGGCGGCGGGGGTGGCGAAGTCGACCGCATCGTACGCATTCTCGGATCCGTCGCGGCTGTCCGCAGAGACAACTGCTCGCGTGCAGCGCGCCGCCCAGGAATTGGGATACGCAGGACCTTCCGCGCTTGGACGTGCTCTCGCGTCGGGACGCACTCACGTGGTCGCGGTGGTAACCCGCGCATTACTCGAGGCGCCGGATACCGATCCGTTCGCTCTGCAGGTCATCGATGGGCTCTCGCGGGAACTGGTCCACCTGGGTTACGGCGTGCTCTTGCTTCCGCCCGTGACGGATGACGCGACGCGCCGCCTTCATGAGGGTGCAATTTACGACGCAGCCGTTACCGTGCGGCGCATCGACGGCATTCCAGAAACAGACGCAATGCTTGCTCAGCGGGGTGTGCCATGGGTGCGTCTCGATGGCGTGCCCGACGAGGAGAAGGCCGTCGCAATGGACGCGGTCAACCCCTCGTTGCGCATTCTCCGGGCACTCCAGGACTGGGGGCACACGCGCATCGCTACCGTCATGTTGCGCCCCACTCTTGAGGATTCTGAACTGCGCATCCTCAGTGGCGCGCAGTCCCGCGCACTGATCGACGGCCTCCCAGACTCGGTGGCGCAACACGTTCCGCGAGCGCGGATCGAGGCTTTTGCGCGGGCAGGAATCGCGCCGAGTCACATTGCGATTTGTCCCATCGTGACGCGCGAGCACGCCTACGAGGCAGGCAAGCAGATTCTGTCCTTGCCTGCAGGCGAACGCCCTACCGCCGTCGTATGCCAGGCGGATGTCTTTGCGTGGGGCGTATGGGATGCGGCGAAAGACCTTGGCCTACGGGTTCCTGAGGACGTCTCGATCACCGGATTCGACGGACTCTCCGGCGGGGTGTTCGACGAGCTCGACCTCACGGGTGTGGTTCAGGATGGTGCTGTCAAGGGACGTCTCGTCGCGCGGTGGGTGACGCTCGCCGCAGAGGGGCCCGGTGCGCCGCGGCCATTCGAGATGCCCCTGAGTGTGAAGTGGGGATCGTCGGCCGGCCCGGCACCGACTGCCTGAGACTCACCTGAAGCCACAGGAAGTCGGGCACGGGTCGGCGATCCTTTGGCGCCGACTGCGTCCCCAGTACGCTTTCCTTTATGCCTGGTGCGCCCGCTTCCCGCCGGTCGATGCGGCCGACGCTTGATTGGCTGCTCGTCGCTATCCAGGCTTTGCTATTTGTGGGCATTGGCCTGTGGCCCACCTCGTTAGGCCCGCCAGCACCGGCGATGCGGGAACTTGGCGGCGTGATATTTGTCGTCGGCGGCGTGGGGATGCTCGTTGCTGCGCGGGATTTGGGGCGTGCGCTGACGCCGGTGCCGGCGCCCAACGGAGCGGGCTTGCGCACGCGAGGATTGTTTCGGTGGATCCGTCACCCGATGTACACGGCGGTGCTGACCGTCTCGAGCGGTGTTGCATGCGCGCGCGGGTCATGGGTCGTGTGGGCATTTGTGTTTGCTCTCGGGGTTTTCTTTGAGGGAAAGACTCGTCGTGAGGAGAGTTACCTCTTCGCCGCGTATGACGGCTATGCGGACTATGCTGCCGCGACGGGTAAGTTCCTTCCAGGGGTTGCCAAGCGACGAAAGCTGGCGCGGCACTGAGGCGCCTTCGGTCGTTTTCATTTGCACGGAGCACGCAATTTGCCATTATCAATATTGAATATGTAGGAGACCTGTGAGAATTGCTCGATACTCACATATGGATTCCCTACAATGTGCGTGTGGGGGAACTACAAGAAGATGTCGTACTGCACCCGGTGCGGATGAGAGTGGTGCTCTCTTTGGCAACGGGTGAACTCACGACCCGCGAAATCCAGGCAAAGATGCCGGACGTGCCACAGGCAACTCTCTATCGAGCCATCAACCGACTCCTTCATGCCAAGCGCATCGACGTCGTCGAGAATCGCAAGCGGGGAGGCGCGACTGAGCGGGTATACCGACTGGCCCCAGGCCATCGTGGTGTGACATCCGCAGTCCGCAACGAGATCATCGCCTTGTCACCCGAGGCGGCGGAGAAACTGGCTACCGACTTGGCGGCCATCGTCAATCGCGCAGTGGCGGAATCAGAGCCCGGCGGGCACGCAATTTCTGTGTCCTATTCCGTGCTTTCCTCCGCGACGCCCGCACCGGGGCAGCAATAGGTCCTAGGACCGTGCGCGCCGGATTAGTGAGCGGCGGCGAATCCGTCGCGGCACCCGAAGTTTCCGCACCGTGCGTCGGTCTACACGGGCCGCGACCCCGAGCGCCAGAACGGTGAGCGCGAAAGACATTAATGGCAGTGCACGTGTGCCCCATTGATCAACAATCGTCGAGCCGACAACTGGACCGAATGCACCACCCAAACTGAACACCACGGTGTACGTGGCGGCGCCGATGTCCGTGCGCCACGGCGCATGCCGCATCGCCCAGTTGAGCAATGCGGCCACGAGCGCGGCCCACCCTGCGGCTTGAGCAATTTGCGCAATGACCGCGGTTGCTTGGTGGCCAATAAAGAGAACGCCCCACGCGATGGCGAGCAATCCAAGGGCGCCAATCACGGTCTCGACCACGCGCCGGCTCAGCAGTGGACCGACTGCGAGCGTCGTGCCCACGGCCACAACACCGCCGATTGCGAACATGATCGGCACTGCAGCCGACGGCACTCCCGACTGCCGTGTGTAGAAGGAAACGATGTACGTCCACGTGGTCGACATCGCCATGACGGCAAGGAAGGCGACCACCAGAACGCGCGCAAATGCACGCGTCGACGGGATATCGCCGCGAGTGTGCTTGCCCGAACCGCCAGCGGGTCCCGAACGGGGCAGGGCAAGCGCGACGGTGACCGCAAGAACCACACCGAGCGCTGCGAGCACAATGTAAGGCAAGCGCCAACTGAGGTTCGCTCCGGCGAGGGTGACGAGCGGAGTGCCGACAACGCCCGCCATCGCGGAGCCGACCATCACCCGGGTCACGGTTCGGCCACGCAGGTGCGGTGCGAAGAGGCTCACCGCAGTGGGGGCCACAAGCGCCCAGAACAGGGCATGAGCAGCCGCCGAGACGATGCGGCCAGCGGCCAGCTGTGGAAGCGACTGCGCCATCGCGGCAAGTGCGACGCCGCTCGCCCATACCGCCAGGGTCGCGGTGAGCGTCACACGCTTGCTGAGGCGCTGGGTGATGAAAGTGAGCGGCAAGGTGGCGAGCACGACGGTTGCCGAGAACGCGGTGACGAGCAAACCGACTGCAGCAACGGAGGCATCGAGGCCGCGCGCAATATGCGGGCTCATCGCCACCACGGACGCCTCGTTGACGCCTGCGGCGAAGGCGCTCGCGGCGAGCGCGACCAAAGCGACTCGTGCGCGGCGAGGGCTGATGGTGAGTGATTCTTGGGAGCGCGTGCCTGCGCTGGGCTCCTCAATGACGACGAGCTCGGCGGTGCCAACAACGGGCATCGTGAGCGTCGTCGGCTCGCTCTCGACAAAGGGCTCGGCCGACGCGGGGGCCGGCTGCCGCTGCGAAGGTGCGTCGAGCGTCGGCTCGGCGAGTGGTGCGTCGACGACGCGGGGCAGTTCGAGCGTGGGGGTGTCAGGCACAGCAAAATCCATCGGCGAGTGGTGTCGGTGAGCGAGAAGCCGCGCGACGCTGCTACGCGCGTCCGGCACGGGACCGCGCATGGCTTCAGGAGGTGAACGCACCGCGGGCACGTATTGCTCCACGCACCCAGGGAACGTGACGAGGAACACACGGCGGCCGGAGCGTCGGCGTCGTTGCGTCCTCGAACGCCGGGTGACAGGCCGTGTCAGTGTCCTTGCGTACACTGTTCGCAACAGCATTGACCCGGCAATCACCGGTGAGCTTGCGGAAGAAAGGAACCGGGCCAGCCCGGGACTGACTAGAACCGCACGGGTCGCCCGTTACAGCGATATGAGCGGCCACGCTTCCCCCTCCAGGGGGTCGCGTGGCAAGCGAGGTGGTACCGCGTAAGCGGGGGAGGTCCCCGTGAGCGTCCTCGCAGCCGACCGAGTCGACGCCGGACCACCGAAGGAAGACCGCGAGCCATGACTGAAGCCCGCTACCCGTTGCACCGCTCGTCCAAAGACGTGCCCGCTTCGCCCAGCTTCCCTGCGATCGAGAATGAGGTGCTCGCGTACTGGAAGGCCGACGGCACGTTCAAGGCGTCGATCGACAATCGGGCCGACGCTGAGGAGTTCGTCTTCTACGACGGCCCGCCTTTCGCGAATGGTCTGCCGCACTACGGTCACCTGCTCACGGGTTATGTGAAGGACGTGGTGCCGCGCTTCGAAACGATGCGTGGCAAAAAGGTGGAGCGCCGCTTCGGGTGGGACACCCACGGCCTGCCCGCCGAACTTGAGGCCGAGCGGATCCTTGGCATCACCGACAAGTCGCAGATCGAAGAGATGGGCATCGCCCAGTTCAATAAGGCGTGCACCGACTCCGTCCTCAAGTACACGAAGGAGTGGGAAGAGTACGTCACGCGCCAGGCGCGGTGGGTGGACTTTGACAACGACTACAAGACACTCGACGTCACGTTCATGGAGTCGGTGATCTGGGCGTTCAAGTCGCTCTACGACAAGGGCCTCGCTTACGAAGGTCACCGCGTGCTGCCGTATTGCTGGCGCGATGAGACGCCGCTGTCAAACCACGAGCTCCGCATGGACGATGACGTCTACGCGATGCGTCAAGACCCGGCGCTTACGGTCGTGTTGCCCCTTGTCGAGGCGCCCGGCATTCTTGCCGACGCATCCCTGCTCATTTGGACGACGACGCCGTGGACGCTGCCGAGCAACCTTGCCGTTGCCGTCGGTCCGGACATCGACTACGTCGCGGTGCGCCCCACGGAGGGTGCTTTCGCTGGCAAGGCGCTCATTCTTGCTGCCGCCCGCCTCGGCGCTTATGCGCGCGAACTAGGGGAGGAGCCAGAGGTCATCACGCGGCTGACAGGCGATGACCTCGTTGGTCTTCGCTACGCCCCGCCGTTCGACTACTTTGTGGGTCACGCTCACGCGCACCAGGCCCTCGCGGGCCAGTTCGTCACGACCGAAGACGGTACGGGCATCGTTCACCTCGCCCCCGCCTTCGGTGAGGACGACATGACCGTGTGTGCCGAGGCGGGCATTGAGCCGGTCCAGCCCGTTGACGAAAAGGGCCGTTTCACGGCACAGGTTCCCGACTACGAGGGCCAACAGGTCTTTGACGCGAACCCGAATGTGATCCGGGATCTCAAGGATCGCGGCCTAGTGGTGCGTCATGAGACGTACGACCACAGTTACCCGCACTGCTGGCGCTGCCGGAACCCGCTCATCTACCGAGCGGTCTCCAGTTGGTTTGTCCGCGTCAGTTCCTTCCGCGACCGCATGGTTGAGCTCAACGAGCAGATTACGTGGGTGCCGGAGCACATCAAGCACGGACAGTTCGGTAAGTGGCTCGAGGGCGCACGTGACTGGTCCGTGAGCCGCAATCGCTACTTCGGTACCCCGATCCCCGTGTGGGTGAGCGATAACCCCGAGTACCCGCGCATCGATGTGTACGGCTCCCTCGCTGAGCTCGAAGCAGACTTTGGACGTGTGCCGCGTGACGAGGCCGGCCAGCCGAACCTCCACCGTCCGTACATCGACGACCTCACGCGTCCGAACCCGGACGACCCGACCGGAACGTCGACAATGCGCCGTATCCCCGACGTCCTTGATGTGTGGTTCGACTCGGGCTCAATGCCTTTCGCACAGGTTCACTACCCATTCGACAACGCTGCGTGGTTCGAGGGTCACCACCCCGCGGACTTCATCGTCGAATACATCGGCCAAACGCGCGGCTGGTTCTACGTGATGCACGTGCTCGCGACGGCACTGTTTGACCGCCCGGCCTTCACGACGTGCATCTCCCACGGCATCGTGCTTGGCGACGACGGCACCAAGATGTCGAAGTCACGTCGCAACTACCCAGACGTGGCCGAGGTCTTTGATCGAGATGGCTCGGACGCGATGCGGTGGTTCCTCATGGCGTCGCCGGTGGTGCGCGGAGGCAACCTCATCGTCACTGAGCAGGGCATCCGTGAAGGTGTGCGCCAGGTGATGCTGCCGCTGTGGTCAACGTATTACTTCTTTACGTTGTACGCGGGTGCCGCGCGTGGAGGTGCGGGTCTGCTTGCGCGCAAGGTGTTTGACGACGAGGTGCCGGGGTTGCCGGTGATGGACCGCTACGTGCTCGCTAAGACCGCGGACCTCGTCCGTGAGGTCACCGCGCAGCTCGACGTCTTTGACGTTCCCGGTGCATCGGAGAGCCTGTCCGAGTACATGGATCTGCTCACTAACTGGTACGTGCGCACGCAGCGCGACCGGTTCTGGGACGAGGATTCGGCGTGCTTCAACACGTTGTTCACCGTGCTCGAGACCGTCACGCGCCTTGCAGCGCCCTTGCTCCCACTCACCACTGAGGAGGTGTGGCGCGGTCTCACCGGCGGTCGTTCGGTTCATCTGACGGACTACCCGGAGGCGCCCGACGCGTGGGCTGACCAGTCGCTGAGCGACACGATGGACACCGTGCGCGAAGTTGTTTCCGCGGCGCATGCGCTCCGAAAGAAGGCGCAGATCCGCGTTCGCCAACCGCTCGCTGTTCTCGAGGTCGCGGTACCGGATCCCGTCGCGCTGCGCCCCTACGTCCCGCTGATCGCGTCCGAGCTCAACGTGAAGACGGTCGTGAGCGTGACGATCGAGGCCTTTGAGCGTGCGAACCCCGTCGAGCAGACACTCGTTGTCAACGCGCGCGCGGCGGGACCACGGATCGGCAAGGATGTCCAGGCGGCCATCAAGGGGTCCAAGAGCGGCGACTGGTCGGTGACGGATGGTGTTGTCACCTCCGGCGGGATCGCATTGCAGGAAGGTGAGTACGAACTGCTCACCGTTATCTCCGGAGGTGAGTCGGACGTCGCATCGGTCCTGCCTTCGGGAGGTTTCGTCCTGCTCGACACCACCGTCACTTCCGAGCTTGAGGCCGAAGGCTATGCGCGCGATCTCATTCGCCAGATTCAGGACGCCCGCAAGTCGGCCGGACTGAATGTGGGTGACCGGATTGTGCTTGAACTCACTGTGCCGACCGACCGCGTCGCAGCCGTCGACAAGCACCGCGACCTCATCGCCAAGGAAGTGCTCGCGACCGAGCTCTCGGTGACAAGCGGCGACGACGCGATCAGCATCACGAAGGCGTAGGCGTAGGCCACCGCTTCTACTCAACCGTGGAGTTCGTGACGGTGAGGCTCTTGCCCAAGTAGAAGATGTCGCGGTACGGAGCCGTGTAGAACCGTTGACCGGTGTTGTTGATGATGCTGGAATCGCGAATCGTCAGGGTGCCGGTGCGGTTGTTCGACACATAGAAGATGCCGGGGCCGCCCTCAGGAGCAACATTTCCGCTGATCTCCGTGCCGTCGACCGTGAAGTGGAACGTGTTTCCATCACCGTAAATCGCACCACCATTGCCACCTTGGCCGGAGTTCGCGCCCGTGGCCGTTGCGGTGTTGCCGGTCACCATCGAGTTAATGATGTGGATCGAGGCGTGGAGCCCCGAAATCGCTCCACCATTGGCGCACGAGTTGTTCTCAAGTGTCGAGTTCACGATGTAGGACGTCGCCGTCTGATGGGTGAGACGAACGGCGCCCCCGCCGCCGTCGGAGTCGCGTGTCATACAGACGTTATTGCGGAACGTCACATTGACGGCTTTGAACTGTCCGCCTCGCATCGCAATGGCGCCCCCACCGCGCAGGTTCTCGAGGCCTGCGGGACTCGAGGTGGCATTTCCTCGCTCAAGCGTGATGTTTTGGAAGACGACAAGCGGACGCGTCTCCGTTTGGCACGATGACGTGAGCCACCCAAAGCTCTCTTGGCAGGCATTGGCGTAGAAAATGCCGTGAGTACCTTTGCCGCTCAACGTGACGAGCCCACCACCATCGACAACAAGCTTGTTGTTGATCGTGCCGCCCTGCCACGGGTGCTTGCAGTTGTGCGTGTTGCACGTCGTGAGAGTGGACGAAAGTTCAATGGTGACGGGGCTGGGTCCACAGTTAAATGTGATGACCCCGCCGCCGCGCACGGCGCTCGCAAGGGCCGCAGACGTGCATGAACCAGGCGTACCCGTACCGATGACGTGCGTAGGACTCGACACGTTCTCTTCCGCCGCCGCCGCTGGGACCGTCGCATTGCCATTCGGGTTGCCGGTCTTCACGTAGGTGATCGACGACGCTCGTGCCACTTGTGACGGATACGTCGCCCCAGCGTCGGCCGTCACGGGCTCAAGCGCTGCGGACCCGAGAAGCGGAGAATGCGTCGTCTCTGGCGCCGGAGTTGGGGCGCACCCGACCGCAAGTGCCGCGACCAGGACGACGAGCGCGACAAAGCGGCGACGATGGGGGCTGATCATGGCGCCACTCTAGTCCGATTTGTCCAGTTAAGGGGGCCGAAACGATCGGTGATTTGGAGTGCGCGATTCGTCATCGCTTGGCCCACTACCAGCGGCGTTGGTATGTGCTTGGTGCCAAAGGTGCAAGCGGTAGCAAGAACATCGCAAAAGTGGTCATGACCGGGCGTTTTCAGGCCGCACAATATCTGCGTGACCACCCCCCTTTTTCCTGGGCTGAGCCTTGCCGACGCTGAGCGTGAGATCCACGCCCACATCTTTGATCGACGCCCCGAGGGCGACCACGAATCCAAGTTGCGACGCGTCGCAATGGCGCTTCAACACCTGGGTGATCCCCAGGATGCGCTGCGCATCGTGCACGTGACGGGGACCAATGGAAAGACGTCAACGAGTCGTATGACGGCGTCGCTCCTGCGAGCCCAAGGCATCCGTGTTGGTTTGTTCACCTCCCCCCATCTGCATAGCTTGCGCGAACGTATCCAGATCGACGGGGCGCCCCTTGGTCAGCCCGAGCTCATCGAGCTGTGGCAGCGCGTCGCACCCGTCATTCACCGGGTTGACACGTACTCATTACGCGTTGGTGGCCCGCGGATGAGCTTCTTTGAGGTGCTGACGGTGCTGGGGTTTGTTGCCTTTGCCGACGCTCGCGTTGGAGCCGCGGTGATTGAGGTGGGCATCGGCGGACAACGGGACGCGACCAATGTGTGCGATGGCGAGGTAGCTGTCCTCACCCCGATGGCGCTTGATCACGAGTCGTACTTCGGTGACTCGGTGGTGGGCGTTGCTCTTGAGAAGACTGGAATCATTAAGCAGCACGCGACCGTCGTGAGCGCCGCGCAAGTGGACGAAGCTGCCGAGGTCATTACGGGCGTGTCCCGTCAGCGTCGCGCCTCGTTGCTGTGGGAAGGCGCGCACATGTCGGTGTTGGACCGCGTGGCGCACGTCGAGGGTCAGACGGTGACGCTACGTACCGCGGCAGGCACCTACCCCCACATCGACATCCCCCTCCACGGTGACTTCCAGGCCCAGAACGCACTTGTTGCGCTGGCGGCAACCGAGGTATTGATGGGAAACGGCGTTCCCCGCGAACTTGACCACGCAGCCGTTCGCGAAGGCTTCGCTGCGGCCTCGTCGCCCGGACGCATGGAGCAGGTCTCGCACCACCCCCTCGTGGTTGTCGACGCCGCCCACAACCCTCATGGCATTGCAGCCATCACAGCGGCAGTGCGCGAAACGGTGGGGGAGCGAGCCCTCGTCGGCGTCGTCGCTGTGCTGTCTGACAAGGACGGTGCAGGCATCTTGGAAGGCATCGAGCCCCTTGTCGATGCGGTGGTCGTGACGCGTACTCGCTCACCGCGCGCAACCGACCCACACGAGCTCGGTGACGTGGCGCGCACACTGTTCGGAGATGCTCGCGTCATTGAGGCTCTCTCGGTCGAGGAAGCGCTGAAGCGTGCATGCGACATGGCCGGACGGGCCGGCGCAGTGCTGTGCACCGGCTCCGTCACTCTCGTGAGCGAGGTACGTGAGGTGCTGTCGGAGACGGCTGCGCCCGACATGGACACTCCGGACGGGCCCACGGCGACCATCCCGGCATAGTCACGGGCGGTCTCGGCCCCGCTACATGGCGGGGCATGGAACACTATGCCCATGAGCGACACCGTCCCGGGCGGGTTGAGCCTCGAGCAAGCCGAGCGCGAGATCTACGCCCACATCGTGTCTCGCAACCCGGAACACGACTTCGAACCAACCCTTGATCGCGTGCGGGCGGTGTGCGATTTGCTTGGCAATCCGCAGCACGCCTTCAAGGTCATTCACCTGACGGGCACCAACGGCAAGACATCGACGGCGCGGATGGTCGAATCGCTCGTTCGTGCCCACGGACTGCGCACGGGGTTGTTTACGTCGCCGCACCTCACGAGCGTCCGCGAGCGGATCCAGGTTGATGGTGAGCCGATTACCCGTGAGGCCTTCATTTCGGTGTGGAACGACGTCGCACCAGTAATCGAACTTGTCGACTCCCGCTCTGTTGATGCCGGCGGGCCGCGGATGAGCTTCTTTGAAGTGCTGACAGTTCTCGCCTTTGCCGCCTTCGCTGACGCCCCGGTTGACGTGTGCGTCCTCGAAGTGGGCATGGGCGGCACGTGGGATGCGACAAATATCGCCGACGCTGACGTCGCCGTCATTGGGCCCGTCGCGCTTGACCACGAGCGGTGGCTTGGCGATTCCCTCGCGGACATCGCCGCGGAGAAGGCCGGGATCGTCAAGCCCGGCGCCGACGTCGTGGTTGCCGAGCAAGCCGATATCGTCACGGCCGTTGTCACGCCGGCACTTTCCCAGGCCCGCACCGTGTGGTGGGAGGGCAACAATCTCGAGGTCGTCGATCGCCACCCCGCCGTCGGCGGTCAGATGGTGACCCTCCGCACACCGAGCGCGACGTACGAAGGCGTGTTTGTCCCGCTCTTTGGAGCCCACCAGGCGCGCAATGCCGCCCTCGCGCTCGGCGCAGTCGAGTTGTTGATGGCCGATGGCGGAGAGGTCGGCGCGCTCGCGGGTGAGGTGGTAGAGCAGGGCTTTGGCGCGGTGACGAGCCCCGGCAGGCTTGAGATCGTCCGGACATCCCCCACGATCCTCGTCGACGCGGCTCATAACCCGCACGGTGTCGATGCGCTTGCCGATGCGCTCGAGGAGTCCTTCGCCTTCACCCGCCTTGTTGGCGTCGTGGGCATCCTCGAAGATAAGGATGCCGATGGAATTCTCGCGGGGCTTGAGCCGATTCTTGATGCGGTAGTCGTCACTCAGTCGAGTTCTCCTCGCGCGATCGACGCCACTGAACTCGCCGCGGTCGCGGCCCGCCACTTCGGCGAGGAGCGCGTGACTATTGAGCACGACCTGCCCGACGCAATTGACGCTGCGGTGGGGCTCGCCGAGGCGGAAGACAACATGGGCGTCGGGGTCCTGATCGTCGGTTCCATTACGTTGGTGGCCGACGCGCGGATCCTGTTACGCGCCGATGCCTCCGCTCGAAGGACCGATACGTGACAACGCCGCCCGCAGTAAAGCCGCCTCGTTCGGCACTTGTCACATTCGCCCAAGCCACCTTGTTGTTCGATGCATTTGCCACCCTATTTGCGACCCTGGTCGTGTGGGGGCTGGCACGGGGCGGCCAACTCGACCTCGATTCGGGGGCGGTGTGGGCGGTCGGTGGCAGCCTTGCGGTGGCCTTTGTCATTGCGTCCGCTTCCTCAAAACGCCGCTGGGGGCGCATCCTCGGCTGGGTCTTGCACCTTCCGCTCATTGCGGCGGGCGTGTTGGAAGTAGCGATCGCTGTCGTTGGCGTCATGTTCGTGGCGGTCTACGCCCTGGGAGTACGGTTGGGGTCCAGGATCGACAGGGAACGCGCCGAGCGCGCGGTGACCGAAGGAGATGGCGAGTGAGCCGGTTCCTCTGGCGTACGGGTGGGTTGATTGCGCTCGGCGTCCTTGGGTTGTCGATGGCGTTCTATTCCCTCGAACGGCTCGCCCTCATCAATTTGGCGACGACGCTGGGCCAAGATGACGGCAAGGCGCCCCTCGCCGTGACAATCTCCTTGTTTGTCGGTCTCGTGCTCGTCTTCCTTGCGACCTTCTTTGGGATGTGGCGCTGGGCTCGGTACCTCAGGGAGAACCCGCGTACTCCTCAAGCTCCCGTGTGGTTACTGCTCTCCGTGCTCGGCGTGGGTGGCGCCGCGATGATTTGGGCCCTTGCCACGCACTCAGGCTGGCTGCGGATCCAAGAGACGGTCCTCATCCACGTTCACTGGGGCTATATCGCCTTCCAAGTGGTCGCGGCGTCGTTCGTGCTCATACCGCTTGTCTTGCTCGCGGTGAGGTGGGCGCCCGGTTACAAGAATGTCCACCACACAGAGCCGGTCGATAAGGCCGCGTGAGTCCTCGCGTCGCGTCAGGTGACAGCGCCTAAACCCCGAGCGCCGAGTGCACCTCATACCCGGTCAGTGCCTGGCGGCCTGGCAGCGAGCCAATTTCGAGCAAGAATGCAAATGACACCGACGCGGCGCCGCCACGGTCCAGCAGATCGGCAACGGCGCGTGCGGTGCCTCCCGTCGCGAGCACGTCGTCGACGACAAGGACCCGCTTGCCAGCAACGCCATTCGGGTTGAGGGTGAGCTCAGAGGCGCCATATTCAATCGTGGCGTCGGCCTCGAGGAGCTCGCCGGGCAGTTTTCCTTTCTTGCGCACCATCGTCATGCCCACGCCGAGGTCTTGCGCGATGACGGGAGCAAAAATGAAGCCCCGTGCATCGACACCTGCAATGAGATCGATGCTGTCCGCCGCCGCTGGCGTCAGGGCGTCACACGCCGCGCGAAAGAGGGCTGGCGACGCAAGCAGGGGAGCGATGTCGTAGAACAGCACGCCGTCGACGGGGAAGTCGGGATACGTGTCAAAGTCGTCCAGCGAGATCATGCGCTCATCCTGGCACGACATGATTGCTCTTCAGGATGATTCGACGCCTCGCGACGAAGTCGAGGTAGTCGCACCGCTAGGCTCGCGCCATGACGGAACGCACTCTCATCTTGGTCAAGCCCGATGGCGTCGCACGCGGTCTCAGCGGCGAGGTACTGCGCCGTATTGAAGCGAAGGGATACCGCCTCGTCGCAGTAGAACTGCGCACGGCCACTCCCGAGCTCCTGTCGGACCACTACGCGGAGCATGTGGGCAAGCCCTTCTACGAGCCGCTCGTTGACTTCATGCTGTCCGGACCGACGCTCGCCGTCGTTGCCGAGGGTGAGCGTGTCATTGAGGGTTTCCGCTCGCTGGCGGGCGCGACTGATCCAACGGTGGCTGCGCCTGGCACGATTCGCGGCGACCTTGCCCGCCAGTGGAGCACGAAGGTCATTCAGAACATCGTCCACGGTTCGGACAGCCCCGAATCCGCCGAGCGTGAGATCGGCATCTGGTTCCCGGGCTTGTAATATTTCCGCGTCGCACCCGCGGCATTTGTCCCCGATAGGAATTGAGAACCGCGTGTCTGCCCTGGAAGATCGTCTCGAACGAGCCCTTTTTGCAAGCCGATGGCTCCTTGCCCCCTTGTACGTGGGGCTCGTCGTCGGGCTTGTCATCGTCGCACTCAAGTTCTTCGTGGCGCTGTGGAAGCTCGTGTCGCACTTCTCGATCGATGCTCCGGTCGACGACGTGACGGTCGACATCCTGTCGCTCATCGACATCGCACTCCTCGGCAACCTCATCATCATTGTCATCTTTGCCGGGTACGAGAACTTCGTGTCGAAGATGGCGGCGTCTGAGAACTCGGTTGACCGCCCATCGTGGATGGGCCACGTCGACTTCTCGGGCCTCAAGATGAAGTTGATTGGTTCCCTCGTGGCGATCTCCGTCATCTTGCTGCTCAAGGATTTCGTGGCCGTTGAGCATGCGGGTGGGAAAGCGGACTACGAAGCGATCGCCTGGCGCATTGGCCTGCACTTCACGTTTGTCATCTCAGGTGTGTTGTTCGCGATCATGGACTATTGGGGGGCAAAGCGTCAGGCTCTGCTCGTTCAAGCGCACCACGCTGACCCGACGGTCGAGGCAATCGATCTCGACAAGCCGGCCTGAGAGGGTGAGGGTCAGCGCCCGCTGGGGCGGCTGACTTCACTAGACTCGCCACCGTGCATCTCAAGACACTGACGCTGAGGGGATTCAAGTCCTTTGCGTCGGCAACGACGCTTGAGTTCGAGCCCGGCATCACGTGCGTTGTGGGACCGAACGGTTCGGGCAAGTCAAACGTCGTCGATGCGCTCGCCTGGGTCATGGGTGAGCAGGGTGCCAAGACCCTTCGGGGCGGCAACATGGCCGACGTCATCTTTGCGGGCACCACCGGGCGCCCGCCGTTGGGTCGCGCGGAGGTCGCGCTCACGATCGACAATTCAGATGGCGCGCTTCCCATCGAGTACACGGAAGTGACGATTAGCCGCACGCTGTTTCGGTCCGGCGGCTCCGAATACGCAATCAACGGCACGCCATGCCGCTTGCTCGACATCCAGGACCTGCTGTCGGATTCCGGTCTTGGCCGCGAGATGCACGTCATTGTCGGTCAGGGGCAACTCGATGCAGTTCTGCGCGCCACTCCAGAGGAGCGCCGGTACTTCATTGAGGAGGCGGCTGGCATTCTCAAGCACCGCCGCCGCAAAGAGAAGGCCCTTCGCAAGCTTGATGCGATGCAAGGCAATGTGACACGGGTGCAGGACCTCACCGCAGAAATTCGCCGCCAGTTGGGTCCGCTGGGAAGACAAGCAGAAGTGGCGCGCCAGGCGCAGTCCATTCAGGCCCAGGTGCGAGACGCACGGTCGCGGCTGCTCGCCGATGACATCGCGACGTTGTCGCAGTCGATTGCGAAGGATAAGGCCGACGAATCCGCGCTCATTGAACGCCGGGAAGCGGTGGAAACGTCACTTGCGGCATCGCGCGCCAAGATCGCCGAACTCGAGCGTCTTGCCGCTGAAGCGACGCCGGCGCTGAGCAAGGCGAACGACGTCTACTACCGCTTGTCGTCGATCCGGGAACGCTTGCGCAATCTCGGCGCCCTCGCGGAAGACCGCGTGCGAATGCTCGGCTCGACGGTCGACAACGAACCGGTCACCGACCTTGTCGAGATGGCCGAGCAACTCGACCGTGCCCAGAGCGCACGCGCGGAACTCGACGCAGAAGTACGGGCTGCTGCGGCCGCGCTTGACGCCGCCGTCATGGGCCGTACCGAAGCCGAGGCGGCCGCTGTCGCGTCCGAAAAGCACCTCGCGAACCTGCTCCGCTCAGTGGCGGACCGCCGTGAGGGGGTGGCGCGGCTTGCCGGGCAGGTGGCGGCACGTCGCTCCCGGATCGAAGCGATGGAAGCCGAGATTGGCCGCTTGCGCGAGGCGCGCGATGACGCCGCCAAGAGGGCGCACGACGCTTCGTCAGAGTTCCAACGTCTCGAAACCACGGTGGTCGACGTCGAGCGGGGCGAGGAGGATCTCGACTCGGCACACGAGGCGGCGGTGGAGGCCTGGGACGAGACGAAGTCCGTGCTTGAGGCCCTCCGCGACGAACTACGCCAAGCCGAACATGAGCAAGCAACCTGGTCCGCCAAGGCCGAGGCACTCAACCTGTCGCTTGCGCGTCGTGACGGCGCCGGTGAGCTCCTCGCTTCTGGCGCACGATTTGTGCGAGGCACGGTGGCATCGCTCATTGACGTCCGCGATGGTGCCGAAGATGCCATTGCTGCGGCGCTTGGTCCGCTCGCCGAGGCGCTTGCGGTCGATTCCGTGGATGACGCGGTCGACGCAATTCGGTGGCTTCGTGACGAGGACGCAGGACGTGCCCGTTTCGTCGTCGGCAACTCCGCTGCTCCGCTGGCAAATCCGACCGTCCCGCTCCCCGCGGGAGCCGCGTGGGCGTCGGACCTTGTTGAGGGCGCTGGCGCGCTCGCGGCGACGGTGCGACACCTCCTCAGCGGCATTGCTGTTGTCGATGACCTCGCGGCGGCGCGCGCTCTCGTTGCCGCTCACCCCGACGTCATTGCGGCGACGCGCCGCGGCGATGTGCTTGGGGGAACGAGCGCGTCGGGTGGCGCTGGTGACGCCCCGAGCATCATGCACTTGCAGGCCGCCTATGACGACGCGTGCGTCAACCGTGATGAAGCGGCACGACGCGCCGAGAGCACGCAGTTTGCGCTCCGTGCGGCAACTGAAGCCGAGGAGTCGGCGCGCGAGGTCCACGACGCGACGCTCGCCCGGCTCAACGAGTCCGACGCTCGCATGGCCGCCGTTGCAGAACAACTTGGCCATCTCTCAGCGTCGGCCCGCGCGGCCCGCGCGGACGAGGAGCGCCTGGCCGGCCAGATAGACGAAGCGGCCGCGCGAGTGAGCGCGGATCAGGACGAACTCGCAGGACTCGTCGAACGACTAGCCGCCGCCCAAGCCGAACCCGAGCAGACTGAGGCCGACACGAAGGCGGCGCAAATTCGCCGGGACGAGGATGAAGAGGCTGCGCGACTTGCTCGCGCCCGGGAGACGGAAGCGCGACTCGCACTACGCACTGCCGAGGAGCGGGCGCGGGCGCTTGAGGCTCGTGCGGAAAGCCTTGAACGTGCCGTTGAGGCGGAGCGCGATGCGCGTGAGCGTGCCGAGGCGGCGGCCCAGCGACGCGAACGTCAGGCGCAAGCGGCGAGGGAGGTCATCGCGGGCGTCCAAGCGACACTTCCGCGCATTGACGAGGCGGTTGCGAAGGCCGACGATGCTCGTGCTGAGGTCGAAGCACACCGTGCTGACCGGACGTCTGCTTTGGCTGCGGTACGGACGGAGCTCGACCAATTGACCGGCGAGTACGCGCGCCTTACTGATGAGTCACACCGTGACGAAGTGGCGCGTGCACAGCAACAGGTGCGACTTGAGCAGTTGCAGCAACGAGCGATAGACGAGTTGGGGATGGACCCCGATCAACTCGTCGCTGAGTACGGGCCTCAGCACGAAGTTCCGGTGGCCGGGGAGGACGGAGAGGTCCATACCGAACCGTACGTGCGCGAACTTCAAGAGAAGCGGCTACGGCAGGCCGAGCGTGCGATGGGCCAACTCGGAAAGGTCAACCCGCTCGCTCTCGAGGAGTTCGCCGCACTCGAAGAGCGCCACAAGTTCTTGCAGGATCAGCTGTCCGACCTCAAGAAGTCTCGAGAGGATCTTCTCGACATCGTCACGGAGATCGATCAGCGCGTGGAGCAGATCTTCTCGGATGCCTACGCCGACACCGCGAAGGCCTTTGACGAGGTCTTCCCGCGGCTGTTCCCGGGGGGTGAGGGGCGTTTGATTCTCACCGATCCGAAGAACATGCTGGAGACCGGCATTGACGTCGAGGCGCGGCCTGCAGGTAAGAAGGTGAAGCGCCTTTCGCTCTTGTCGGGAGGTGAGCGCTCGCTCACCGCTGTCGCTTTGCTCGTATCGATCTTCAAGGCCCGGCCGAGTCCGTTCTATGTGATGGACGAGGTAGAGGCGGCGCTCGACGACACGAATCTTGGACGGCTCCTCGAGATCATTCGAGAGCTGCGCGAGGATTCACAACTCATCGTCATCACGCACCAGAAGCGGACGATGGAAGTGGCGGATGCTCTTTATGGCGTCACGATGCGCGGCGATGGTGTCACGACAGTGGTGAGTCAGCGGCTCAGTCCTGACGCCGCGTAGTAACACTCCTGGTGTCGGGTGAAACCTCGCGACGCGGGAACGAGAGCGGCGCCGGTCGCGTTCTAGAATGTGCGTGCAACGCGCGATGACGCGTTTGCGCGCAGGTCTCAACGGCGAGACGATAAGTCCGAATTGTCCGTTTTCTGGAGGCCCTGCATGTTCAGTTACATGGCCGATGTGCTCGCATGGTGTGTTGTCATCTCCTTCGCCGCTTTCGTCATTGCGTTTGCTGCGGAAGGTCGTGGAACGCATATTCTCCGTGTGCTCCTCGGGCTTGCTCCGCGCAAGCACGGACTCGACAACTTCACCTCGGTGCCCCGCGATGAGGGCGACTGGCGTCTCGTTGAAGTGCTTGACGACTCCCGCAGGCGTGAAACCACCGTCACTGGTGAAATTCGCCGCGAGCGTGTTCTGCCCCGCTCCTCGTAACTGACACGGTGTGGGCGTGCCCCAGCACGCGGCCACCCCTTGCCTTTGGGACACTGTTGTCGTGGATGTCACGTGGATTCCCGGCGATGCCGATGTCGTTGTAGTCACTGCTGTCGTACTCATCGCAGTCACTGGTGCGGGATGGTGGTGGCGCGCCACACGCTCAGGCGCGTCGACGAGTGCGCCGCAGGTTGAGGACCAGGCGCCCGTTCGCGCAGCAGCCGACGGGGATCGCGAGCCCCGTGACGAGTCTCCGGAATCGCCAACGGGCAGATTTGATCGCCGACGCTCGCGCCTCAACTCGGGACTGGGCGCCCGCCTCGCTGGTTTCTTCGGGCGAGGCGAACTCAATGACGATGCGTGGCGCGACCTCGAAGACGCTCTTCTCCTCGCCGATGTCGGAGTTCAGACAACGGAGAAGGTGCTTGCCGATGTCCGCACGCGGGTGCGGGACGCCGACATGAGCCCTCGCGACGCAGTTCGAGAGGCCCTTGTTGCAGCCGTGGACCCCAGCGCTGACCGTCGCCTCCAGGTCGGAGCGCCCGGTGCGGGCAAGGCGGCGCCCATCCTTGTTGTCGGTGTCAACGGCGTCGGCAAGACGACCTCCGTTGGCAAAATCGCGCGCGTGCTGGTAGCCGAGGGCCACGCCGTGCTCCTCGGCGCAGCTGACACGTTTCGGGCCGCAGCGGCGGACCAACTTGAGACGTGGGGAGCGCGAGTGGGCGTCAGCACCGTGCGTGCCGACGCCGATGG
>JAEZXC010000022.1 GCA_023442845.1 Actinomycetes bacterium | reverse complement strand
AGCCAGCCAATCGAGTAATGCGGCATCGGTCGCAACGAGCGACGGTACGTCTGGTGGAGCACTTCGGATTTGTAGGCCGCCATGTCGACGCCACTTGGGCAGTCCGCGGAACACGCCTTGCAGCTGAGGCACAGGTCGAGGCTTTCGCGCACTTCCGGCGCCGTCAGCCCGCCGATGAGGCGACCATTGATTGCGTCTTGCAGCACGCGCGCGCGTCCCCGCGTCACGTCCTTCTCGTCACCGGTCGCTTGATAACTCGGGCACATGAAGCCGGTGCCGGTTCCAATCGCGTCGGCCCGGCACTTGCCCACGCCTGTACAGCGGTGGACAGCTTCGGTGAGGTCGCCGTGGTCATGCGTGAAGGCATGGCCGACGCTTGGGCTGCGGGGGGCGTTTGGTCGGCGTAGGTCCGCGTCGAGCGGAGCGGGATCGACCATGACGCCCGGGTTCATCACCCCATTGGGGTCGAACAACGCCTTCACCTGGCGGAATAGCTCGATTGCCGCGGGGCTGTACATGACGGGGAGCAACTCTGAACGTGCACGGCCGTCACCGTGCTCGCCGCTCAGTGAGCCGCCGTGACTCGCGACGAGAGCCGCTGCGTCTTCCATGAAGGCACGGAGCGGTCGGCCGTCTTCTTGGAGAGGGATGTCGAGGCGCACGTGGATGCAGCCATCACCGAAGTGTCCAAAGGGCTGGCCCGTCACGCCGTGGCGTTCCATCAACGCATCGAAGTCGCGCAGGTAGGCGCCGAGTTTCTCCGGCGGGACCGCTGCGTCCTCCCAGCCGGGCCAGCACTCCGCGCCGTCCTCTGATCGCCCTGCAAGCCCGGCACCGTCCGCACGGATCGCCCACAACTTCGCCGCCTCCACGGCGTCAGGTACCACACGATAGACACTCGCTCCGGCGTCGGCCGCAAGAGCCTGCATTGTCTCTTCCGCTTCGGCAGGCGTCGCCGCCCCCACCTCGACAAAGAGCCAGCCGCCGCCTTCAGGCAACTCGGGGACGGCCTCTGCTCCCTTAGCAGCCCGCACGCGCTCGACAAGCCGGGCGTCAAGGCCTTCAACTGCGTGCGGCTTGTGCGCGAGCATCGGCATGACGGCGTCGGCCGCGGTCGCCATATCGGGATATGCAAAGACGCCGGTGAGGCGTACAGGAGGCACGTCGACGAGAGCCACCGTTGCCTCGAGCACCGACACCAACGTGCCTTCGGTGCCAACGAGGAAGCGCGCAAGGTCCGCGCCGTTCTCGGGCAGCAAGTGCTCAAGGCTGTAGCCGCTCACCTGCCGGCCGAAGCGACCAAACTCCGTGCGGATGAGACCAAGATTCGCCTGGACAAGCTCGGCGAGGCCCGGCACCACGGACAGGTCACCGCGGGTGGCGGTGAAGCGTCGGCCAAGTCCGTCGACCACGTCGAGCGCAAGGACGTTGTCGCTCGTCTTGCCAAAGGCGACGGCGTGTGGGCCGCAGGCGTTATTGCCGATGAGACCGCCAAAGGTGGCGCGAGTGGACGTCGACGGATCGGGTCCAAAACGCAACGCGTGGGGCGCGACGCGACTTTGAAGCGTGGAGAGGACAACGCCCGGCTGGACGCGGGCGGTTTTGCCGGCGACATCAACGTCGACGATCTCACTCATGTGGCGGGAGGTGTCGAGCACCATTCCCTCACCGATCGAGTTGCCCGCGACCGACGTGCCTCCGCCTCGCATGGTCAGCGGCACACCGAGCCGCCGCGACACGTCATGAGCTGCGAGCACATCGTCGGTGTGACGCGGAAAGACGACCACCGTAGGCACCACGCGATAGTTCGACGCATCCGAGGAGTACTCGGCGCGGCGCCGGGCCGAGGTCTCCACCTCGCCGTCAATCACCCGCGTGAGTTCAGCGGCAAGCGCGTGAACGTCTATGTCGCGATCGCGTTCCGGTGCCAGAGTCACGCGCGCATTCTCCCACGAGAACGAAGCCGCGCCGGGGCGTTAGTCCCCCTTGACAGCGCAACGGCCCCGCTCCCCTCGTTGGGGTGCGGGGCCGTCACGACAGGAATTACTGGGTGAGGGGGGTGACGGTGAGGGTCATCATGACCTCGCCGTCCGAGCTCGACTGAATGTCGCCGATCGTGACCGACCACGCGCCGTTGGAGAAGCCCCACGAACGCAGTTCGCCCATATCGCTCGAGAAGCTCTCCTCCCAGCCGCCAAACTTCGCAATGTACGCGTCAACCTTGCCCCGGTCCGACGACGTGTACGAGAGGCTAAAACCGCCCGAAACCTTCATCGCCAACGAGAGGTCGAAGCCGTCCGGAAGTGGCACGTCGCTCGGGAAGTCTGACGGGACTGACGCGCCCGAACCGTCAAGGCCGAGGTCGATGCTTGCGTCCTCGCCGGTGTCCGACTTGAGCGCGTTCTCGATCGCGTCCTCTGCGAGGTTCTCGGCGACATTCTCAGCGGCCTTATCGACCGCGGAATCGACGGCGTTGTCAACAACGCTCGCGCAGCCGCTCAGTACGACAACCGACGCGAGCGCCACACCGGCAAGTGACGCCGGGATACGAATATGGGACATGGGGGAGCTCCTCCGGGGACAAGGGCACCTTCTCGGCACCGCGATGGGGCGGCGCGACCGGCAAAGGCACCCGCACCGTGACAACACGCGGAGGTGTACCCCCGCACAACAGGCACCGTAGCAGGGAAGTTGTTTCCTGGGTACCCGTGTGCGGGGGTTGCCACACTTACGTCAACTGCATGGTGGTGACGCATGTGGCGTCATCGGCGTTGCGCGTCGACAGCGTCGCGCTGGCGCTGCGGCCATCCGCCTCGATCTCGACCACCGCATCGATGCCTTTCGGTAGCCACAGTCCGACGAAGCCGTTGTCGAAGGTGGTGCGGACATCGTCGATGAGAATGTCGCCGGTGGCCGCGTCGGTCACGACAACATGCACGTCCTCTCCGCTCATCTCGCCTTTGCACGTGGTGAGCGAGTGGAAGTAGCAGTCATGCGTTGACGAGACATATGGAGCAAGGGAGACGTAGAAGGCGTCGTCCGGCATCGGCAAGGCGCCCTCTTCGCCTCCTGCGCCCATGACCACGAGCTCATTGGGTCGGACGGACAACATGAGGTCGCTTGGGCGTTCGTCGACCGCAAGCGCATCCATCTTCTCGACGACTTCGCGGGCCGTGAGGCCGTCGAGACCGTGACTGGCGAGAATCTCGCTTGCGATGGCCGCCGACTCCGCGGGGGCAGATCCCGCCGAGGGAGCGGCCGACGCTGTGGCTGCGACGTCCGCACTTGGCGTGGGCGATTGCGGCGAGCACGCGGTGAGCGCGAGCGTCGCGAGGGCAGCGGCCGCGATGGCAACGGCGCGGGCAGAACGAAGGTGATGTGTGGACATGAGAGTTCCTTGAGCTAAAGAGTGGGATCCGCGCGAGGCGGCGACAAGCGCAGCCGCTTGATGAGCGGCGCGAAGCGTCGAATGACGACGCCATGAAGGGTCAGCGAATGTGCTACAGCTCGCAGGCGAGCGCGTTTCTCATGTCCGGCTGACGCTCAACGCGTGGAGGTTTGGTGCACGAGTCAGCACCGGCAGAGCGATGCGCGTCGTGGTCGCATGTAGTCGAATGCGACGTGCCGACCCGGGCACGCGCGGTGCACCCACGTTGGCGGCGAGGGCGACGGCGATGACAACGATGCAGGCGGCCCAGACTCCTTCGGGGTGCTCGGCGCAGTTGTCACACACCGGCGGTGTCTGGTGCAGGTCATGGACAGCGGACTCGGCGGGAACGCCGTGCGCAGGCGCGGCACTCGTTGTCCCGGCCAACGGAGAGTGGCTTGCGGCAAGGCACATGAGCGCCAGGGCGAACACACCTGCCACGAGCGCGACAAAGCGCGCCCTGCTCGCAGGGCGCCGCGTGTCGACGTCATGCCTCGTGGTCATCGCTCACCATCGTAAGCACGACCCAGCCGAACACAAGGAGACGAAGTACCCAAACTGACCCAGCGACAGCGTCGGCCGCAGGCGGACATGCGAACGGCCCCGGTGACGTGAATCAACCGGGGCCGTTGTGTGAGCCGCCTAAGGGAATCGAACCCTTGACCTATTCATTACGAGTGAATCGCTCTGCCGACTGAGCTAAGGCGGCGTGCGCCTGCTGGCGCGGTGCACCAGTGTACCGGTATCGACGCGAGGTCAAAAAACGGCCGTGACGATGCCGCGGCGACGTCAGCAGCGAGTGCCGTCCGCAGGCAACGTTCCGTCGACCAAGTAGGCGTCGACGGCATCGATCACGCACTGGTTGGAGCGCCCATACGCCGTGTGGCCGTCACCCTCGTACGTGAGCAGCGTGGCACCGAGATACGCGGCGAGCGACTCCGACCACGAGTACGGCGTTGCCGGGTCGTAGATGGTGCCCACGACCAACATGGGCGCGGCACTTTTCGCGTTATCCAAGCTCGTCACAACCTCATGCGCCTCGAACGGCCACCCCTCGCAGCTACCCGCGCCAGAGAACCACCAGCCAAAGGTGGGTGACACGGCCTCCACATCGCGCACAAAATCCCGCTGCTTCACGATGTCCCACTCTTCCTCATCCGGCGGCGCGTCGAGGCAGCTGACGGCGGTGAAGGCCGGCATCGAGTTTCCTTCGTACTCTCCGGTCTCCGAGTTGCGGTCGAGGTAGAAGTCGGCAAGGTAGCCAAAGATGCCTGCCGTGTCATACTCGACCACCTCTTCGAGCGCCTGGAGCAAGTAGGGCCAGGACTCCTCGGCGTAGAGCGTCACCACAATGCCGTAGACCATCGTGTTGCCGTTGACCATCTGGCTTCCGGCCGAGGGATACGGAGTCTCAAGGGCGCTGCGCGCAATCTGGCCGATCTGGGCCCGCGCGTTGTCAACCGGGCCGTCAAGCGGGCAGTTCGACTGCTCAAGGCACCACGTGAGGAAGTTCGTCAGCGCGTTCTCGAAACCCTGCGCTTGCTGGAGGGACTGCTCCTCGCCGGGAAGCAAGAAGTCCACTGCCCCGTCGAGCACCACGCGGCCGACGTTTTCGGGATAGATCTCCGCATAGGTCGCGCCAAGCTGGGTGCCATAGGAGAAGCCGAGGAAGTGCAACGCGTCATCACCGAGCACGTAGCGGATCACGTCCATGTCGCGCGCTGCAGAGACCGTGTCGACGTTCTCAAACAATGGTCCCGTCAGTTCGCGGCAGTT
>JAEZXC010000116.1 GCA_023442845.1 Actinomycetes bacterium | reverse complement strand
CGGCGAGGCGTTCTGCGTACCAAGCGAAATGGATGGCACTGTCTCGATCTCTGCGCCGTCAGCGCGCTCAAAGCCAAGCGCGACCGCCATGTCTCGGACCTCACACAGGTCGAGCGCATGCGCCATCGACACGTAAGCGGTGTTGACGGAGTAGGCAGTGGCGTCGAGGACCGACGTCTGACGGTTCTCGGAGGCCTCCACGTTGCCGGGGCTCCAGCGAAGCGGCGTGTACGGCGCCCCACACGCACGGAACTCGCCGTCGGTGTACGTGCGCTGGTAACCGGACACGTACTCACGTAGCGCGCGCCCCGAGTCGAGCCAGGCTGCGAGGATCACGGGCTTAAACGACGATCCAGGCGAGAAGCCTCGCGAACCACCGAGGTCGCGCGACACCGACAAGTTAATGGCCGTCGAGTACGGCGCCTTTGAGGTCGGGTCGAAGTAGCGGTTCTGTGCCATCGCAACGATGTTGCCGGTCTTGACATCGAGCGCGGCAAGCGCGTCTTCGATGCCGGACGGGTCGTCGATGGGGGCGTGCTTGCGCACCGAGTCATTCGCGTACGTCTGCATGTCGACGTCGAGCGTCGTGATGATGCGAAGACCACCGTTGAAGAGGAGTCGCTTGCCCTCGCCCCGGAACACCTCGTGCTTCGTGATGACCCGGGTCACGTAGTCGCAGAAGAACGGCGCGAGATCGGATGCGGCACACGAGAACTTCGGGCTCGTGGGGTTCAGCGTCGATTCCAGCGGCGTGTTCTTGTACGTCGTGTATTCAGCGAGCGTGAGGTGCTTTTGCTCGAACATGCGCTGCAGCACAATATTCCGACGCTCTTCGGCCTGTTCCGGGAAGCGCAGGGGGTCCCAGCGGCTCGGGTTCTGCGTGATTCCGGCGATGGTCGCGGACTGGATCGCGTCGAGCTCCTTGGCCGACACACCAAAGTACAACTGGGCGGCGGCCTCAACGCCGTACACGCGCGGTCCGTACTGCGCGATGTTGAGGTACTGCTCGAGCACCTGTTCCTTGCCGCAATCAACGCCGGGGTTTTCTCCGGAGCACTCGGTGCCGTACTCCTTGTTCAACTTGTCTTCGTAGGCCATGGCCATGCGCCACTCGCGGATCTTGCGGGGCAGCGTCGGCTCGGTCGCCTCGTCGATGGCCTTTTGCCTTTCGGCCTCATCTTCGATGTTCTCAGCGGCCTGGATCAGCGTGTTCTTCACCAGCTGCTGCGTGATCGTCGACGCGCCACGGGTCGAGTCCGAACCGAGGTTGTCCTTGGCGGCGGCAAGCAGGCCCTCACCGTCGACGCCGTGGTGCAACCAGAAACGCTTGTCCTCAACGTCAATTTGCGCCTTTTGCATCCACGGCGAGATCTCCTCAAGCGGAACCACTTCACGGTTCTGGTTGTAGAAGGTCGCGAGCAGGGTGGTGCCGTCGCTCGCATAAATGCTCGACGCCTGAGGCAGGGTGGTTTGGTTGAACTCCTCGGGAAGTGCCTCAAAGAGTTCGGCAGTTCCGTTGACCGCCTGGCCAGCAACCGTGACGGCTGGTAGCGCCAGGCCAGCAATGAGCACACCGCCCATCACCGAGAACAACATGAAGCCCAACAGCGACGTCACCAGTTGCAGCAAGGTGACCCGCCCGTCGCGTCGCGCGCGGTCGGCAGTAAACAAACCCATGGGAGAACCTTACGTGGTGAGCGGCCTGAACCGTCCTGCCAACGTGTGAGCGGCGCTCACGGTTCCGGGGGGTTACTCTCATGCCATGACCAAATGGGAGTACGCAACTGTTCCGCTCATCGAGCATGCGACCAAGCAGATCCTGGATCAGTGGGGTGCAGATGGCTGGGAATTGGTGACGGTGATTACAGGCCCCACCGGCGGACTCGTCGCTTATTTGAAGCGAGCCCTTCCGTGAGCCACTCCGAACGGCTTGCCGCAGCGGGGATCACGTTGCCGGAGGTTGCCGTGCCCGTGGGCGCCTACGTTCCCGCTCTCCGCCATGGCAACCTCATCTCGACCTCAGGCCAGCTGCCTTTCATCGAGGGTGTCCTCATCGCGACGGGCATCGTTGGCGAGACGGTGGCACCGGAGATCGCTGCCAATTGCGCGCGTCAGGCGGCGCTCAATGCCGTCGCCGCAGCGGCCGACGCTGCAGGCGGCATCGACAACATCGAGTCGGTTGTGCGCGTCGTGGGCTATGTCGCGTCTGGCCCGGGTTTTGGCGGTCAGCCGGCCGTGATGAACGCGGCGTCGGCATTGATGACGGACATCTTCGGCGACGCGGGCATTCACGTTCGTTCCGCAGTCGGTGTGTCCTCGCTGCCGTTGGGAGCGCCGGTCGAGGTCGAACTCACCGTCGCAGTGCGCGCCTAAACAGCCACCCTTAAAGAGGAAACGCTCTCAACGCGAGCGCGCCCGCAGCCGTTCGGGTTCGTACACCTCAACCGCGCCAATGTGGACGTCGATCCACCCGCGCGAAGCGAAGTCTGCGAGCGCCTTGTTGACCGTCTCACGCGAGGCCCCGACGAGTTGCGCCAACTCCTCCTGGGTGAGGCCGTGACGCACCGTGACGTGCCCACGTTCCATGCGTCCAAACCGGTGACCAAGGTCGAGAATTGCCTTTGCGACGCGGCCAGGCACGTCAGAGAAGATGAGGTCCGCCATCGTGTTTGACGTGCGGCGGATGCGCTGAGCCAGTGCCCGCAGCATGTGACGGCTCATATCGAGGTGGCTATCGAGCCACTCGTCAAGAGTGTCTTTGGGCAGTTCGTACACAACGGAGTCCTCAACCGCGTGAGCACGGGACATGCGCGGTCCCGGGTCAAAGACACTCAGTTCGCCGAACATGTCGCCCACACCAAGAAGTGCCAGCAGGTTTTCGCGACCGTCGCGGGCCGTCCGGGCCAATTTCACCTTGCCTCGCACAATGACGTACATGGCGTGGCCGTCGTCGCCTTCGCGGAAGATCGTTTCGCCGCGCGACACCTCTCGCCGCGTCATGGTCGCGATGAGTGACCGCGCGTTTTCCGCGTCCATCCCACCAAAGAGCGGCGCAGAGCGCAGCAGCTGTTCTTCACGAGGATTCTCAGCCATGGCTCACCTTCGGCCTCACGGACGCGCGATGCGCCTCTCCCATTGCTCTCACCACGTCTGCCGTCACAGTCTCCAGGTTGTCACTTACCCGGGCCTCATATGAAGCAAGGCGCGCGGCAAGTGCATCGATGCGCTCGATGCTACCGGGAATACCCTCCTCGTGAACGTCCCACACCGCTGCCGAGAGTTCTGCTGACGTGGGGGCGTCGGCCGCAAGGGCCTCCCATGCGGCGTCCAGATCGACGGCACCGGTCTCGCCGGGAAAGGCGATTCGTGCGACAAGAAGGTCGCGGCGGGCTTGCAGGAGCCGCGCCCACCAACGGATTCGGGCGAGTTCACGGCGCATTTCCCGACGCTGGTGGCGCAGTTGCGCAAGGCGCACGTCAAGCATCGTCATCTGGCGCACCACCCTCCGTCTCGGCTGCCGTCTGTCCGCCTGCTGTATCGGCTCGCGCCCGGGTCACCTTGAGGCCGATGCGCGGCGCGGCGCCGCCTACAGTGGGGGTCATGGCTGCGCGCTCCGCCCTCCCGGTTGCCGTTGCGGGTGAAGAACCGTCAACAGCTCTCGTGCGCCGTGCTCGCCGCATCAACCGCGAGCTTGCGCTCACCTACCCCGAAGCGACGTGCGAACTCGATTTCGAGACGCCATTTCAGTTACTCGTCGCGACGGTTCTCAGTGCGCAGTGCACCGACGTGCGGGTCAATCAAGTGACTCCCGCATTGTTCGCGCATTATCCCGACGCCGTGGCGATGGCGGGCGCTTCACGCGACAGTCTTGAGGACCTCATCAGGCCTACCGGCTTTTTCCGGTCGAAGGCGACGAGCTTGCTCGAACTTTCGCGCGACATTGTTGAGCGTCACGATGGCGAGGTCCCGGGCCGCCTCAGCGACTTGGTGGAGTTGCGCGGGGTGGGGCGCAAGACGGCGAACGTGGTTCTCGGCAACGCGTTTGGCGTGCCCGGCATCACCGTTGACACGCACATGGGCCGGCTTGCTCGGCGCCTCGGACTTACTGTCAACGAGGATCCGGTGGCAGTGGAGCGCGACCTCAATGCGCTTATTGAGCGCAAGGAGTGGACGCTCTGGTCACACCGGGTCATCTTTCATGGCCGTCGCCGTTGCACGGCGCGCAGGCCGGACTGCAGCGGCTGCGAAATTGCGGCGCTGTGCCCGTCAGCCGGAAGTGGGCGCTGACTCCTCGGCAGGAGTTGAGCGACTCTCAAAGACTCTGCGGTAGTGGCGGTCACGCCACAGCAGGATGGCGGAGCCGAAGAAGGCCGCAGCGAGTGAGCCTGTCAGCACCGACATCTTCACTTCCATGACGCGCTCGCCCGCAAACGCGAGGTCGCCAATGAGGAGCGACACCGTGAACCCGATGCCGCCCAGGCATGCCATTCCAAGCACGTCCCACCAACTGAGGCCGCGGTCAAGTTGGGCACGTGTGAAGGTGGCGACGAGGAAGGTAAAGAGCAGGATGCCAATGGGCTTACCAATGACGAGCCCCACGACGACGCCCTGAGCGACGGGGTCGCGTACAGCGTCGGCCACCACGTCGCCATCGATCGCCACGCCGGCGGCGAATAGCGCGAAGATCGGCACTGCGATACCCGCGGAGACGGGCCGCCACAGGTGCTCCCAGTGCTCAGCGAGGCTGTGGTGTTGGCCTGGGCGAGCAACAGCGGGCACCACCATGCCGAGCGCCACGCCTGCGATCGTGGCGTGCACGCCCGAGGCATGCATGAAGCCCCACGTCAGCAAGGCAAGAGGGATAAGCAGCCACGGGCTCCTGTGCCCGCGATGTAGCAGCCACCAGAAGACCACAACGCACACGGCCGCTGCGCCGAGCCAGCCCATCGCGAGAGTGTCGGTGAAGAACACGGCAATCACGATGATCGCCAAGAGGTCATCTACCACTGCGAGGGTGAGGAGGAACGCGCGTAACGCCGTAGGCAACCACCGGCCCACGAGGCCAAGCAACGCGACGGCAAAGGCAATGTCCGTTGCGACGGGCACCGCCCAGCCCGCATTCGATCCGGTGTCGCTCAGAGAGTTCATCACGAGATATAGCGAGGCAGGGACCACCATGCCACCCACCGCAGCGACAATCGGCACGATCGCCGTCGAAGGGCGGCGCAGTTCTCCCGCAACAATTTCCCGCTTCAGTTCGAGGCCGACCACAAAGAAGAAGATCGCCAGCAGGCCGTCCTTTGCCCACTCCGCGAGACTGAGGTCGAGGTGGAGCGCACTCGGGCCAACCACGGTGTCCTTCAGCGACTCGTAGCCGTCGCCGCCAGGCGAGTTTGCCCAGATGAGTGCAGCGACGGCGCCCACGAGCAAGAGCACACCACCGGCCCGCTCAGTGCGGAGGACGTCGGAAATGGATCGCTCGGTCGACGGTGTGAGACGGCTAAAGAGGCGGGCGGCGCGGGTGGGGGCCATGCGGTTGACTTTCGGGTGACACAGAAGCGGCCGACGTTAGGCGTTCGCGGGTTGCGAGGTGCCAGTCGTATCGGCGCTTTGCTTGGTGGGCAAGGGATCGAAGCGGTAGCCGACGTTGCGCACCGTGCCGATGAGCTGCTCATGCTCGGCGCCCAATTTGGCGCGCAAGCGACGCACATGCACGTCGACCGTGCGCGTGCCACCGTAGTAGTCAAAGCCCCACACCTCTTGCAACAACTGGTCGCGCGTGTACACACGGCCAGGGTGTTGCATGAGGTATTTCAGCAGCTCGAACTCCTTATACGTGAGGTCAAGCGGGCGGCCGCGCAATCGGGCCGTATAACCGCCAACGTCCACAGTGAGTTCTCCTGAGGAGTACTCGGCCGCCTTCTCAAGCGGGTCGACGAGTGACGCCCGGCCAATGAGCAACCGGATGCGCGCCTCCACCTCGGCTGGGGAAGCGTCGGCCTGGACAACGTCGTCGGCGCCCCATTCAGCGGTGACGATCGACATGCCGCCATCGCGCAGGACGAGCAGAAGCGGCACGGTGACGCCGGTCACCTGAACAAGTCGGCAGTTGTTGCGTGCCTCGGCGAGGTCAAAGCGGGCGTCGATGACAAGGACGTCTGCTTCGAACGCATCGAGCATTGCTGCCGGTTCGGGTGCGACCACGCGGGTGCGATGGCTCAGGAGCGCGAGCGCGGGAAGTACTGCTGTTGCACCGTCCGTAGACGGAGTCAGCACCAGTAGATCGGCCATGCGAACCTCCGATGGGTTTCACTTTAGCGCGAGCACTCGTGCGAGACTTACGCGCGTGAACCCGTTGACGCGTGCCGCAGCCACCTCCGCTGCCGCTGCCGTCATCGCGGGCACCAGTTTGCTCGGCACACGCTACCTTGCGATCGGCGTCGCGGGACTTGTCGCCATTGCGGCATTCGGCTGGCCGCGTCTACTCCGCGTATACCGCCGCCGTGTCTCGAGTGCGATCATCGGCGCTTCCGGTTTGATCTCGATCTTGGCCGTTGGCCTTGGCCGCGGTGAACCGTACCTGCGATACGCCGTCGCGGCCGCCGCGGCCGCCGTGCTCCTCGCGCTCGCCGCCGAGGTCTTCTTCCCCTCCCCGCCTGGGCGTGCAATCACGTCGGTCACCGGCATGATGGCTGGCGCGATGGTGGCCGTGTCGTCGGCCGCCTGGGTGGCGTCAGCCCGCACGCCGGGCGCTGATGACCTCGTGGTGGCCGGTGCCGCGTGCCTTGCGATCGCCGCCGTCGCGACAATCGTCACCCACAACTCTCAGATCAATGCAGTGATCGCCGTTGTGGCGAGCATCGGCGGCGGCATTGCGCTCGGCTTCGTTTTCCCGTCGATCGGCTGGTACACGGGCATCCTCGTGGGCGCCGCAGCGTCGGCCGCCGTGCTCCTCGTCACTGAACTCGGCGAACGCGAGCCGACGCCGCGATCCCCGCTGGCCGCGATCGCCGCCGGCGTCACCCCCATCCTTGCGTCCGGCGTGCTCGTGTACCTGGGCGGGCGTCTCTTGGTGGGCTGATGCTGCTTCGCCTTGTGCTGATCGCCGCCATCCTTGCTGTGGCGTCGGCCGGATATGTGTGGTGGAGCCGACGCCAAGGTGTGGTGCGCGACGTCGTGGCAGCGGGTGCTCTCACGCCCGCGGAACTAGGCGGACCACGCGGGCCAAGAGGAACACTCGTCCAGTTTTCGACTCCCGTGTGCGCGAAGTGCCCACCCACCAAGCGCCTCTTGCTCCGTGTGGCAGAGGATTACCCGGGCGTCACTCATCTCGAGATCGACGCGACGGAACACCTTGACCTTGCCCGCCGGCTCGACATTATGCGCACGCCAACCACCCTCTTGCTGGACTCGGACGGTGTCGTGATCTCGCGCATGAACGGGGCCCCCACTGAAGCGAGCGCCCGCGAGGCCCTCGACGCGCTCCCACGCCCTCACGAGTACGAGATCTAAACCTCCGCCGTAGACTGCACACGACGTAAGGAGCTGTCGTGTCGTCTTCCCCAGACATCCAGATCGACCCGCGCGGTTACCGCTTTGGCGCGCTCATTACCTTCGTGCTTGCCACCGCCACGCTCGCGTTTGGTCCCACCACAACGGGCCTGGTGCTCGCCGCAGCGTTGGTTACGCTTTTCATGCCGGGGGCGTTGGTGGGACCACAGCTGACGCTGCAGTCTTTCCTATTCCGCCTGCTCATTCGCCCGCGCATTGGCGAACCGGAGGAGACCGAGAGTTTCCGCCCGCCGCGCTTTGCCCAGCAGATGGGCTTCGCGATGTCAGTAGCTGGGCTGGTACTGGGCTTTCTTGGCGTCGGCGTCGGCTTCTACGTGTTCTTCGGCATGGTGACAGTCGCCTCCTTCCTCAATGGCATCTTTGGCTACTGCCTTGGCTGCGAGATCTACTTGCTCTTCAAGCGGGCCACCACGAAGGCGGCGTGACATGTCGAGCCTTGTCGTCAAGGTGACGTGGGGTCCGGAACGTTCGGAGGCGCTGGTCCAGGCGTTCACGGTTGCGGCGACCGCCCTCGCCGCGGGCAAAGAGGTGAGCGTGTGGCTCACCGGCGAGGCGTCGATCTATGCCCTGCCTGGAACGGAAGATGTTCACTTGCCACACGCCGCATCGCTGCTCGATTTGCGCGACGCGGTGCTTGCTGGCGGCACCCTCACGTTGTGCACTCAATGTGCTCAGCGCCGTGACATTGGGCCACACGACGTGATCGATGGCGTTCGCATAGCGGGCGCGGCGACCTTTGTTGAAGAAGCCACCGCGCCTGACACAACGGCGCTTGTGTATTAGCGCCGCTTGGGACCTCGTCACCGGGCAACAGTGTGCCTAGGATGGAGGCACCATGACTGGACTCGAAGCCACCTTTACCGCCCTCGCCGGAGTTGCGTTTCTTGTGACCGCCTGGGTTGTTGGAGTTGTTATGTGGCGCGTCGTGAAGGCTCCTAAGCGGTGACGTTCACGATCCCCACAGATCTCGCTCCTGAGATCTACCCCCTTGCATGGCTCGTTGGCGCGTGGTCCGGGCCGGGTGTTCTCGAGTACCCCGGTATCCCCCGCACCGACGTCCGCGCCGATGTCACGTTTGACCACGACGGCGGGCCCTACCTCATCTACCGCGCAACGCTCACCACAGTGGGCGCAGATGGCGAAGAAGGCACCGTGTGGGCGTCCGAAACCGGTTACTGGCGCGTGCCACCGGTGGTGCCGGACGGTGTCGAGGTAGGCGAGAACCAGTTCCCCGTCGAATTGCTCCTTGCCGACGCGTCAGGCTCCATTGCGCTCTACCTCGGCGTGGTGGGCAATGGACGTATCGACCTCGCAACGGACCTCATGGCCCGCTCGAGTTCCGCTCCGGATGTCGGTGGCGCCACCCGTCTTTATGGTCACGTGCATGGCGAACTGATGTTCGCCTTCGACATCGCTGCCTTCGGAAACGAACTGCAAAGTTATGTGTCCGGACGCATGGTGCGCCTGCCAGCGGAAGAGTAAGGCCCTCAGAACGGTTCACCCCATATGACTGACGTACTGACCACCTCCCCACTCCTCAGCCGCCCGGGCGCGGTGCCCGCTGACGGGGCCGACGCCGGGGTTGCGTGGCATTACGGGGACCCGACGGCGGAGCAACGAGCACTCGCTGCCGGTGCGGCGGTTGTCGACCAGTCTCACCTTGGTGTCATCACGGTGACGGGGCCGGATCGTCTCAGTTGGCTCAACTCCCTGAGTACTCAAGAGGTCGCGAACCTCGCCCCCGGTGTCTCGACTGAACTGATGATTCTCAGCCCCAAGGGCCGCATTGAGCATGTGGCCTCGGCAGTTGACGACGGCGAGACCACGTGGCTCATCACCGAGACGGCCCCTGCGCTCGCGGCCCATCTTGACCGCATGCGCTTCATGCTGCGCGTCGAGGTCGCAGATGTGACGACCACCTGGGCCGCGCTTGGCGAGCCCGTCAGCGAATCCGTTCCCGGCGTCGTCACGT